>CAJUPF010000032.1 GCA_910588565.1 uncultured Lachnospiraceae bacterium
TGCAGCAATCCGAAAAAACACTGTTTCTTAAAAATCTGCAAATACCTGCATCTGTTTATTCAGTTCTTCCACAATCCCCTGGTTTGTATCCATACGGCCCGTGATATCTTCCATATCCCCAACCAGGCTCTTAGCGCTGCCTGCAACCCCGGTAATTCCGGAAGCGCCGTCATCAATCGCTTTTGTAATGCTTTCAATCGAATCTGCTATCTCAATCATGGAATTTCTAAGCCAATCTGTTCTGCTGTTAAAAGCATCGATCATTTCTTTTACATAATCGGCATCTTCCTTATACTGTCTTCCGGAACAGACAAATTCCTGAAATTCCGTCAAAATAGTTTCACTCAGATAGTCTGCCATATCCTGAGAATGTTTCGACAGATTATGTACCGCGCTTGTAACAACCTGATTGACCTTTTGAATACGTCCGGCAGTTTCACTGCAGGAATTGGCCAGGGATTGAATCTCTGCTGCAACAACAGCAAAGCCTTTTCCGGCTTCGCCGGCTCGCGCGGCTTCTATCGACGCATTCAGAGCAATCAAATTCGTCGATGATGAAATCGATACAATATCTTTTGTCAGTTTGTCTACCTGATCTACACTCTTGCTGTTTTCAATTGCCTCTTCAAGCACTTCCAGGATATCAGCGGCTTTTTTTTGAATTACTTCTGTATTTGCCTGTGCTGTTTCCTCCATCTCATTTGCCCGTATCTTCATCGCAGAAGAATAATCTGTAATGGCGCTGCATTCTTCTGCCATATCATGAACATCGCCTTTGATATCTGCTGCGCTGCTGTTTATAATCGCTGCATTATTTGCCACCTTCTGAATCGCCATAGACAGGGAACCTGCAAGGGAAGAAAGGGCTCTGGCGCTTGTTCCCGACGTACGGGTGCGTTTCAGCACTTCGCCTGTCACCTCGTCAAGCTTCTGCGAACTTTCCTGAAGTGTATCCACCGTACTCTTGATAGGCGTTATTACATATTTTTTATTCATCCGGACAGCTGCAAATACTAATATCAGACAGGCTGCAATCGATATAGCAGCAATGCCCAGGGAAAGAATATAGACAGCCAAAAGCTTCTGTCTGGCGCTTTCTATTCTAGTACTTACAGCCGCATACAGTTCATCTGTATTGTCTGCTATGGCAGAGCCAAAGCGGGCCACGTCATCATTGGCATAAGCATAGGCATCCTGCGTCTTACTGTCTGCACTTGCACATACAAGATAGACCAGGGAATGCTTAAAAGAATCATAGTTTTCCAAAAGCTGCGCATAGATTGCTTCTTCCTCTTTTGTAACGTAGTTCTTATATTCATGCAAATAGTGTTCCAGCGTACTTTCTTCTTCTTTGATCTGTGCCACAACATTGATCATGGTAGTATAATCCGTTGCGACAATATGAGACAGCGCCATCTTATGGATATTTGTAGTGGTATGACGGATATTCTGCAGCGTTTCCGAACCTACCATATCGTTATCTACGATATTTGAAGCATTGAAATTTACGTTGTTGATACTGAAAACCGACAGTGTGTTTGAAATCAGTGCCACAACTCCCAGCAGAATAATCGGAAGTATCAGACGTTGTTGTATCGTGAGTTTTTTCTTCATCTTACATTCATAAATCCTTTCCAACTATATATCTATCTTGCAGAAATCCCTTCTGCCATCTCATCTAACTGCTCCTGTAAGTCCTGGCCGGAAGGATTTCCTGCCGCCATATTTCCTGCAAATTTTGTAACAGGATCCCAGAACTTGCCGCCTACCCGCTGAAGCTGTGAAAATTCAGACTGTTCTAAAAGAGCGGCAATCGCTGGCGACTGCCTGATCTCTTCAGAATCCGCAACCGCAATATTGGATGGGCCCTGTCCGCGCAGTTCAAACCGGAGCCGCTGATTCGCTTCATTCGTAATCCATTCAGCAAGCCTGGATGCCCATTCCGGATGTTTTGAATAAGCATTTACGCCAATCAGTTTACAGCCGGAAAAAGACGCCATCTGTACCTGGCTGCCTCTGCAGCTATACGTTGGCAGCCTGGCAGCTCCGGTATTTTCTCCCCACGCTTCCGTTACCGCAACGGAATTCCATACGCCGCTGACGCCCGCGATCACGGAGCCGTCTTTTACTCCATTTAGAAATTCTTCATCCGTACAACTAAAAAAACCCGGATTTTTTGCAATCTTTAGCATAGCCTGCGCTACATCGACGCCCCGGATTTCCCCATCTGCCTGATTCCATGTACAATAGTTCGTAATCCCGTCATCGCTCAGTCCCACCTGAAGCCCCGTATTTCCAAAGAAAGAATACACATACCATGCCGAAGACCAGTCCATGGTAAATAATTTGCCGTTTGCAGCGGCAGCTTCTAATATGCCGTCCAGCGTCTTTACCTGTTCTTCTGAGATATACTGCTTGTTATAATATAAAAAATATCCATTATCTGCAGTCAATGGATACGCATATACCTGATCGTTTATCGTCGCCGCTTCGACTGCGCTTGGAAGATTTCTGCTCCTGATCTCATCCGCATCTTCAACCGGATCTAATGCCCCGGCAGCTGCCAGGGCGTTTAGCTGGTCATCCGCAAAGGCAAATACATCCGCGCCATCTTCCAATCCTCCGAGCAGTACGTCTTTACACTGAGATTCCCCCTGTACCTCAAATAAAATCTGAATATCTGCCTCGCCCTGATAGTTTATCTGAAAACTCTCGATGATCTGGTTCATCAATTCCGTATCTTCCTCGGCTCCCCAGACAACCAATTCCACTTTTTGGGGTTCTGTATCCTCAAACGCCGCCTGCTCTTCCAAATCCCCACATCCTGTAAAAACTGCGGTGCATAGAATGCCCAAAATCAGTCCGCATATATATTTTTTCATAGATATTCCATCCTTTATGTTCCTGTTTTTCTTTGGTTATTATACCATCCAAATAAGCTATTTGCAATATAAGATAACGGCCTGTTACAACGTCTCTTTATCCATTTGGAGCACAAAAAACCGCTGAAACACTACTTAAAAAAGTATGTCTCAACGGCCTTTTGTCCTGCAATATTAAATTAGCCTTCCAGGCAATGAATATAAACACAATTTGGTTTATATATCTTAATCGGCTTTCTGTCCATCAGCACATACTTCTTCTCATAATCTACCTTTAACGTCGTGATCTCATCCGATTCATGATTCAAACTCATAAAATGATTGTTATCCGGAAAAACTGCCAGCGCCTTTGGGAAAAATCCACTGATTGGAGTAATGCAGATCAGCTCTAACCTACCCGTTTCTTCTTCTCGCTCAAAAATAACAATCTCATTCGTCCCGGCATTTGAACAGTAGAGATACTTCCCGTCTCTTGAGAATTCCATATTCTGCGCACTGCAGCTTCTGTCTGTCTTGTCTTCCGTATATACTGTCTGTATCCGTTCAAATTCCGGCCCGTTATCCGATACGCTGTAATGATAGACATCCACACTGTTTTTCAGCTCATTTAAAACATATGCATTCTTCCCATCTTTGCTGAACCGGATCATCTTCGGCGCGGAATCCAAATCACAGCGTATAAAATCCACAAGATGCAGCTTTCCTCTCTCATAATTAATCTTATAGACTTTTACATGATCCAGCCCTCCGTCTACTGCACAGAGAAATTTCTGATCCGGTGTTACTTTAACACAGTTTACATGAGGCCTGGAACTTCTGTCAGCTGCATTCCGTCCAACTGCCTGATGGAAAATTCCATCCGCAATCTTACCCACAGAACCATCTTCATTCAAATGCAGCATAGATACTCTTCCATCATGGTATCCGCCCACAAATACATAGCGGTTCTGTTCATCCACATCCAGATAACAGCCGCGCATGCCGCCAATCCACTGCTCATTCATCGCTTCCAAATCACCGTCAGGAAGGATTTTAAATGACTTTACACCCTCGTCTGTAATGGAATACAAGTACTTCTTGTTGCAGGAAACAAGCAGATCGGAAGGATTATTGATATTTATGACTTTGCGCTCCTCCATGCTTCCCTGTTCCACATTCAGATCATAGATATGAATCCCTATACTGTGTTCATGGGTATAAGTGCCCACATATGCGACATATTTTTTCTGTTCCATGATTAACACTCCTCTTCTTTTCTGCGTAAAATGTCATAACGCATTAATGGTGTACCTAAATCAATCCATAACTTTTGCTGCGGATGAGGCGCGGATTCCAGTTCCTGGCCGTCTTCATCCAAAATCTTTTGAACAGTAACCACAAGATTCTCTCCGTCTGGTTTCATCACCTCAATTTCTTCCCCTACAGAAAATTTGTTGCGCTGTTCAATCTGAAAAAGTCCGTCTTCTTGGCATTCTTCCACAATTCCAAGATAGGTATACTCTCTCAGATACGTGTTATTATCATAAATCTGCGCTTCCTCTGTCGGTTTTCCATAGAAAAATCCGGTAGTAAACTGACGGTAAGTGCAGTTTGATATCTGGCTGATATACCAGGGCAAATTCTTTTGGTATTTCTCCGGCGATTCCATAAAATCATCGATCGCTTTCCTGTATGTCCTCGCTACAGTTGCTACATACAGCGCTGTCTTCATCCTGCCTTCGATTTTAAAACTGTCAATCCCTGCGTCAAATAAATCAGGGATGTGTTCTATCATACATAAATCCCTGGAATTAAAAATATATGTACCCCGCTCATTTTCATATACGGGCATATATTCTCCCGGCCTTTTCTCTTCCATAACGGCATATTTCCAGCGGCAGGGATGCGTACAGCTGCCCTGATTGGCGTCTCTGCCTGTCAGATAATTGCTGAGCAGGCACCTTCCCGAATAGGAAATACACATAGAGCCATGGATAAATGTCTCAATCTCCAAATCCTCCGGAATACGGCTGCGGATCTCCCGGATCTCTGAAAGTGTCAGTTCCCTTGCGGATACCACCCGCTTTGCGCCCTGGCCATACCAGAACAAAAAAGCGCCGTAATTGGTATTATTGGCCTGGGTACTGATATGGATCTCAAGTTCCGGGCATACTTCCTTTGCCAGGGCAAACACTCCCGGATCTGAAATAATCAGCGCATCCGGTTTTATCCGCTTCAATTCCGTAAAATAAGCCCTTGCTTCATCCAAATCGTGATTATGCGCCAGGATATTTGCAGTAACATATACCTTTACCCTGTATGCGTGGGCAAATGCAATCCCTTTCTCCATATCTTCCATAGAAAAATTCTTTGCCTTTGCCCGAAGGCTGTATGCCTCTCCTCCAATATATACCGCATCCGCTCCAAATACAACTGCTATTTTTAATACTTCCAGGCTGCTTGCCGGTATCAGCAATTCCGGACGTTTCATCTGCTATCCCTCACAATCTGTTTTGAATGATTCCGCCGCTCTGTTTGCAGCATCCATGCCCTGACATTCTTCCTGCCCGTCAGAGCCGGCGGCCGGCAGGCGTTTTACACTGACAGTCAGTCCATCCCCGACAGGAAGCACCGCGCTGGTCAGCTCCCTATGATGCGTTACCTCATAAAGATATTCCCGCATTCTTTTATGAATCGTGCGGTTTCTCCTTGTAACGGCAAATCGGGATTCTATAATATCCCCTTCCTGCAGCACATTATCAGATACCAGCATTCCGCCGTTCTTTAACAACCGAAGCAGCTCTGGCAGGAAATAAATATACTGTCCCTTCGCCGCATCCAGAAAAATAAAATCAAAGGGTTTCTTCAGCGAAGGCAGAATCTTATGCGCATCCCCTTCAAGCAATGTAATCTGCCTATCTCTTCTGGCCGCTTTAAAATTGGCCTTGGCAATGGGAATTCTCTTTTCGTAGCTTTCTATTGTAACAATTTCGCAGAAAACAGGGTTATATTCCGCCATCAAAAGAGCGGAAAACCCCACTGCCGTCCCTACTTCCAGAATCCGTTCTGGTTTTTGTATGGCAAGCAGCAGTTTCAACAAGCGCTGCGTTTCTTTCCGTATAATCGGCACGCCATATTCGAAAGCTTCCTGTTCGAGCTGCTCTAAAAATGCCGTATTACCGGTATCCAGCGAATTGATATATGCTGCAAGACGTTCTTCTATCATGATCCATCCGGCTCCTCTGTCTCAGTATCTTCTTCATTGTCTGCAGACATCACCTGCATCATCTCCTTTGCCGTCATGGAAGTGGAGAGCGTATAAGTCCCTGCTTTGATCTTGTTGGAATAGTCAGACAGTTTTAACTGCACGACAAACAGGCTTGCGCTGCGGATCAGCCCTTTCTTTTCCAACAGCTCTCCCAACTCCCTAGCGCCCATGTCGGAAGAAACCTGAACCACCTTATCTTTGCCCCGTTCCGGCTGATCAATTGCAGTCTCTGTAAATACACGGTAGCCAAAACTGTATGCAATCCGGCCTCCCCGGTACAAAACCACGACAAGCAGCACAAGAACAAGAATGGAAAAACTGATGCTGACAATTTTCATTACTACTTTGTTCGCGCTCATTTCTTCCTCCGTCAGATATCAAACGTCTCCTGAAACTCCTCAAATCCTGTTTCAAAGTCCAGGTTTTCCAAAATCTGCAGGTTCATCTTCTGCATCATCTTGCAGAACGCAGTTTCCGCCGCCAGATATTCCCAGACAACCGGATACTGGATAATATGGTAATATTTCTGCCAGAGCCTGTCCGCCTCTTCAAAAATATCGGCGTCACTGTTCTGCAATTCGTAATTCTGTTTCCTGAATTCATCCGTTTTTTTCTTTAAAATCGGATATTTGTACATCTTCTGTTTTGCATTCTCGTATCTTCTGTATTCCGGGCATGCTTCAATTGCAGCAATTAAATTCCGTGTAGCTTCCTGCATATGATCCATACAAACCTCTTTTCTGCCGACGTCTTATACCTCCATAATAATTGGTATGATCATCGGTCTTCGCTTCGTCTCTTTCCAGACGAATTCCCCAAGAGCTTCTTTTATCTCAGCTTTGATACGGCTCCAGTCTGTGACGTTTTTATCCATCATAAGCTGCATTGTACTATCCAGTATATGCTTCGCTTCATCCATCAGGCTCTCAGAACCTCTGACATAGACAAAGCCCCTCGATACAATATCCGGTCCCGCAAGTAACTGCCCGGAACCGGCTTCTAATGTCAGCACTACGATAATAATGCCTTCTTCTGCCAGATGCTGTCTGTCCCGAAGCACAATATTTCCAACGTCTCCGACGCCGAGACCATCCACCATGACATTGCCTACGTGAACCCGTCCGGTCACTTTCGCTTCTTCCTCATCTAATTCTAACACATCTCCGGAAGAAAGGATAAAAATATTGTCCCTGCTGTACCCCAGTTCTTCCGCAATTTTTCCCTGCGCCATCAGGTGTCTGTATTCTCCATGCACGGGTATCGCATATTTGGGGCGGACCAGGGAATAAATCAGCTTAATGTCTTCCTGGCAGGCATGGCCGGATACATGGGCATCCTGAAAAATAACATCCGCACCCTTGCGGAATAATTCATTAATCACATTGGAAACGGCTTTTTCATTTCCGGGAATCGGATTGGAACTGAATATAATGGTATCCTTTGGTTTGATTGCAATTTTCTTGTGCGTACCGGAAGCCATACGGGATAAAGCTGCCATCGACTCGCCCTGGCTTCCTGTAGTGATCAGCACAGTCTGCTCGTCCGGATAATCTTTCAGCTGTTCGACGTCAATCAGCGTATTCTCCGGAATATCCAGATATCCAAGCTCTGTCGCCGTGGAAATAATATTTACCATGCTCCGTCCTTCCACAACAACTTTTCTGCCATATTTGCAGGCGAAATTAATAATCTGCTGCACCCGGTCTACATTGGATGCAAATGTAGCGATAATAATTCTCGAATTTCTGTGTTCAGAAAAAATATTGTCAAAAGCCTTTCCTACTGTTCTCTCTGACATAGTAAAGCCGGGGCGCTCCGCATTGGTGCTGTCGCACATCAGCGCAAGCACGCCTTTTTTGCCAATCTCGCCCAACCGCGCAAGATCAATCGCGTCTCCAAATACCGGCGTATAATCCACCTTAAAGTCCCCGGTGTGGACGACAATGCCTGCCGGCGAATAAATGGCAAGAGCCGCCGCATCCTGAATGCTGTGGTTGGTCTTGATAAATTCCACCCGGAAATTCCCCAGATTGATATGCTGGCCATATTTCACAACCTTACGCTTTACCTTGGAAATCAGATTGTGCTCCGTCAGTTTATGATCGATAATGCCGATTGTAAGCTTCGTAGCGTAAAGCGGTACATTGATCTCCTTTAATACATAAGGAATCGCACCAATGTGATCTTCGTGCCCGTGCGTAATAAAAAACCCTTTTACTTTCTCGATATTCTCCCTTAAATAGGATATATCTGGGATCACCAAATCAATTCCCAGCATATCATCCTCCGGAAAGGACAGACCGCAGTCCACGACAATAATACTGTCTTCATACTCAAAGGCAGTAATATTCATTCCAATCTGCTCTAGCCCTCCTAAAGGAATGATCTTTAGCTTCGCATGTTCTGTTGTTTTCTGTTTCAAACGATTACCTCCATCATTTTTTTATAAATCCGCACTTAATATTCCAAATCAACATCTTCCATCAGCTCTGCAAAAATCCTGCCAATGGCTTCTAACTCGGCATCTTCTTCCACCATCTGATAGACAGTATCCTCACCGTCGGAAGAAATTTCTTTTAATATATAAGCATCTGAATCACCGTTTGCATCCTCAGTGACCAGCAGATAATTCTGATTATTAATCTGTGTCTGTTCCAGACAGTAAAACTCTATGGACTCCTGTGAATCCGGATCGTTAAATATAATTTTTTCCATATTTTCTAATATCCTTTTTTGATGTTATTGCCGCATAAATACATCCGTCTTCGCTCATAATTCCTGCACTTTATCCTGGGATGTATGGGCCAAATTTCCGGCAAAATCCAGATAGCCCTGCAGAATCAGCATGGCCGCAATTTCATCCACATATTCTTTGCGGTTCTCCCTGCGGACGCCGCTCTCCTTCATAATATCTTCCGCCGCCACTGTAGTCAGGCGCTCGTCCCATAATTCCACGGGAATCGTCGTTCTGCGTTCCAGCAGTTCCTTAAATTCCCTGGTTTTCGCACAGCGTTCTCCTTCTGTGTTGTTCATATGCTTCGGATATCCCAAAACAATTTTTTCCACATCATAAGAAGAGGCAAGGGCTTCGACTCTTGCTAAAGTTTGACGCAGTTTATCAGGGGACTTTCTTCGGATAATCTCTACACCCTGCGCAGTCAGCCCCAATGGATCGCTGACCGCTACCCCTACTGTACGCGTCCCAAAATCCAGTCCCAATATCCGCATACATGCCTCCATACTAATCTGAAAGTTTTTCTCTGATGTACTCCTGTAATACTTCCTCTACGATTTCGTCACGTTCTACCTTCATAATCAGGCTTCTTGCATTATTATGGCTGGTGATATAAGTGGGATCACCGGACATAATATATCCAACAATCTGATTTACCGGATTGTATCCTTTCTCTGTCAGCGCTTCATAAACGGTAGAAAGTACGTCCTCTACCCTAAGCTCCGGTTCTTTTTCAACTTTAAAATATTGTGTATTCTTTAAATTCTGCATAATTCCACGCCCTTATATTCTGCTTCTTTTGTGTGACCGCCTTTGTTAGGCGGTGCAAAAGCATTGCTACTGTTTATTGTAATATATTATGTCCCAAAATTCAACCATAAAAAGAATACGGCTTCAGCTTCCCAGAAGAAATAAATCATCCGCCAGCCGCCCTGTTATCGTTCCCTCTGCAAATGTATTCGCCAGGTCATCCTCTGTCTTAAGAGCGGCCCGTACATACTCCTTCGTATATCCAACCATATATCTTCTGCCGTCCACTTCTAAAGCCTCTTCCATCAGAACCTCTTTGCGTGTTCCGACATAGTATTCCCGAAACTCCAGTGACATATCATGCGCAAGCGAAATCAGCTCCGCGCTCCGAGCTGCCTTTACCTGCTCAGCCACCTGCTCCTTCATTACTGCCGCTTTTGTGCCCTCACGCTTCGAGTACTTAAAAATATGCATTTCATAAAAATGAATTTCCCGCAGAAATTCTTTTGTCGCAGCAAATTCTTCTTCCGTCTCACCTGGAAATCCTGTAATCACATCTGTCGTAATCGCCGGATGGCTAAAATACTGCCGCAGCCATTTGCAGCTTTGCCGGTACTCTTCTGTCGTATACGTCCGGTTCATCCGCTCAAGCGTTGCATCGCATCCACTCTGCAGGGAAAGATGAAAATGCGGGCAAATTTTGGCAATTCCAGAAAGTGATTCCGCAAATTCTTTTGTCACAATCCCAGGCTCTAACGAGCCCAGACGGATTCTTCGGATTCCATCTATTCTGGCCGTCTCCTTAATCAGATGCAGCAGAGTCTCACCAATATCCGTCCCATACGAACTCAGATGAATACCCGAAAGTACAATTTCCTGATAGCCTTTCCTGGCAAGAAGACGCACTTCCGAAAGTACATCCGAAAAAGCCCTGCTCCTTACCCGCCCTCTGGCATAGGGAATAATACAGTAACTGCAAAACTGATTGCAGCCATCCTGGACTTTGATAAACGCCCTGGTATGCTCCGCAGTTCCCGTAATGCTTAAATTCTCATACGGCTGTCTGTGATTGATTTCAGTCAGACAGGAATCTTCTGTATACATTCCTTTTTCATAAGCTTCCAGAGCCGTAATCAGCTCCTGCTTTTTATTGTTTCCAATCAGTATATCTACAGATGCATCCAGTTTTACTTCCTCTGCCTTCGTCTGCACATAACAGCCTGCCGCAACAACGATGCTCTTAGGATTTTGCTTTTTTGCCCGATGGAGCATCTGCCTGGATTTCCGATCCGCCATATTGGTTACGGAACAGGTATTGATGACATACACATCCGCTTTTTCTGCAAAATCTACAATTTCATACCCGGCCTGTTCTAACATCTGCTGCATGGCCTCTGTCTCGTATGCGTTTGCCTTACAGCCCAGATTATGAAGCGCTGCTTTTTTCCTTCCTTCTAAATTTCTCACGCTAATCTCCTGTTTCTGATTGACTTTGTAACAGTTCAGATACCTTCACTGTTACGGCGTCCAGCCCATGAAAAGTCGCCTCCGGCGAGGGGCTGGATGCTTCCAGGCTCTATGTTTTGGTACGGCCAGCGCAGTAAATGCGCAGGCCTGCCTGAACTGTTACTTGACTTTTTCTGGTAAAACAAGTACTATATAGTAAATTACTTGACATAAAGGAGGATACTTACACATGAAAACAGTTCAGATTTCTTTAAACTCCATTGACAAAGTAAAGTCTTTTGTCAATACCATTACCTGTTTTGATTACGATTTCGACTTAATCTCCGGAAGATATACGATTGACGCCAAATCCATTATGGGGATTTTCAGCCTGGATCTTTCCAAACCGATTGATCTTGCTATCCATATCGAAGGTGATGATACTGAAATCATGGAAGCTTTAGAGCCATATCTGGTAACAGAATAAAATCAACCAAGGGGCTGCTGGTATGCCAGCCTCTTTTTTTGTGACAGTTCAGCCTTCCGGCTTCACTGCTGCCTTCTTTGTGCCGTTTCTATGGTTACTCTCCTGCTGTAACAGAAATTACTTCCGTTGTCTCTATCGCAGTTTTCACCAGACTGTCTATTATGTCCCCTAACCGCTTCTCGGATTTTTCAATTACTTTGATACTTGGCTTTGTCACCGGATGTTTTGCGACAAAAATGGTACAGCAGTCTTCAAACGGAAGAATGCTTGTCTCATATGCACCGATTTTTTCCGAAATATCTACAATTTCCTTCTTGTCAAACCCTATCAGCGGGCGATATACCGGAAGGGTACAAACCGCGTTAGTCGCGGCCAGAGACTGCATGGTCTGGCTTGCCACCTGTCCGATACTTTCACCGGTTACCAGGCCAAGACACTGATTCTGCTCCGCAAAATGCTCTGCAATCTTCATCATATAACGCCGCATAATAATCGTAAGCTCCGCATGCGGGCATTTCTCATAGATCGCAAGCTGGATATCGGTAAAATTCACTACATGCAGACGGATAGGCCCCGTATATTTTGCAATAATTTCCGCCAGTTCCACTACCTTCTGCTTTGCACGCTCACTGGTATATGGAGGCGCATGGAAATACACTGCGTCTATGGCAACCCCGCGCTTTGCAATCATATAACCCGCTACCGGGCTGTCAATTCCGCCGGAAAGCAAAAGCATAGCCTTTCCGTTCGTTCCCACAGGCATCCCTCCGGGTCCTGGCTCCTCTGTCGAATAAATATTGATGTTCTCACGGATTTCTACACATAACAGTACATCCGGATGATGGACATCCACCTTCATTTCCGGAAATGCTTCTAATATCCGCTCTCCAAGCATTGCGTTTAACTGCATGGAATCCATCGGATAATTCTTCCTTGCCCTTCTGGCATGTACTTTAAATGTCAGATGTTTATCCGGATAAACCTTCTCTATATAAGAAATCACATCTGCGGCAAGTTTGTCAAACCCTTCATCTTCCACAAGGACAACCGGACAGATTCCTACAATGCCAAACACATGCGCCAGCGCTTCCATCACTTCCTCATACGCATACTCGGACAAAGCGTCCACATAAATTCTGCCCTGCAGACGGCGCACAGCAAACTCCCCGTCTACGTCTTTCAGCGCGTATTGAATCTGATTGACCAAAGCTTCCTCAAACAGGTAGCGGTTTTTTCCCTTAATGGCGATTTCGCCATACTTAATTAAAAATGACTTATACATGGCTCCTCCCTTGTTTTTTATAGCTTCACAGGATTTTTTTCTTATTTTCTGGTAAATTTCCTGCGGAATGGGATAATTTCATTCATGCATTCCAATGCATATGCAATTTCTTCTTTTGTCGTTTTATCGCAAAAACTAAACCGCACCGTAGATTCCAGCAGATTCTGCTTTAATCCGATTGCCAGAAGCGTCCGGCTGACCGATTTTTTATGATTGGAGGAACAGGCGCTTCCGGCTGATATATATATGCCCCGTTCTTCTAAGGAATGTAACAGCACTTCGCTTCTGACGCCTTCCACACTGACGCTTACAATATGCGGCGCAGAGCCTGTCCCACTCCTGCCATTTACTGTAACGCCCGGTATTTTTGTCACTTCTCTGATAAAATATTCCCGCAGTTCATACATATGTCCTGCTTTTTCTTCCAGATTTTCATAGATTTCCGCCGCGGCTTCTCCTAAGCCCGCGATTGCCGGAACATTTTCTGTCCCTGAGCGCAGGCCTTTCTGCTGGCCGCCGCCAAAAAGAAGCGGGTTTATCTTTGTCTTATCTTTGATATATAAAAACCCGCTGCCCTTGGGCCCGTGAATTTTATGGCCGCTGACAGAGAGCAGATCGATATCAAGCTCTTTGGGACGAATTATCATTTTGCCATAGGACTGAATCGCGTCCACATGAATCAGCGCTTTTGGCGCAAGCCTGCGAATCCGCTCCGCCGCTTCCTTTATGGGTTCTATGGTTCCAATTTCATTATTGGCCTGCATCAGCGAAACCAGCACAGTTTCTTCATCCAGCGCATCCTCTAACGCTTCTAACAGAATAACTCCTTCTGCATCCACTGGAAGGTATGTAACCTTGTATCCAAGCTTCTGAAGCTGTTCTGCCGGCTGCTGTACGGACGCATGTTCCACCGCGGAGGTTATCACATGCGTCCCCGCCCGTTTATTTGCCCCCACGCTCCCCAAAATTGCCAGATTATTCGCTTCTGTCCCGCCAGAGGTAAATACGATTTCTTTCTCGGAAACTTTTAGGGTTTTTGCGATTTTCTTTCCCGCCTCTTTGATATACGCTTCTGCTTTTGAGCCCATGGTATGCAGAGAGGACGGGTTTCCATAATCCTCTGCAAAAAGCTGTACCATCAGCTCTATCGCCCGTCTGCTGCACTTTGTAGTTGCGGAATTATCCAGATATGCTTCCATCATTTCCTCCTTACGTCCCTGCCGCCATCTGTCCAGTAAGGCTAATGCATCTCCATCTTTAGCATCAGCATAGACAGAACGGCAATCCCTGCCGTATCCGTCCGTAATATCCGTTTTCCCAAAGAAATTATCTGCATCGTATCTTTTGCCAGCGCAATCTCTTCTTCCGCAAAACCGCCTTCCGGCCCGATGAATACGCTGACGGAATTGCCTGGCCGGATCGAAGCGAGCGCCCTTCTGGTTGCTTCCATCCCTTCTGCATTCTCATAGGGCAGCAGGCGCACATCTGCGGCAGACGCATAGCGTACCGCCTCTTCAAAGCCCATAACCGGATGAATATTCGGAATAAGGCTGCGCTTTGACTGTTTGGCTGCAGTTTCAGAAAGCTTCTGCCAGCGTTTCAATCTGTTAGCTTCCCGTTTTGCGTCTAATTTTACAACACAGTATTTCATTGCCACCGGGATAATCTCGTATACGCCAAGTTCTACCACCTTTTCAATAACGGTTTCCATCCGTTCTCCTTTTGGAATGCCCTGAAACAGGTAGATTTTTCCGGGAAGCTCCGTAGACGGCGCGTCTTCCTTTAACAGATCCGCCTGCACAAAGGTCTCTCCCAGTTCCGTAATTTCACAGAGATAATCGCCGCCGCTTCGGCTGCTGACGCGGATTTTCTCGCCGGGTTTCATACGAAGTACATTTTTGATATGATTGACGTCAGTCCCGGTAATTGTCGCAAACTCCCTGCCGATCTGTTCCTCTTCTACAAAAAACTGATACATTCCGCTACTCCTTTACGGCGGTAATGCTGACCCATTCGCCCTGATGACCGATTTCGAGGATTTTCATTCCGGTTTGTTCTATCGCTTCTTTTACTTCCTGTTCTTTAAAATCAATAATTCCAGAGGAAATAAACACCCCATCCTGTTTTAAGTGTTTAAAAATCACAGGCGCCATAGGAATAATCACATCCGCCAGAATATTTGCAGCTACAACGTCATAACAGCCCAAGCCTACCATTTCCTGCAGCTTCAAATCATCAATCAGATTTCCCACATAAAACCTTCCAAGTTCTTTTGGTAAATGATTAACCGCCATATTCTCCACCGTAGAGCGAATGCAGTTTTCATCCAGATCTGTTCCAGTCACAGAGTCCGCTCCCAGTTTTAATGCCGCAATGGATAAAATACCGCTGCCGCAGCCTACATCCAGTACGTTTGGCTTCTCCACCTTGGGAATATAGCGGCAAAGCTGGCGGATGCAAAGCTGTGTCGTCTCATGTTTTCCGGTTCCAAAAGAAATCCCCGGATCAATTTCGATTAAGATTCTGTCTTTATCCTCTTCTTTTAATGTTTCCCAGGTCGGTTTTATAACGATGTTTTCGATATGGAATGAATGAAAATATTCTTTCCAGTTATTGATCCAATCGAGATCTTCCGTATCGCTGGCAGCAATGCTGCCTTCGCCCACATCTACAAACTGACGCTGCCATTCGATCCCGTCCATCACCTGTTTTAAGAGTCCGGAATGATCCGCTCCATCCTCCAAGTAAAAACTTACATAGCTGATCCCGTCGTCCGGCGGCAGTTCTGGAGGAAAATCAATAAACATATCGGACATATCCGCCTGTGTCAGAGGTATATTATTGTCAATTTCAATGCCTTCAATTCCCAGTTCGTCCAACATCGCGCTTAAATAGTCTTCCGCTGCGGTTGTTGTTTTGATCGTAAATTTATTCCACTTCATGCGTTCTCCTTATCCTGCCACATAGTATAACAAAAATAGTAACCGTTCAGCCTTCCGGCTTCACTGTTAAGAATCCGCCCATTTAAAATCCGGTTTCTTGGCAATTCTGTAATATCAGCTGCGAACTGCGCAGCAAGCGCACAGCTCCAGGCTGAACTGTTACCAAAAATAACCGTTGCACAAACGTGCAACGGCACCAGTGATTCTTTTCTCAGTTCTTTTCAATTTTGCGTTTCAGATGTTCGTATTCTTCATTGATTTTCTGGATGGTTTCTGTGTCTCCTTCCGCATTATCCGGATGAAAAATCTTGATCAGATCTTTATATCGCTTTTTTAGGGAACGCATATTCTTCACGCCGCTGAAAAACATAGAAACGGTCACTTCGCTTAGTATATGCTCTTCAAACGCATCTGAGGATTTGGTATGTCCCAGCCGCTCCCGCTCGATAGAAAGCTTATGCCATTCTTCCTCCAGCATCTGCCATTCCATATCAAACAGGCGTTTTTCCCTGGCCAGACGCTTTTCCTCAAATGTCTTAGCGCGCATAAATTCCTGTCTCTCATGCTCTAATAATTCATGCTGCCGGATCAGCTCTTCCCGTTCCTCCGGTATCTTGCGCTCGTTCCATTCGCTTCCGACTGTCTTCTGAAAACGCCGGTTGGAAACGACTTCCACAGCATCTTCCGCTGCGCCATACGCCTGATTCATGCTCCCGCTTCCTTTCTGTAAATCGCTGTGGAAAACAGCGTTGTATCGGTATACTCTCATGATCCGGCAAAAATCAAAGTTGTTTTAAGGATACAACATATAAAAAACAGCAACAATAGGAAAAAAGTACTATTCTATTATAAATCCTCAAAAGATTCTTTCAGTTTTTCTTTGAAACTTTTCTTTTTCGGTTTTACAGGCTCCGCAGCGCTTTTATCTGCATGAAGTGAATTTCCTGATTCCGCGTCAAATTTGCGCAGCGCTTCTTTTGCCGCTTCGCTTAACTTCGTGGGAACCTGGACAACCAATGTGACATAGTGATCGCCTCGTACCGATTTGTTGCGAAGCGAAGGAACGCCTTTTCCTTTGAGACGGATTCTGGTATCAGTCTGGGTTCCGGGTTTTACTTCATAAATTACATCGCCATCGACCGTATTGATGCGCACTTCGCCGCCTAACGCTGCCTGTGCATAAGAAATCGGCGCAGTGGAGAAAATATTCATATCCTGTCTCTGGAAAATCGGATGTCTGGTTACCATAATCTCTACGAGCAGATCCCCTCTTGGGCCGCCATTTCTGCCTGGCTCGCCTTTATCCCGAATCCGGACGCTCTGCCCATTGTCGATTCCTGCAGGAACAGTAACTTTGATTCTCTTTTTGGAAGCGATATATCCGGTACCGCGGCAGTCAGAACATTTCTCTTTGACAATCTTACCCGTTCCATTACAATCCGGGCAGGTCTGGACATTCTGCACTGTGCCAAACAGTGACTGCTGTGTATACACCACCTTGCCCTTGCCGCCGCACTTGGTACAGGCAACCGGGCTTGTGCCTGGCTTTGCCCCTGTTCCATGGCAATGCGTACATTCATCTTTTAATACAATTTCGAGTTCTTTTTCACAGCCGGAAATTGATTCTTCAAAAGTAATTCTTACGCTGGCACGCAGGTTCGCGCCCTTTCTTGGTCCTGTATCCGCAGTCCTTCTGCCGCCGCCGAAAAAGTCTCCGAACAGATCCCCGAAAATATCTCCCATATCCATGCCGGAGAAATCAAAGCCGCCTGCGCCGCCCATACCGCCGCCTTCAAATGCTGCATGGCCAAACTGATCGTACTGCCGTCTTTTATCCGCATCACTGAGTACGGCATAGGCTTCCTGTATTTCCTTAAATTTTTCTTCTGCATTTTTATCCCCCGGATTTACATCAGGGTGGTATTTTTTTGCAAGCTTCCGAAACGCTTTTTTCAATGCGGCGTCATCCGCATTTTTATCGACGCCTAACACCTCGTAATAATCTCTCTTATCTGCCATTTCCATTCCCTCTTCAAAATCTGTCGGTCTTCGCAACGTTCTGTTATTTTGGCTGTTATCGTACAGATAGGGTTTTAGAATCTTCTAAAACCCCTTATCTGTGAACGGTATGTTACACTTCCTTGAAATCTGCGTCTACCACATCATCTTCCGGTGCGCTTCCTGCCGCGCCCGCTCCCATATCCGGGCCTGCGCCTTGTGCGCCCTGCGCTGCCTGTGACTGCTCATACATTTTTGCAAATACTTTCTGTGCGCTCTGGGTCAGTTTTTCCTGCGCTGCCTTTAAGTCAGCAATTTCACCTTCTGACATATCCTCCGCATTGGGATGAGCATCTAAAATTGCTTTGACTGCGCTGATATCCGCTTCTACCTCTGATTTATCTGCCGCGTCGATGGATGCGCCGACTTCTTCTAATGCTTTCTCTGTCTGGAATACAAAAGAGTCTGCATTGTTTCTGGTATCAATTGCTTCTTTGCGCTTCTTATCCTGCGCTTCAAATTCGGCAGCTTCTTTTACTGCTTTATCAATATCTTCATCCGACATATTAGAGCCTGCGGTAATGGTGATATGCTGCTCTTTTCCGGTTCCAAGGTCTTTTGCGGACACATTTACAATACCATTGGCATCAATATCAAAGGTAACTTCAATCTGCGGAACGCCTCTGCGTGCTGGCGGAATGCCATCTAAACGGAACTGTCCTAAGGACTTATTATCCCTTGCAAACTGCCTTTCGCCCTGTACAACGTTGATATCCACCGCTGTCTGATTGTCTGCAGCTGTAGAGAAGATCTGGCTCTTCTTGGTCGGAATTGTGGTATTCCGCTCAATCAATCTTGTCGCAACGCCGCCCATGGTTTCAATTGAAAGTGACAATGGCGTTACATCCAGCAGAAGAATATCCGCGCCTGTTTCTCCCATTAATTTGCCGCCCTGTACAGAAGCGCCGATTGCCACGCATTCATCCGGGTTCAAAGCCTTGCTGGGTTCTTTGCCTGTCAGCTGTTTTACTTTATCCTGTACCGCCGGGATACGGGTAGAACCGCCGACTAACAGTACCTGTCCTAAGTCTGCATTGGTCAATCCTGCATCTCTCATGGCATTCTGTACCGGAATCGCTGTTTTCTCAACCAGATCATGTGTCAGTTCGTCAAATTTTGCCCTGGTCAGGTTCATATCAAAATGTTTCGGGCCGTCTGCCGTTGCTGTAATAAATGGCAGGTTGATATTTGTCGTGGTAGCAGAGGACAATTCTTTCTTCGCCTTCTCTGCGGCTTCTTTTAATCTCTGCAGCGCCATTTTATCGCCGGATAAATCAACGCCTTCTGCTTTCTTAAATTCATCAATCATCCACTGTGTAATTCTGTTGTCAAAATCGTCGCCGCCAAGCCGGGTATCTCCGTTGGTGGATAATACTTCAATTACGCCGTCGCCAATTTCGATAATGGAAACGTCGAACGTACCGCCGCCTAAGTCATAAACCATAATCTTCTGCTCTTTTTCATTGTCAAGACCATATGCCAATGCCGCCGCGGTCGGCTCGTTGATAATACGTTTTACTTCAAGGCCCGCGATACGGCCTGCGTCTTTGGTAGCCTGACGCTGTGCGTCGTTAAAATATGCCGGTACGGTAATCACTGCTTCGCTTACTGTTTCTCCCAGATATCCTTCTGCATCTGCTTTCAGTTTCTGCAGAATCATTGCGGAAATCTGCTGCGGTGAATATCTCTTGTCATCAATTCTGCAGATATCGTTGGTACCCATGCTTCTTTTGATCGATGAAATTGTCTTCTCCGCATTGGTAACCGCCTGACGTTTTGCCGGTTCACCGACTAATCGTTCCCCTGTTTTGGTAAATGCCACGATAGACGGTGTGGTCCGTGCGCCTTCCTGGTTTGCGATAACGGTTGGTTTGCCGCCTTCCATAACTGCCACGCAGCTGTTTGTAGTTCCTAAGTCAATACCAATAATTTTACTCATAATGTTTACCTCCTGATTTTCTTCCATTTTGCGAATTTATTTAATTTGCTACTTTTACCATACTATGACGTACTACCGAATCATGATACATGTAACCCTTTTGAAGCTCTTCTGCTATTATATTTTCTCCCAGGCTTTCATCTTCTATGTGCATAACCGCATTGTGAAAATCCGGATTAAATTCTGTTCCCACAGCTTCTATCGGTGTGACGCCGATTTCTTCAAAAATGGTTAGCATCTGTTTGTAAATCTTGTTCATTCCATCGACAAACGGATCTTCTTTGCGTTCTTCCGGTACCGCCATCAGGCCTCTCTCGAAATTGTCGATAACCGGAAGTACTTTTTCGATTACGCTTTTGGCTCCCATTGTATACATCTGGGATTTCTCTTTGTCTGTCCGTTTCCGGAAATTCTCAAATTCAGCCATCTGGCGCTTTACACGATCGGTCAGTTCTTCGATCTGTTCATCTTTTTTGTCTTTTTTCTTTTCTTTTCTCTTATTAAAGAAACCCTTTTTATCTTCTTCTGAAGCTTCCTGCTCTTCTGCTGTTTCTTCTTCCACAGCTTCTGTTTCTTCGGTTACTTCTTCCTGTTCCAGTTCTTCTACTGCTTCATGATGTTCTGCCACTTTATTTCCACCTTTCTTTATCCGCTGCGCGGAGGGCTTCTGAAAATGCCGTCCAGCTGCGTTTTCAATTCCTTTAAGCTATCCATGACCCGTTCGTAATCCATACGCTTTGGCCCGATAATCCCTACGGTTCCTTTGATACCTTCGCCCAATTCATACGTTGCCGTTACTACGCTGCAGTCTTTCATGGTCTGAATCGGGCTTTCATTGCCTATATAAACCTGGATACCTGTCTCGTTTTCATTGCTTAAGCTGTCAGATACCAGGGCTTTTAACTGTTGCTTTTCTTCCAATGTATAAATCAGCTCACTGGCTTTCTGAGAATCGGAAAGCTCAGGGTATTTAAAAATGTTTGTTGCGCCGCTGGTGTAAATTTCCAGCTCTTCCTGGCTGATTGTCTCCGCCACTGCGTCCAGCACGATGCCTACGATATCGCTGTAGCTTCCGGCCTGTTCTTTCATTCTGCTGATCGTACCGAGGTTAATCTCCGGAATCGAAAGCCCGTTTAATGTAGAATTTAATAGAATATTTAACTTCAGCAAAGTTTCATTGTCCAAAGGCTCTCCCAGAGGGATCATCTTATTCTTAACCACATTGGATTCCATTACAATCACAGCAAGCAGCTGTTTTTCATCAACTAAGGAAAGCTGGATAAATTTTACTTTATTCGCATTGTATTTCGGAGAGCTAATCATCGTAGCGTAGTTGGTATTCTGAGCTAACATCCTTGCCACCTGCTTTAGCACCTGTTCCATTTTCTCCGTATGTTCAATGACAAACTCTTTCATATCGGATATTTCTTTGTCCCTGTCTTCTAACAGGTGGTCTACATAAAACCGGTATCCCATATCGGAAGGTATCCTGCCAGCGGAAGTATGAGGCTGTATAATATATCCCAGTTCTTCCAAATCCGACATTTCATTCCGTATCGTAGCGGAACTCAGATTCAAATCCGTATATTTGGAAATCGTCCTTGACCCAACCGGCTCTCCTGTTTCCAGATATGTGCGGATAATCGCATCTAATATCTTGATTTTTCTCTCATCCAAACCGTCCATGTTCTCACTCCTATGTCGGTTTTTGCTTGTTAGCACTCACTCTTAAGAAGTGCTAATATTTACATTGACTAAGATAGCACCATGCCATTCTTTTGTCAACACTTATTTGCAAATTTATTTTTTCTTTATATTTTTCACGTTTAACAATTTAGATACCTTCGCCGGCTCAGGGCAGAGTTATCTTTTCATAAACAAAAAAATCAGCTGCCGAATAAAATTCCATCGCCAGCTGATTTTCCTGCCGTTTTCTCTTTTAAACCTCAAAATCCATACAAACCCTGCTCTTCATATACGGCCTCACATTCCCATCCGCCACTTTCACATGCTCCGGATGCCCCCCATATTCTTTCAGCGCCGCTTCATCTTCAAAACTTGAATCCAGCATCACGTCTGCATTGGAAGAAGCCAGTCCTTCTGTCTGCACATGAATATCCAACAGCCCTGGTATCACGCCTTTCAATCCTTCCAGCCCGGCCTTTATCCCTTCTTTGATTCTGCTCCTCTCCTCTTTTGAATACTCATCCTTCAACTGCCATAAAATAACATGCTTTACCATAGTTCAGATCCTCCTTACCCCAAAAACTGATGTAATTTTTCCATAAAAATCTCAATATCAATCGGCTTTGCAATATGCGCGTTCATGCCGCTTTTTAAAGCAGCCTCTTTATCCTCATCCATGGCATTCGCTGTCATGGCGATAATTGGAATGCTTTCCGTATCTTTTCTTGGCAGGGCACGGATCGTGCGCGTCGCTTCATACCCATTCATAATCGGCATCTGCACATCCATTAAAATTGCGTCATAATAATATTCTTCCGCCGCTTTTACCATATCTACCGCATCGGTTCCATCCGGCGCGGTTTCCACGCTAAATCCTGTCTCCATTAAAATTGCTTCTGCAATTTCACGGTTCAGCTCATTATCCTCTACAAGCAAAATCCGTTTCCCGCTAAAATCATCCGTAGTCCAGGAAGCGTTCTCTTCCCTTTGTTCTCCCAGCTGGTTCACCGCGATCAGAACAGACTCCAAATCTGACTGGAACAGCGGTTTGGCGCAGAATGCCGTCACGCCCGCTTCTTTTGCTTCTTCCTCAATATCCGTCCATTCATAAGCAGTCTGAATGATAATGTGGATATCGTCTTTAGCCTCCTTGCGGATGCTGCGTACCGTTTCAAGTCCGCTCATATCGGGCATATGCCAGTCGATAATACAGGTCTGAAACGGATCTCCGCCTTCCTCTGCCTGCATAACCCGGTATATGGCTTCTCTTCCTGAGGTCGTCCATTCGGGCCGCATGTTAAGCCGCTCTAACATCTTGCTGACACTGCTGCAGGTATCAAAGTCGTCATCTACCACCAGAATCCGCATCCCTTCCAGAACTTTCAGTTTTTGCTCTTTCTTCTTCTCATCCTGAATCTTTAAGCTTAGAGATACTTTAAACTCGCTTCCTTTCCCTTTTTCACTTTTAACCGTAATGTTGCCGCCTATCATGTCTACAATGTTCTTTGTAATGGTCATGCCAAGACCGGTGCCCTGGATACCGGTCTTGGTAGAGGTATCCTCCCGCTCAAAAGGTTCAAAAATATGTTCCACGAAATCCGGCGTCATGCCGATGCCGTTATCTTTTATAATAAACTCATATTCGCCATATCCCCGCCTGAAAGAAGTTTTTTGTATAATCCGAAATGAGATCCTGCCTCCGGCCGGAGTATATTTGACTGCATTGCTCATCAGATTGACAAATACCTGATTCAGTTTTAATGCATCCGCAATAATATCCTCATTGACAATATTAAAGGTATCGATAAACAGCTCTAACTGTTTGGCCTTTACCTGAGGCTGGATAATATTGACCAGATTATGCATCATCTCGGAAATATTGCACTCCTGCTCTTTAATCTGAACTTTTCCGCTCTCAATCCGGCTCATATCCAGGATATCGTTAATCAGGCTGAGCAGATGGTTGCTGGAAGAAAGTACCTTTGCAAGACATTCCCTTACCTGCTCCTTGTTGTCGATATGGCTGGCCGCAATTGTAGTAAATCCTATAATCGCATTCATCGGCGTCCGTATATCATGGGACATATTGGAGAGAAACGTCGTCTTGGCGTTATTGGCATGCTGCGCCTGCAGCAAAGCCTCCTGCAGCGCATGGGTCTGCTCTTCCCGTTCCCTGACCTGCGCGGTAATATCTTTTATCACAGCCATAACCATTATATTGCCGCTGTCCTCGTCCTGCGTCATAATAAACGCCTGCCGGACGCAGATTTTCTGATTCTTACAGTTTAAAGTCCAGTATTCCACATTCCGCTCCACACCGCCCTGGATATAGCTGTTTTTCAGATTATCGGTATCAACTGCAGCAGCATACTCTTCCCTGGATTCCTCTGCTACAAATTGCTTCCATCTGGCTGTAAATTCGGAAAAATTGCAGGGAACCTTCAGTCCGACAGCAGCGAGCATGGATGTTTTCTCCCCGCCTATGTTTTCCACAACATCGCTTTCTATCAAGTCGCTGGTCAGATTAAAATCATACGTACAAATGGAATCCGACGTAATCGCCATCCGGTACTGCCGTTCTTTGCGGTTCGCATCATCGATAACATAGCTCATTTCCTCGTTTTCCCGCTCTAAAACTTTCTTTTCTTTTCCAGCCTCCACAAGCAGCGCAACAATATAAATAAGAAACAATACGATTAGTATAATTTCTAACACAATTCCTGTGCGGTTCGCGTTTCGGATCATGTTCTGCGTGATATTTTTGGGAAACGTCTGCACCAGAACATATCCGCTTTCCGGAAGTGTAATTACAGAGATATTATCCGTTTTACTTTTCGAGTCGCAGAAAAAAGAACCCTCCCCGCCATTCTTAAATACTTCTCGTACATTATCAGAAATCTTCTGGTCTATCATGCCAGACTCCAAAAGCAAATCAAACACTTTTTCATTATAAACAGCATTTGCAGAACTAGCGATCACATTTCCATCCTGCATACAAAGATACACATCTGCTGTTTCCCCAAAATAGGTTGTCATCAGCATATCACGAAGGTATTCTTCCGCGGAATATACTCCCATAAGCACGCCGATAATCTCACTCTGGCGGCGGATCGGTGCATAAAAGCTGACCATTGTCTCACTTGCAGATCTTGATTCTAAGCTCCAGGACATTCCGCTTTCTCCCAGGATCCCCTTCTGAAAATAATCACGATCCGAGGCATCGCTTTCCCGTCCCTTCGCCGTATGGCTGACGCCGTCCCTGTCTACAAACCGAAATGAGTCAAAGAGAGAATTTTCAGCCATTTCATCCAGTTTTTTCAAATCCACTGTCGATTCCGTCAGGCTTTCTCCCAGAAAATAAGCATATGTGCTGATTCGGTTCAGTGCGTTTTGCAATTCATTCTCAATATGGCCCGCCATTTGCTGCGCTGAATCCGCCGCATATGTTAAGTTCTGTCTTTCAATACGCCTGCTGTTCTGATGAGAGTACCAGTAAAACAAACAGATAATCGCTGTTAAAAGAACCAGAATATAGATGATACTCTGTATGGTTTTTCTCCTTCTATGCATCAGGCATCTACCTCCTTCGTTAGAATATAATACGGAGAAACCTGATATCCATTGCGCTTATACGCCTTAAGCGCAGCTGCATTATCCGGTTCTGTTTCCATTTTAAACCGGACAGCCTCTTCATAACGCGTTTCCAAGTAATGAAAAAGCGCAGACGCCAACCCTCGTCTTCGGTATTCCGGCTTGATGTAAATATCTTCAATCCAGATACATAGTCCTCCGTATTCTGTTGTGTATCCTTTAGCGATTACAGAATATCCCGCAATTGTACCTCCGTCTTCCAATATAAACCCTTCCACAAATGGCATATCGCCAATACAATCATTTATATTCCGTTCTAAAATTTCATCCGGCGCAGTATGAAGAACTGCCGGGGAATCAAAAAATACCCGCATCATAGACAATACTTCCGCTCTGTCTGTTTCTTTCATCTTTCTTATAGAAATCATCATTTCCTCAATTCCATTCCTTCTAACTATAAAAAGCCTGTCCTACATACGTTCCGGTGCAGAAAAGCCAAGCAAATCAATACATTTTTCCAAAATACCTTTTGTCAGCATAAGCAGACGGATATAGCCAGCCTGCACCTGACTGTTTTCCTCTGCCAGAATCTTCGTCTCATGGTAAAAATGATTAAATGCATTGGCAAGCTCATAAATATACGCACAAATCTTATGCGGCGCAGTTTCAAGGAAAGCCATCTCCACGGCAGCCGAAAAACGGGAAATTTCCAGCATCAGGGCTTTTTCACTCTCGGACTTGGCCGGAAGGATCACCGCCCCTGCTACCGTAGTTCCAAGAGACCGGTATTTTGCAAGGATCGATTTGATCCGGACAATCGTATATAAAATATAGGGGCCTGTATTTCCTTCAAATGATGTAAACCTGTCTACATCAAACATATAATCTTTAGACGCCTGGTTGGACAGATCGCCATATTTAATGGCAGATAACGCAACGACTCTGGCAGTCTCCCTGGCTTCTGCTTCATCCATACGCACGGTCTCATTCTCCACGATTTTCCGGTACATCTCTGCGTTTATTTCCGATACCAGACGCTCTAAGCGCATTACGCCGCCTTCCCTTGTCTTAAACGGCTTGCCGTCTTTGCCATTCATCGTGCCGAATCCAAGGAATTTCAGCCTGGTATCCTTCTCCACCAGATGTGTCCTGGCCGCGCATCGGAACACCTGCGTAAAATACAGTTCCTGACGCTTATCTACCACATAAATGATCTCGTCAGGATGATACTCCTTCATCCTCCATACAATCGTCGCAAGATCAGTGGTATTATACAGAGAAGCTCCATCGGATTTTAAAATCATACAGGGCGGAATTTCTTTGGTATCTGTCTCTTCTTTGACATCTACCACCAGTGCGCCCTCGCTGATGTAGGCATAGCCGTCGTCTTTCATCTTCTGCACCATGGCGGGAATATAGGGCTGCGCATCGGATTCTCCCTTCCAGAGATCAAAAGAAACATTCAGATTCTCATAATTTTTCTTCAAATCCGTCACTGATACGTTTAAAATATGGGAAAGCAGAGCCTGATACCCGTTCCGTCCATGCTGCAATTCATAAGTCGCCTGCATAGCTGCTTCTTTGAACGCTTCATCTTCTTTGGATTTGGTGCTTGCAGTAGGATAAATTTCTTCCAGTTCCGATATGGTAAACGGCGCTTCTGCCGGATATTCTCCTTCGTAGGTTTCTTCAAAATAGACAAGCTCTGGCTGGCGCTCCTTCAGCTCTGTAATAATCAGCCCCATCTGCAGCCCCCAGTCGCCCAGATGCACATCCCCAATCATAGTATGTCCCATAAAACGGCCGATTCGCTTGATGCTCTCTCCGATAATCGCAGAACGCAGATGTCCGACATGCAGCGGCTTCGCCACATTTGGCCCGCCATAATCAATCATAATCACCTGTGGATGTCCTGCCGGGCTGCAGCCGAACCGTTTTGAATCCGCCTGCATCTCCTGCAGGTATTCCGCCAGATATGCATTGTCCAGCTTCAGATTTAAAAAGCCTGGTTTTACAGATTCCGCTGCGGAAAACATCGGATTGCCGGATAACTTTGCCGCAACCTCATCCGCAATCAGAAAGGGGGCCTTTTTATATTCCTTTGCCGCCGCCAATGCGCCATTGCATTGATATTCACATAAATCCGGGCGGTTGGATAACGTTACTTTTGCATATTTTTCCTGATATCCGCATTCTGCGAATGCTCTTGTTACTTCTTCTGTAATCAAATCTAATATCTTTTTCATCTTAATCTGTTACTCCTTTTCTGACATTAGCATAATCATTTTTAGTTTACCATAAAATTCGTCTGCTTGAAACATAAATTTCTTGCAAAACATAATTTTCTGATTATAATGGAATTATTGAAAGTATATGAAACACGAAAGGAAGAAACCAAAATGGCTTTTGATGGAATTGTCGTGGCAAATATTGTCTGCGAATTGAACCAGAATATATTAAACAGTAAAATCAACAAAATTTCCCAGCCGGAGAATGACGAGCTGCTTTTTACATTAAAAGGGCCGCAGGGACAAAAACGCCTTGCCATGTCTGCGAGCGCTTCCCTTCCCTTTTTATACCTGACTTCCCAGAACAAGCCAGGCCCCCTGCAGGCTCCGAATTTCTGTATGGTGCTGCGCAAGCATATTTCCAATGGAAGAATCACCAAAATCTATCAGCCCGGACTGGAGCGGATTATCCACTTTGAAATAGAACATTTAGATGAACTGGGCGATTTATGCCGCAAAATTCTTACTGTGGAACTGATGGGAAAACACAGTAATATTATCTTCTGCAAAGAAGACGGCACCATTATCGACAGCATCAAACATATTTCCGCACAGGTCAGCTCCCTGCGTGAAGTGCTTCCGGGACGGACGTACTTTATTCCGGAAACCGCGCACAAAGAAAATCCCCTGTCCGCCACACAGGAATCCTTTTACGCATCCGTCTATAGCAAGCCCACATCCCTTTGCAAGGCAATTTATGGTTCCTATACCGGTCTTAGCCCGCAGATTGCAAACGAGATCTGCCATCGTGCCGGAATCGACGGTGATTTTTCCGCCAGTTCTCTCAGCGAAGATGAAAAACTGCATCTGTACCATACCTTTGCCTGGTGTATGGCAGATATCCGGGAAGAAAACTTTGCTCCGAATATTATATACAATGGAAAAGAACCGATTGAATTTGCAGCGGTCGTCTGTACCGGGTATGAAGACTGTGAGCGAAAGAACTTCACTTCGGTTTCCGAGGTACTCGAAACATATTACGCCAGCCGCAACAGCTATACGCGTATCCGCCAGAAATCCTCGGATCTGCGCCGGATTGTCACAACTGCCTTAGAACGCAGCCGCAAAAAATACAGCCTGCAGCAAAAGCAGTTAAAGGATACAGACAAACGGGAAAAATACCGGGTGTACGGAGAGCTGTTAAATACGTATGGCTATGGATTGGAAGAAGGCGCAAAACAGCTGGAAGCTTTGAATTATTACACCAATGAAACGATCTCCATTCCACTCGACGAGCAGTTGTCCGCTTCAGAAAATGCAAAAAAATATTTTGACCGCTACAATAAATTAAAACGTACGTTTGAAGCCCTGACTACGCTGATTGAAGAAACCAGAGATGAAACAGAACATCTGGAAAGCATTGCAACCGCGCTGGATATCGCAGTTTCTGAAGATGATCTGGTACAGATCCGGGAAGAGCTGGCAGAATTTGGATATATCCGCAAGCGGCGCGGGGATAAAAAAGCGAAGATAAAGAGCAAACCGTTCCATTATATTTCCTCCGATGGCTTCCATATGTATGTAGGGAAAAATAATTACCAGAACGATGAACTGACCTTTAAATTTGCCACCGGCAACGACTGGTGGTTCCACGCAAAACAGATGCCGGGTTCCCATGTAATTGTAAAATCCGAAGGGGAAGAACTGCCGGACCGTACCTTTGAAGAGGCAGGAATGCTGGCCGGATATTATTCTAAAGGGCGTGAGAATGAAAAGGTGGAAATCGATTATCTGCAGAAAAAAAATGTCAAGAAGCCTAATAAAAGCGCGCCTGGGTTTGTCGTGTATTATACTAATTACTCTATGACGGTTCATCCGGATATTTCGGGGATTGAGCAGGTGTTGTAGAAGAAGCTTTTTCTCCACAAAACAGCGGGCAGGAATCTCTCCTGCCCGCTGTTTTATGTTTTGAAATGTGCTATTTAATCCTGATTGTAATTGTCTTTTTCTTTCCTGTTCCGTCTGTTGCTTTCGCAGTGATTTTTACCGTTCCTTTTTTACCTTCAAACGTTTTCACCTTGCCGGAAGATGAGACTTTTGCAAGTTTCATATTATTGGAACTCCACTGAAGCTTCTTGTTGGCGGTTCCTTTTGTTGTCTTAACGGTCGCTTTCAACTGCAGGCTCTTTCCAGGTTTTACAGTTTTCCTGCCGGTTATCTGAATGGATTTTACCGCTCCTTTCATGGAACGGACTGTAAGCTTCAGCTGGCGGCCGCTTCCATCCTTCATCGTAGCGGTAATTGCCGCTTTCTTGCCGCCGGAATTTTTCTTTAACGTGACAACGCCTTTTGAATTTACCGTTGCAACTTTCTGATTGCCCGACTTCCATGTAAGCTTTTTATTGTTTAATGTGCTTCCATCAGAACCGGTTACCACCATCTTAATTTTTTTGCCTGCGGCTATTTTAGCGGCTCCTGTCTCTGTGCTTAAGCGGTAGGTTACGTTATCTGTTTTATCCGTATCCGTTTTATCTGTATCTTTATCCGGCTTATCTGCACCGGGTTTATCTGTATTTGGTTTATCTGTATTTGGTTTATCTGTATCCGGCTGCTGGCCGTTGGAGGAATCACCTTTTCTATCTGGGTCCTCTTCCAATGGGATGTTTAGCACAGGAGCGTCTGCTGTCACTGTAACGGTACAGGAAGCCTGAAACGCCTTTTCTGATGCATTTGATACAGTTGCCGTAATCACTGCGGCGCCTTTCTTTAATGCATGGATCTGCCCATTCCCAGATACGACTGCCACTGCTTCATTTGAAGAACTCCATGTCACCGTTTTGTCTGCAGCGTCCAGCGGCATGACATTTGCTTCCAGCTCAGCCACAGATCCGCCTTCCATGGTAAGCGCTGTTTCACCCAGCGTAATTCCTTCCACTGCCACCGCCTTCATCGGAACTGCCACATAGCCCGTCTCAGATGCGCCATAGTGGCTCTTCTCCGCACTGTCATAGCAGCTTGACACATAAACCGAAACCGGGTAATCCCCCGCATCCGTTCCGTCTGCCAGCTGGAACGTCAGTGTTGCCAGAGTGCCTGTACCTGCTGCGGCTGTATCTGTCGTCCAGGTCAGAATTCCTTTTTCTTCCGGATCCTGCGCCACTGTACCGTCTACTACGGTTCCATTTGCCACCTGGATCAGTTCCATATGTTCTGCGTCATAGTCTGCGCAGAGGCTCAGGGCGGCTATGCCTGGATTTTCATCCAACATAACATCCATAGTAACTAGGTTGTCTTTTATCTCAGAAATATTTTTCAGTGATAATTTCACATCATCTGCAAACAGGTTTTCGCCGCTGCTTCCGATTACTTTATTTTTGTCGTAACCGAGCTTCACTGTCGGATCTTCTATATACTGATTCAGACGGATTACATCCCTTCCGTCAATCGCGCCGTCACCATTGGCGTCAGCCGCCTGCACGTCAAAGTCTTCCTTCTGTTCCCCTGTAATCATATACTCGCGGATCGCCTGTACGTCTTTTTTGTCAATTACGCCGTCTCTATTGACGTCGCCGTAGTTTACCGTGTCTACTGAAATGGTGCCTTTGTTTGCCCTTACCGTGACTTCCTGTTCTTTTTCATTGTAGCAGGTTACCGATTCAATGCCTACTTCACACCGCGCCGCCCCGTCTTCCAGTGCAATGTCCGGTTTAATGCAAAACGTTACGCTTCCCATGGGTTCCCTGGTCGTGCTTCCTACTGCCACATCCTTTGCAGAGTCCCACATAATAACGTCGTTCATCATAAACAGGTTGTTGTCCGGGGTTTTGTTGACCGCTTCCACAAGTTCCAGAGCATCCGTATCATAGGTAAGTTTTAACATCATAAAGCTGAATCCCGGATTTTTTGTAAGCTGGACATTGACTTCTACCTGCTCGCCGGGCGCTGCTCCTACCACATCATCGATGGAAACAACGGCTATTTCTTCATTCGGCTGCGCTTTTACCGTAACTTCAAATGTGGCCGTTTTTCCGCCGTAAGCTACTGTAAGCGTCTGTTTGCCTGCCTGTCTGCTGTCATATCCTGTCACTGTGTAACCGGATGATACTTCTTCTGTTTTTCCTGAGCTGTATGTAAGGCTTAGTTTCAGCCCCACTGTGTCCAGAGCTTCTCCAAATTCATAGGTCTTTTTGGAAGGTTCCTGTGCAATCGCAATTGATGCAAGATCTGACTGAACTTCATCCCATACGGCATACAGCGTCACAGCCGCATTCTCCTTATATTCGCTTCCGCTTTCATACACAACTTCCCGGCTTTTGGCTGTAAGCGCCCATCCCTTGAATGTATAGCCGGTTCTGGCTGGTTTTGTTTCCGACAATTTCAGTGTTTCACCAAATACTTTTGTCTGGTTCCCCGGTGCGCCACTCCCACCGTTGGCATCGTAGGATACCGGATAACTGTTTGCCTTCCACTTTGCATGTATGCTGCTCAGAGCAGTATCCAGCTCCTGTCCGGCCTCAATTTTGTTCTTATAGCTTTGGCTGTCATACCATCCTTCAAATGTATACCCGGTTCGTTCCGGCGCATTGGGAAGCGTAGAAGAGGTAAAACTTGCTTTGCCATACTGGGCATACAGTGTGATATCGGCATTTGGCGTATATTTTTCACCAGCCTTTACTGTGATTCCGCTTCCGTCCGCTTTTGTATTCCAGGAAAGGAATTTGCGTTCCAGGGAAACTCCGTCCTGCTGCCCGCTTTCCGCAATCCCATTTTCTACCAGAATCCCCTGCTGCATAGAGCAAAGGGAGGCCGCTGCGGTTACGGCGTCTCCGTATGCCTGTGTCTGCTCTTTTGGCGCTTCTTCTCCGCCGTTCGCGTCATATTTGATCGTGTACTCGTTCTTCCTCCACACGGCATACAGGGTAATATCCGCATTTCCAAAATACTGGGTGTTGCTGAGATAAAGCTCCCATCCTTTTGCATCTGTCCATCCGGCGAAGGTATATCCCGGCCTTGTGAGCGTTGTAGAGCTAAGGGTAATCGCTGTTCCTTTGTTTGCTGACTGGGCTGCAGGAGGAGTCCCTGTTCCGCCGTTGGCATCATATTTTACCGTGTACTGAACGACCAATGCAGAACTGTCAATCCAGCCACAGCGTTTTCCGACGTCCGCCGGATAGATAATCTGGCTCATGCTGCCGGACGTAGCGATTACGGTTACAGCATCCCCTGGATCCACCCATCCTACCTCTTTTGCTTTATCCGATTTGTAGTAGGTCTTGGCGTATTTCGGCGCACTCAGGGAGTACGGGCTGATGTTACAGGAGGAAAAATCAGAAAATTTTCCATATACAGTCTCTGTTTTTCCAAAAAACGGACAGGTAAACTTACACCAGCCATTGGTGTAGACCTCCTGAATCATACAGTCATCGTTTACATATACATGGCCTAAATAGGTAGAAGCATTATTCACCGCCCTGTATGCGCAGACTACATCGTTTGAATTTGCTAAAATCCTGCATTTAAAAGGCGTGGGATACCTCGTATCTATGGTGGGAGTTGGTCCTGGAGGTCCTGGAAGCTGTGCCCAGCCAAGTTCGTAATATCCCTTATCTGACATTGGCATAAACACCTGTGTGGCAGACCCTGATGTGCCAATCGTCCGGCAGACATCGTTTGGGTATATTCTGTAAATATGTATACTCAGATTCGGCCTGTTGTATAGATTGATATACGTTGTGGCCGTATAGCTTCCCAGCGCCGCAGAAGGGGACTGAATAAAATTGCTGATTTTTGTATAGCCTGTCCTGGTTCCTCCATCGCTCCAGGGACAGGTGACTTTGCACCAGCCGTTGGTGTATAATTCATGTACCGTACATTCATCTGCTGCGTAAATATAGCCGATACGGGTTGATAAGTTGGCTTCCAGCAGTTCTGTTTTTCCAGTGGAAAGGGCATAGCCTTTAAACCCTTTTACTGCATCGTATTTGGGGTCCTGGGTAAATGGAGGAGGAATTGGGCCGCTGCCATATGCCGGTCTTACAAAAACACGTCTCACCATTCCATTTGAAACAGAATGCTGTCTGTTGTGATGTCTGTATTCTCCGCTTACAGAGGATACCTTGCCGTCATAATTACCCTCAATGGAATTTCTGGAATCCACCATCAGCCCTACATGAACCCAGGGTCCCCCACAAGCGTCGCCATTGCAGGATGGGCAATAATAGAATACAATATCTCCAGCCTGAGCAGATGAGACTTCTTTCCCGCCTGCCTTGATAATGTTATTTTTTAATGTAGCGCACCACCCATCACCCGGTATAGCGCCGCTGCAGCCTGCCAGCCTTGCAACATCTGAAACAAAATAAGCGCACCATGCAGCTCCATAAGCGCTGCAATAATTTCTGCCTAGCTGCGCCCTGGCAATCGCAATCATATCATTTACTGGATTTCCTGTTTTTGTATAATTCTTATTATAATAAGAAGTGCGATCTAAATTAGCCGCATTGGCTGTCAGTGGAGATGACATAGATACTGGCAGCAAAGATAATATCAAACATAAAATCAACAAGTAAATTTTAAAATTTTTCTTTTTCATTCTTATTCTCCATTCTGTATATGCTTTACAATAGAATCTCTATTTTATTAGAACCGTCACACTCCCTTTCTTCCCGCTTCCGTCTGCAGCGGCTGCTGTAATCTTCACTTTTTTCCCTTTTCCTTTCTTTTTCGTCTTTACTGTCCCGGTTTTTGTTACTTCGGCGTATCTCGTATTGGAACTCTTCCATACAATGCTCTTGTTTGCGCCCTTACCAGCCGTCACTTTCGCTTTCAGCTTCAGGGATTTCCCCGCCTTGCAGCTGTTCTTCCCGGTGACCTGTATTTTCTTCACTGCTCCTTTCATTATTTTAATCTTCAGGCTTGCCTTCCGGCCTGCCTGATTGACAGCGGTAATCACTACGGTTTTCCCTCCGGCATTTTTCTTAACAGAAACCGTTCCTG
>CAJUPF010000033.1 GCA_910588565.1 uncultured Lachnospiraceae bacterium
TGATAGGCAGCCTCTTTGGCTCCTTCGATCGCTGTCTCTCCCGCATACCACTGATATGCAAGCGTTCCGCTGTGATTGCTCTCCGTAACTTCTGCCGTCAGCGTATCCCCTGGATACGATATCCCTGTTATACTGCTGTTGGATTCTACTTTCACAGTTCCTGTCAGCGCTTCCATTGGTGGCTTTTCTTCTTCTCCCGGATAGTCCGCCCTCTGAAAACTGGTGAAATTCATGATACTTCCGCTGTCTATATACATCCCGGAAGCCTCTGTTCCAAGCGCTTCCACCACATTCCATGCCTGTCCGGCGGATTCCAGATACGTATCATCCAACGCAACCGCTGCTTTTCCATCCACGACCGGAATCAGAACGCTTCCATCTTCCCCCGCCGCTTTTTTGCCATTTACAAGAAACGTCACATAGTCGACGCCGGAATCTGTTACTTTCGCTTCCGCTGTAAATGGCTGATCACTTTCTTTTGCCACAGAAACCGAAATTTTATTGGAAACACTGTTTCCAAGCGACGCATATAGTGTATTAATATCTTCAAACTGCGCGTTCATCCAGTCCAAACGTTTCTGAATGAAAGTTTTTAAAGAAACAACCGCATCATCATACGTCTGGCTGGAAGTGGAAATCTGATTCCCATTATGGTCAAATGCATATCCTCTGTAATTCCCGTAACTCCATCCCCAGAGTTCGTCGTTTGCCTCAGCAGCCGTCTGATATTTTTCCTTCAACGTATCAATTGTTCCTCCTGATTTGGAAATATCTGTAATCACAGTAGGATAATATGTTTCCCAATATTCATATGCTTTTGCAACGAAATATGGATCTTTTACCAGAAAACGGTTCCATTGTTTTTTCTGATAATTCTGCTCTGCAAATCCATTGCTTAAACCTGTAAGCGTCGTATGCCATTGATCCCAGACAAAAGGACCTGTCATACTGTACATATTAATATTCCCAAACGCCCAGTCATAATCCCACGCTGGCCCCATTTTTGCCTTGCCTTCCAGATCCTTATACAGATATGTGCTGTTTTTCATCGAATCCCAGTTATTCGTATATTCGCAGAGCAGCCAGTACTGTATCAGAGAATCCAGATCGAATAAATCCGTATAATGTACTGTGTCGCCGTCATAGGAGGCTGTAAAATCGGGACTTTTAAGCGCCGCTTCATATGCATCCAGATATTGTTTGGCATACGTAAGCATCGTCGTATTGGTTTTGGCATATTCCGGCCTTCTGAAAAACATCGGAATGCCATTGGACGTGCTGAATGTCGATATATATTTGTACTGATACTGGCTTTGCGTACTTCTGAAATCCATGTCTAACAGGAATCCGCCCTTTGCATCCGGTATTTCCCCGGTATAATACTCCGAAACCGTGTATGTTTTGCCATTATATGAGAAAATTCCGGTATCAATCCAGCTAAGATCCTGCTCCATGGCGTCTTCCATATCACCCTTTTTCAGATTCTCCTTTGCCGCGATAGCATCCGCAACCTCATCCGCCAGATCTTCCCAGTCCATGACATCCACTCTTGCGCCTCCGACCCGTACATGCTCGCACAGTTCATAAAGTCCCTGATATTCCCCATTTAAAATCAGTACCACACTCGTCGTCCCCATGGAAACTTCCATGCCGATATCCTCGGAAAAACGATTTACGATCTGATTACGCATATTGGTATGGTCAATCAGATTGGCAAGCAGACACCAGTGTTTATTGGTTCCTTTTCCATGTGTTCCAAGCCCAAGCAGATTGGCTTTCTTGTCCAGTTTTAATTTATATGGTTTTTTGCCATATCTGCATCCTTCACTCCAGGTGGAATTCCCGCGCCCTTTGATCGTTGCCGCCCCTTCATACCAGTAGCTGCTGTCATTAAATTCTGCATTCCCCTGAATCTTAATCCGGGCATCTTTTGTCACGGTATTGCTGGTCACAGGCTGTGCATCTTCCGTATCCACATAGACAACCGGCAGCTCACTGCAGTAAGTACTTACGATCCACGGCTGAAGACTGCTGTCTTCTGGCGTTATTGTTACGGTAATAAATTTCTCCAGATCTTCCTTTTTCGGCGTGTATTTATTTGTATCAGACACCTTCCTGCCGTCTACAGCCCACTGATAGGTAAGCGCCATTCCATCTGTGTTGGATACGGAAACGGTCAGTTCTTTTCCAACCTGGGCATATCCCTGATCAAAAGAAGCTGTCTGCTGGCCGGCTGTCAGAACCGTAACTTTAAATTCCCGGCTATATCCTTCTGTCTCTGCCGTCAAAGTGATAACTGTATTTGCCAGAATAACTTCCGGGTGCGCTATCGCTTTGCCATTTTCTACAGTCAGAACGGCATTGTCGCTGCTGCACCAGGTAATTGTTTTATCTCCAATCTGCTGCGGCAATGTAATTTCCGTTGAAACGCCTGAGAGCTTTTCTCCTTCCGCAAAACCAAGAGAAATGCCGGAAAGATAAATCTCTCCCGCCGCACTGGAACGATAGCAAAATTCCGGCGCCGGATAACATCCACGCTCTGCTCTCCATGCATTCGCCGAAAGATTCTCCGGAAGGGTTCCGTCTGTCAGTTCCAATTCCGACAGGGCTTTTGTTCCTTCACAGGCTGCCCTGCCTGAATTTTCCAGAAAATAGCAGTCTGCCACATTTGCAAGATACGCCATCTGCCCGGTTTCTGCATATGTAATTCCATTTGCATCGTAACCATCATACTGAACCGTTCCAGTATTGACGCACTGGGAAACCTCTTTACAAGCGGATTTCGCAATACGCCCGATAATGCCGCTGGCATAAATCAAATTCTCAACGGTACCTCCCGCATTGATATTCGCACCGTTATAACAATTGGTAATGGTAATATTGCCGTTTGAAATCGTTCGATCCTCTGTACGGCATTCACCTATAATTCCTCCCACGCCTACCGTATCGCTTTTTTTGGAAACATTTACTGTGATAGCTCCGCTGAGAGCAACAATATTGGAAATTTTTACATAGCCATTCACGTCTCCGGCAAGTGTTCCAATCGCGGACAATCCATCCGAAAAATCTGTCTGAATATTGACTCCGGTAAAAATCAGGTTCTTTACCTCCGCATAATCAGACGCATTATCCGATCCGATCACACTAAAAAAACCGACCTGCCCGTATTTGCCATTCTGTGCAATGGAACCGTCCAAATCGATCGTCAGGCCTGAAATTACATGTCCTTGTCCGTCAAATGTACCGGAAAACACATTTGCCTCATTCGGACTGCAGGTACCTTTTGTACCGATATAACCTCCAAAAGGTATCCAGTTACTGCCCGACAAGTCAATATCCGCTGCCAGCTTATAATCGCCGCTCATTGGATAATTGCTGTCTTTTCCGATTTTTTCCAGCTCTTCCCGGCTGGAAATTACAATAGCCGACATGTCTTCTTCCTGCGCAAACGCCGCCAAACCCGCATCGGACATCAGCAGAAATGCAATCAGAATACACGAAAGAAAACGTTTCCACCCATTATATTTTTGATATAATTTCATAAAACCTCCTTATAAGATAGCTTTTTCCCCTTGTTTCCTTTTCAATGATTTCCATAATTTTAGCCATATGAAACTCCTTCTTTCCGCCATTCATTTACCGAGGAAAGCCAACACTCGGTTAGGTCATTATCGGTAACAGCCGCTATAAACGGCTTGGCGAGGAAATTATTTTTCTTCCTCAAAACAATTCCATAATTCTCTACGTCTGTATCAATTTTTCGGCAGAACGCTTTCCATTTCTTTTGCATTGCCTCATCATTTCCAAAGCCTATTACCTGTTCAAGCTGAGTATTGCGTCTATCTTTTCTGCAATCGTTGTTTCGAGTGAATATGTATTCACTGTAGGTGCAGGAAAATCATCAAGCTGCGTGGGGATTTTTCGTTTTTCCTGATTTGGCACAATGACATCACCAACTTTCTGCACGCAAAACACAATGAATATAAGCCCCAATACTACGTGTTTATACTCTGCCGCATCCATATTAGAGCGTAGTTTATCTGCTGCCTGCCATAATTTCTCTTCAAATCCTATATTCGTAGTTCCTGCCGCCATAATCAGCCTCCATATAATACCTTTTCTTTTCCCGTTTAACAATTATTACTGATAATACGTATCAAAGATATATTTCGCCGCCGGTACCGCATATGTGCTTCCGATGCCCGCCTGCTCCATAATCACGGCTACCGCGATATCTTCCTTATCCTCTCTGTGGGCATACCCCACAAACCAGGCATGACTGTCTCCTTTGTTAGTCCCAAACTCCGCGGAGCCTGTTTTTCCATATGCCTGATAGCTCATCCCCTTCAGCCTTGACGCCGTCCCGCTTTCTACGGTTTCTCTCATATATTCCTGCAGAATCCGGGCCTCTTCTTTGGTCATAAGATTGCCATATGACGAAGCCTGATACTGCTTTACTATACCGGACGCATCGCTTTGGACAGAATCTACGACATAAGGCCGCATCAGCGCCCCGTCATTGGCAGCCGCACTGACAATCATCAGCATATGAAGCGGCGTAACCAAAGTTTTCCCTTGTCCAATCGCAGATTCCATCACCTCACTTGTCGAAGAATCCTCCGCCAGTACAAAACTGCTCTTTGAAGTATCCAGTTTTTCCACCGGAAGACTTTGGTTAAACAGTAAGTCCCGACATGTTTTCCCAAAACGCGCCCGATCCAGCGAAAGGCCGATATTGGCAAACGACGTATTGCAGGATTTGACAAAAGACTGCCGCAAATCCACATCTCCATGCACTTCTCCGCTAAAACAGCTCAGTTTGCTGTTTTCCACCTGGATACTGCCGCTGCAGTGATAGGCATATTCCTGATAGCTGTCCGGATGTTCCCTCAGATATTCCAGAGCTGTTACGATTTTAAATGTAGATCCCGGCGGATACAGCCCCTGAGAAGCCCGGTTTACCAGAAGGGATTCCGCATTTTCATCCGCCACAATCCAGTCCCAGTTCTCCGAAATCGTATTCGGATCAAAATCCGGTTTGGAAACCATTGCCAGAATCTTCCCGGTCGCAGGCTCCATGACGACAATGGCGCCGCGATAGCTTCCCATTGCCATATACGCAGCCGTCTGCATCGAACTGTCCAGCGTGGTAATCACATTGTCCCCCGGACTTTTCTCATCCGTCAGTTTGTCCATTGTTTTTTCCAGAAAAAACGTATTGGAACGCAGCAGATTGAAATTCATCCAGGACTCAATTCCGGAGCGGCCATATTTCTCTGTTGCATACCCTACGATGTGTGAAAACAGATTGGAATACGGATACACCCGCGTCTCATTCCCTTCTTCATCCGTCTTTGTCTCTGCCAGAATCTGCCCGTCCGCAGATACAATATTTCCCCGGATCACAGTCTCTGCAAACTTTTCCTGCCTTGTATTATAGGAATTGTTGATAAATTCTTCACTTTTTGCAAACTGAAAATACGCAAAATATCCCATGGTACATAAAAACAAACCTATAAAACAATATACAATTACTGCAAACTCCCGGTTTGCCGAAGTATTTTTTTTCTCACTTTTCTGCATATGCCCTCCTTCACTGCAGCATAGCTCTTCCAATGTCTGACGTTCCGGCGGCTTAAGCTTCGCTTTCCCTTGATATATAAAATCCCTGAATAATCGCAAAAATAATAATCGTACCAAACAGCGAACTCCCGCCATAGCTGACCAAAGGCAGCGTCACGCCGGTGGACGGGATAAATTTGATTACGCCGCCAATCGTAAGAAATACCTGAAACCCATAGGTTGTCCCAAGTCCCAAAGCCACCAGTTTATAGTAACTGTCCTTTAACTGCATGGCAATGTTTAAAAACATCAGAAAACAGCTCATGCAGACCATAATCAGGCACAGGGAAAAAATTCCTCCAAGTTCTTCGGAAATAGCAGAAAATACAAAATCCTGTTCTACCACCGGAATCTTCTCCGGCTGTCCCTGGTTGAGCCCGGCGCCAAACCAGCCTCCGGTTCCGATTGCAAATAAGGACTGGCAGATCTGGTATCCCTCATTGTCAATCACGCTTAACGGGTCCTGCCATGCCACCACGCGCACCCGCACATGGGCAAACAGCCGATAGGCAATTGCAGACGCCGCGCAGCCTGCCGCAAGCCCTCCGATAAAATAAAACGGATTTTTCGCCGCAACATACAACATCACAAGATACACCACAAAGAAGATCAAAGCCCCGCCTAAATCCCTGGAAAAAACCAGAACAATCACATGAGCCGCCGCAAGGCAGGTTGTAAGGACAACATGCTTAAATTCCGTAGACTGATGCAGCATACCCGCTACGAAAAACACAAAGATGATTTTGACAAATTCCGTCGGCTGAATGGTAATTCCGGCAATCGTATAGGAAATTTTCGCCCCATAACTGGTCGCGCCAAGCGCTGCCACTACCATCAGTGCGCCAAGCCCCACGACAGCATAAAGCCATGTGAGTTTGCGGATAAACCGGATTTTTTTAACCAGAAACGGAATCCCCAGCGCAATGACCATGGAAACTGCTGCAATCACAAACTGCCGGACCGCTTTATCATAGGATAATCTGGTTAAAATCAGAAAACCAACTGCCATCAGCATACACATATTGTTTACCAGAAGCTGCGCCGCATGTTCATAAAGCAGACGGTAACTGTTGACGACAATCCGGAAAAATATTACCTGTACGCCGAAGAACAACAGCAGTTTCGGATTCTTCGTCTGTTCAAACAAAACCAGATATCCCGTCAGATGCAGCATAAACAGCCAGACATTCTGCCGGTGGAAAATAATCGCCTGTCCTTCTTTTGTCTTCCTTAAAAATACGGAAAAACAATCCCAGGTATAAAACGAAAACAATATAATCATCAGATATTTGGATACTTCACAAATAACACTGCTCATAAATTCCTCTATTCTGCGCCTCTTTTATAATGGCCATACGTATATTCCAAAGCTGTTTTGTCCAATCCGCCCGTCCTGGCAGCATGCAGGATTTCTTCTGTCTGCGTTTTGGATTCTATCGTAAATGAAAGCCGAACCCGCCGGATTCCAAAGGATTCCAGTTCTTTTGTCAGAGAAAGCAACGATAACGGCCTTGAATTATAGATTACATTGTAACATTCATTGCAGTTGTTTTTTACCGGAAAACAGATGTTGTAGCGATCCTGCAAAAAACAGGTGCAGGGTGTTTTATCACAATGGGAACGATTCTTTTTGATACACTGTGCGCTTGTCATCAACGGCAGATAGCCATAAATCATCATCTCACTGCCCTGATTCTCCCGTCTTCGTATCTCGGCTCTGTTTAATTCCAGCGGAATTGTATCGCCTGCAATTCCAAGCTCCAAAAACGCCCTTCTGCTCTCTGTTGACCATGTATACAGGTTATAATCAATGCGGATGCGTTCCGGTGCGATTCCCTGCTTGAACAGAAATCCCAGCGCGTCATAATTATTTACCAGAAATCCGTCCGGCCTTAGTTTCTGTAAAACAGACGCATACCATTCGGCTGTATCGTTTCTGAATACAGCAGGAAGGATGTAAAACACCCGCTTTCTGACTTGTTTTGCTTCTTTGATCAGCGCTTCTAGCTTTGCAGGAGTATCGTCCCTGGTAAACATGGTACTGTCAATATATATAACCGAAATAAACGGGGCAGATAGCACTGGCGAAATCTGCTCCTCTTGTTCCACAGATGCGGTAAACAACAGCCCGCTCCCGGCATTTTTATTATCCACCCCCGCCGTCTGCGCCTGATATCTGCATTCTTCCCCTTTCCTGCCATCTGTAACCGGAGTTCTGGCATATTCTGCGCCGCGGATACACATATCTGCTTCCTGGTTCAGATACTGACATTCGGATGCAGTTCTTTCATACCTGCGCAGATACAGTTCCTCCAGTCTGTCAAGCGCCTTTCGTCTTAATTCATTTACAGATTTTACAGATACAAACAGGCCTTCGTCTAATACAATGGAAAGATGTTCAAATTCAAACGGCGTATTTTTGGTTTTCATTAGCTTTTGCCGCAGGACTTCTTCTGTAACCGGATGATTCTGCGCCGCCTCTGCCATTTCACCTGTCACTGTCAGCTTGACATCCCGGAACTTTACCGTCAGATCCATTGGCATATCCCGGCGGACACACAGCCTGCCCCGTATCATCTGTCTGCGTTCCGCCTGCACAGTTTCTGCGCTGTCCTGCTCTTTTTTATGGTTTGGTTTGCCAAAGGTAATCATATCCGGTCCGTTTTGCTGTTTATAATACCCTGTGGTAAAGCCGCTGCGGTTTCCGAAATGCAGCAGCATCTTCCGGTCTTCATCTGACACGGCATACCCTTCTTTTCCATAGTTTTGATACCTGTCCAGATATGTTCTGTAAATGGAGACAACGCCCTGCGCGTATTCTGTCTGTTTCATTCTGCCTTCGATTTTAAAAGAAACAATTCCGCTTTCGGCAAGCTCCGGCAGCAGATCAATGGCACACAGATCTTTTGGGCTCAGAGGATATGTATGCCCTTTGCCATTTTGTTTCCCGCCCTGTTCCAAAACAGTATAGGGAAGTCTGCAGGGCTGCGCACAGCGGCCTCTGTTGCCGCTTCTGCCGCCGAGCATACTGCTAAGCAGGCATTGCCCGGAGTAGCAGTAGCAAAGCGCCCCATGCACAAAACTTTCCAGTTCCACCGGGACTTTTCTGTGTATATCCCGAATTTCAGACAATGACAGTTCTCTTGCCAGAACAATCCGCTCCGCGCCTGCCTGTGCCAAAAATTCTGCGCCCGCCGCCCCGGTAACCGTCATCTGCGTGCTTGCATGGACTGGAAGCCCTTTAAAATTCCTGCGGATAAACCGCATCACGCCAAAGTCCTGTACAATCACCGCATCCAAACCCCGTTCATAATATGGCAGCAGATATTCGTACAGCTCTTCTTCTATCTCTCTTTCCTTTAAAAGCGTATTGACTGTCAGCATGGTTTTCCGGTTATGGATATGTGTAAAATCAATGGCTTCTAATACTTCTTCCTGGCTCAGATTACCGGCATATGCCCTTGCGCCAAACCTGCTTCCGCCAAAATAGACCGCATCTGCGCCTGCGTGTATAACAGCTTTCAAGGTCTGCAGCGTACCTGCCGGCGCCAAAAGCTCTAACTTCTCTGTCATGCATTTCTCCTTTCCCCAGAGCGTGCAGGAACTGCTCCGCCTGTAGCTTTCGCCAGGCGGGCAAGCCGAATGCCAAACGTTACACCCTGAATATAAAAAACAAGGGACGAAACATCGCCCCCATCTATTGCTTTTCTGCCTTTGTGTCTTCTCTGGAAACCACATCCATTAACATATCTTCCAGATCGGATTCCAGTTTTACATTCTGAATCGACAGTTCTTTATTCTGTGCCTCCAGATCTTTTATGGTCTTCTCACTCGTCTCCGCCTTAATCTGTTCTGAAATCAGATCCTGCTTAAGATCAAATATCGCTTTTTCCTTAATCTCCAGATCCTGTTCTAATTCTTCGATCCGATCTCTGGCTTTAAAATAATCGTCTGCTATATTCAGATGAATCAGCGCCGCCTTCATATCCAGCGGCAGCCGCTGCATGTCTTTCATCTCTTCCTGACATTTATTGATCTTATGATTGATATATGACGCTACACGCTGCAGATACTCTTCTTCTTCGTATCCGCTCAGCATATAGACTTTACCGTCAATAATGACTTCCGTAGTATTGGACTTTGATGCCATGCCTTTTCCTCCCCGAACTGTTGCTCCAATTCTTTGTATGCGTTCTATTATACTGACAATTCCCCTATCTTGCAAGCCCGAAATGCCCAAATGCCAAATCTGTTGCTACCCGGCCTTTTGGAGTCCGGTTTATAAATCCATTTTTTACAAGGTACGGCTCATAAACATCCTCAATTGTGCCTGCATCCTCCCCAATTGCCGCCGCAAGCGTATCAAGTCCTACCGGGCCTCCGGCAAATTTTTCCATAATGGTAAGCAGGATATTCCTGTCATTTTGATCCAGTCCATAAGCGTCTACTTCCAGCAAATCCAGTGCAAATGAAGCCACTTCCTTTGTAATATGCCCGTCGTACTTGACCTGGGCAAAATCCCTGACCCGCTTTAGCAGCCGGTTCGCAAGCCTTGGCGTCCCCCTGCTTCTTCTTGCAAGCTCAAACGCGCCTTTATCATCTATCGTAATCTCCAGTTTGCCAGCGGAATTTAAAATAATCTCTTTTAATTCTTCCACCGTATAAAATTCCAGATGATTGACTACGCCAAACCGATCCCGCAGCGGCGCAGATAAAAGCCCGGCTCTGGTAGTTGCCCCGACAAGGGTAAACTGAGGCAGATCGAGGCGAATGGAGCGGGCTGTCGCCCCTTTTCCAATCATAATATCAATCACATAATCCTCCATAGCCGGATACAATACCTCTTCCACCTGCCGGTTCAGACGGTGGATCTCATCTACAAAAAGCAGATCCCCTTCCTGAAGATTGCTTAAGATTGCCGCCATTTCTCCGGGCTTGCCAATGGCCGGCCCGCTGGTAATCTTGACATTGGTTCCCATCTCGTTTGCAATAATTCCGGCAAGCGTCGTCTTTCCAAGGCCCGGCGGCCCATAGAACAGTACATGATCCAACGCTTCCTCCCTTAGCCTGGCTGCTTCTATATATACTTTCAGATTATCCTTCACTTTTTTTTGCCCAATATAATCGTCGAGTTTCTGGGGACGGAGAGTCTTTTCTGTTTTGACGTCTTCGTCCTGTATCTGTGTGGATATAACACGCTTTTCCATCCTGTTTCCTCATTTCATATCAGCTGCTCGCATTGATTTTCGCCTGATTTCCTGTGACATAACCTGCAGGTTTCTGACTGGACAAAAACTGTCACGTCAATCTGCGGACTATAAAAATGCCATCTGCTTTAATGCTGCTTTTAACACGGCTTCCACGTCTGCATCCGCTGCAGGTTCCGCCTTTGCAACCGCAGACATCGCCTCGGCCGGCGAATATCCAAGCGCTTCTAAAGCCTGTGCCGCCTCAAGCTTAACCGTACTCGTTTCCGCCGCAGGAACACTGCTGTCTTCTGTTTTTTCATAAGCAATATCTTCTAAATTCATCTTATCTTTCAATTCCAGAATAATGCGCTGAGCGGACTTTGCACCGACGCCAGGGGCTTTTGCAATCGTTTTAGAATCCCCTGCCAGAATTGCAAACCGCAGTTCTTCTAGGGAAAGCGCGGATAAAATCGCAAGCGCGGCTTTTGGCCCGATTCCATTTACTCCAAGAAGCAGCTTAAAAACCGTAAGGCTTTCTTTTCTTAAAAAACCGATTAAGGAAATGGCGTCTTCCTTGATATGCAGATAGGTGTACAGTTTTACTTCTTTTCCAACAGACGGCAGTTCCTGTTCGATACTGACTGGTATCTGGATCAGATATCCAATCCCATGATTATCAATCACAACCTGGCCTTCTTCTTTTACTTCTAATGTTCCTTTGATATATGAATACATAACTTCCTCCTGTTGTGCCTTCCTGTAACAGTCCCCGCTATACGTCCATAGGCAGTTTTCCAAACTTAAGCCTTGCCATCATCTCTCTGGCCAGAATCCCTATCAGCAATCCTGTCATAAACCCCGCCGCAAGCAATACCGGCATATAATAAAACAGATGATAATTTTCGACAATTACAGCAGCCACGGCAATCTGCCCGATATTATGAAATATGCCGCCCATTACGCTGATCGATATGACATGAAGCTTTGTCATGCGCTTTAAGACATACATCACAAGAAAACTCAGCGCTCCGCCGCTGAAACTATACAGGATACTAAAGGGGTTTCCAAACAGAAATCCTGCCAACAGTATTCTCAGTACAGAAATTAAAAAAGCTTCCTTTGCTCCAATACAGTAAAGCATAATAACTACCACAATGTTTGTCAATCCCAGCTTGACGCCCGGAATGCCAAAATAAAAGGGAATCAATGATTCTACATAACTGCAGATCAGAGCCAGCGCCAGAAACATCCCCAGATATGCTGTTTTCCGTTTCATTCTTCTTCCTTTCCTCTGATATGAACGCAGCGGGCAACCAGCCTTATGTTATGGAATCCAGCTTTGATTCTTCGCCGCCCACAATTTCTACAACTACCCGATTAGGCAGGCATACAATATTCTCATGCTCCCTGGAAATCGCCTTCTGATGCACACAGAGCAAATCCGGGCAGTCCGCTGTTATCATATCCGCTGTTCCATCCTGAATCGACAGCACATTTGTCACAGTCTCATCAATTACAATCTCCACGGTCTGATTTTTGTCCAAAGAGTAGGTGCCATAAAACGCCCCGTTTACGGTAATGTTCACAACCGCGCCCTTTTTTCCACCCAGAAACCAGAACAATGCGCAGCCCAACAGCAAAACCAGAGCTACCGTACCAAGAAAAATGCCGTCTTTTTTTCCAAATCGTTTCTCCATGCAATCTATCTGACCTCTCCGATATAATAAAATCCCTTGCATTCCGCCAGATAAACATCTACGATTGTTCCAATCATATCCTCCGTTCCCGGTAAATGGACAACGGAATTGCCGCTCATCCTTCCGGTCACAAGACTGGCGTCCTGCTCGTTGATCTGCTCAATCAGAACCTTTTGCACGCTTCCTTGATATCGCATTGCTTTTTTCGCGGCAATTTCCTGTACTTCTTTTAGCAGCCGGTCAAACCGCTGCTTTACGACTTCCTCCGGCACCTGGTTTTCCATGGAAGCGGCAGGAGTGCCTGTCCGTTTGGAATAAAGAAACGTAAATGCGCTGTCAAACTCCACTCTGCGCACCACATCCATCGTTTCCTCAAAATCTGCTTCTGTTTCTCCCGGAAATCCTACAATAATATCCGTTGTCACTGCAATATCCGGAATCGCCGCCCGCAGTTTATCCACCAGCTTTAGATACTGTTCTTTGGTGTAGTTTCGGTTCATCTGTTTTAATATCGCCGAACTGCCGGACTGCAGGGGGAGATGCAGATGCCTGCAGATTTTACTGGAATTTTTCATTGTTTCAATCAATTCCTCTGACAAATCCTTAGGATGGGACGTCATAAAGCGAATGCGTTCAATCCCTGGTATTTGTTCCACTTTCTGCAGCAGCTGCGCAAAGGATATCGGGCGCTCTAACTGTTTGCCATAGGAATTAACGTTCTGGCCCAGCAGCATCACTTCTACTACGCCTTCCGCAGCCAGTGTTTTTATCTCCCTTATAATATCCTCCGGCTCCCGGCTCCGCTCCCGTCCCCGGACATACGGCACAATACAGTAACTGCAGAAATTATTGCAGCCAAACATAATATTGACGCCGGATTTAAATGGGTATTTTCTCTGGTTAGGCAGATCCTCTACAATTTTGTCCGTACCTTCCCAGATATCGACAATCATGGAATCTCCCTTTTTCTGCGTTCCGGATAAAAACCGGCTCTCAAGCGCAGCAGTGATCAGCTCCGCAAATTTGTATAAATTATGCGTTCCAAAAATCAAATCGACAAAACGGTAGCTTTTTCTGATTTTCTCTACTACGGCAGGTTCCTGCATCATGCAGCCGCAGAGTCCAATCATCATAAATGGATTTTTCTTCTGAAACCCGTTCAGGCAGCCTAACCGCCCATAGACTTTATTGTTGGCGTTTTCCCGCACGGTGCAGGTATTGTAAATCACAAAATCCGCGTCTTCCGTATCTGTGGGCAGATAGCCGATCTCTTTTAAAATTCCGGTTAATTTCTCGGAATCCCTGGCGTTCATCTGACATCCAAATGTCGATACATGAAACGTCAGAGGGCTGCCTTTACGCCCGGAAATCTGCCTGACATATGCTTTTGCAGCTTTCATAAAATAATACTGGCGCGCAGGTTCTTCTGCCGGAGGTTCCCGGTTTACATCTATTTGATCCAAATCAATTTCTTTATACATTTCTTTTGGTTTTCCCTTTCTATAAATGTCATACAAATTATGCCGGATACTCTTTGCAGACATCGATCCAGTCCCGATAGCCGGAATATGTTTCAAGTTCCGGTATCGTCAGCTCAATCGCACTGTTTGCACTGCCGCAGGCAGGATATACGGTCGTAAAACGTTTCAGCGATACATCCAGATATACCTCAACCCCCTTATTGACAGCAAACGGACAAACCCCTCCCACAGCATGGCCGATTCGCGCCTGCGCATCAGCCGGAGAAAGCATTCTCGCCTTCGCCCCAAACTGTGCCTTGTATTTCCGGTTGTCAATTCTGGCGTCTCCGGCCGCTACAATTAATATTACCCGTTCTTCCACCTGAAAAGAAAGCGTCTTCGCAATCCGTTCCGGTTCGCAGTTCAGTGCAGCTGCCGCTAATTCCACTGTCGCGCTGGACACTTCAAACTCCTGTATGTTTTCTTCCATTCCAAATTCTTTAAAATATGCTCTTACCCGATCGATTGACATAGTTTCCTCCTGATAGTTCTGGTTGATCCCTGCTGTTGTTTGCCATCTTTATACAGCATATACAAAAAACATTCCGTTTCATAATACCATAAGAGACCAGAAAATCAATACAGAGCATCCATAAAATTTTTTTACAAAATATGAAGATTATCTTCCCGCTCTTTCGTTATAGAATACAGAACATCAAAAATTATCATTTCTGACAAGGAGGAAACGATTATGACAAGTAAAAAAAGTGGATTTTGGAGACTTTGCTTTTCACTTCTGCCGGGAGCCGGTGAAATGTACATGGGATTCTTTAAAATGGGCATCAGCCTTATGGGATTGTTTTTCGGGATCTTTTTTCTCGCAGCCACGCTTCCCTTCGACGTTCTTATGCTGGTCAATGTTGTGATATGGTTCTACAGTTTTTTCAATGTACACAATATGGCCAGCCTGCCAGATGAAGAATTTTATGCCATCGAAGATCATTACATTTTCCATTTTACACAGTTTTCCTTCCAGGGAAACGTTCGCATCGTTGCGGCTGCACTGATTTTCACCGGAATTGTAATGACCTGGAACGGAATGCTGGATTTGCTTTATGACTATATGCCGGAAGCGGTTTACCGCTGCATCCGCCATATATCTTACGATTTGCCAAAGATCCTCGTCGGCATCGCCATTATCGCTTTAGGCGCCGCTATGATCCGGGGCAAAAAAGAATCGTTAAAACAGCTGGACGGGGAGGCAGAACATGAACAATCATAATACAAAAAGAACACACCGGATTGGCTCTGTTACCTGCGGCATTGCCCTGATTCTGTTTGGAATCCTGTTTCTGGTTCACATCTTTGTGCCGATGCTAAGCTATCGGTTTATATTCCGGCTCTGGCCCTGCATCTTTATTATGATGGGGCTTGAGCTTCTAATCGGAAACTATCTGGCATCCCGCAGAGAAGATGCTTCCGCAGAACCGCCCGTTTCCATTGTTTATGATAAAGGCGCTGTATTTTTGCTGATACTCCTGCTGATCTTTGCTATGTGCATGGCTGCCGCAGACGAATGCGCAAACTATGTCACCCTTCGGCCCTCCGTCACATACGTACCATACAGATAACAGCCAGAAAAACCCATTGAGCTTACACAAGCTCCACATCCTCTAACAGCCCCTCGCCATCCGCTGCCGTTGTTGCCAGTTCATCGCAGCGCTCATTCTGCGGATGGCCGTCACATGCCCTTTCACCCAGTGAAACGTGACCTTATGGGGCTGTTTACACGCCAGCAGCTTCTTCCAGAGATCAATATTCTTCACTGGCTGATTATCCGACTTTTTCCATCCCTTCCTCTGCCAGCTGTCAATCCACCTCTGGTTAAACGCATCCACCAGATACTTAGAATCCGAATAAAGCTCCACTACACAGGGCCGGTTCAGACATTCCAGTGCCCGGATCACTGCCATCAGCTCCATCCGGTTATTCGTCGTCTTTTGATATCCCGCTGAAATCTCTTTTGTATGCAGCACACCCTTTGCATCCACAAACTCCAGCACCGCACCGTATCCGCCCGGCCCGTTCGGATTCCCTCTTGCCGCCCCGTCCGTATAAATCGTCACCTGCATCATAACTCGTACACCTCATTCTCCCCGGAAATCTCTACCAGCCTCCGTGCAAACGCCCCATTGGAAATCTTGGATTTAAATGTTCCGATATAGCTGTAATCCTGCCACATATGCATGGGAAAAACAGCCTTTGCATCCACATGCTCCATAAAATAAAGCAGTCCCTCCGTGGCAAACTTCTTTTGTCTCGAATCTAATGGCACAAACGCCACATCGATCTCATAATCCGAGAGTTTATTGATCTCATGCCGAAACGCCCTTGCTTCCTTCCCATTGACCAAATCCCCGGCGCCGTCCCATTTCCAGAGATTTAAATCTCCCGCATGATAAATATACTTTCCCTCCATCTGAATCAAAAACGCAACTCCTGCATCCGTAGACTTTAACGTCCTGATATTCATATCGTCCACTTCATAGTTCTTCAGCGGCGCCACAAATGTAATCTTCTTCTTCACCTCAGCCGAAATCCCGTTTTTCTCCAGGTAATGCCCGGAAAGCCTGATATCTTTTGACAAAATATAACGCGCCTTGGGAAACTCCTTTGCCCATCTCAAAATCTCCAGATCAAAATGATCCTGATGAAAATGGCTTGCAAACACATACAAAGGCTTGTCTTTATCAAACTCCGGCAAAACCCCGGTAAACTCATACCCCTTCACATTCCCGTTTCTAAAATAATCAAAAACCAGCGTTCTCTCCTCTGTCTCCACCACAAAACAACTGTGATGCACAAACGTAATAATCATTCCCATTCCTCCTGTCTGCCCCAAACAGCATCACTCCATACGATCAAAATCAGCTTATCCCAGTAAATTCAACAACATGAAAACCTGTCCGAAAGCCTCGCCAGTTATCTATTATAAATGCAATCCCATACTGCCGCAACAAAAAAATGCATTATGCCGGAACTATCCCCTCTTCAAAGAAAAAAGCAGCCAGACTCCTCCACAGAATCTGACCGCCCGTATTTTCCCTTTTGTATTTCAAATCTCAAATCAATTCTCTTGTATCAAATGATAAATCTCATCAATATATGGCCGTAACGAATCGTTCAGCACCCATCCGGTCAGAATCAAATCCGTCTCCTCTAATCTGGCCCCAATCAAATTCTTCAAATCCTCCTCTTCGATCAAACCATGCTCCACAAGCCCCAGCACTTCATCCAGAATCAGCATATCACATTCTCCGGTAGTAAGAACCTTCTTGGCAAAATTAATCCCATTCCTGATATTCATAACTTCTTCTAACTGCTCTTCCTGGGTCAGCTCACTAAAATGCTCCGAAGATTTCTCAAACCGGAAAAATTTAATCTCCGGCTCCAGCTTTTTCAAATATTCCATCCCATCGTCCGTTCTCCCTTTTAAAAACTGGATCACGAATACTTTCTTACCAGCTTTCGCTGCACGGATTGCCCTTCCTAAAGCTGCCGGCGATTTGCCTCTGCCTGTGCCATAATATACCTGAACACTGCCTCGTTCCATATCACTACCTCCCCTGTCTTTTCAACAGTCCGTTTCTCTTCCGTAGCACGTCTATGCTAAGATACCACAATTTGCAAAAAAAATCAAATTTTATTCCAAACGTTCCACTTTGCTTACAGACACCTCATAAGCGACCCGCTTTTCTGTCATATTTTCACTAATCTTTTTCACATATTCACGGCTCTGAATCCTTCCCCAGATTTCCACATGTCCTCCGACTTCAAAACCGGAAGCAAATCTTGCATTTCTTCCCCAGCAGATGCAGGGTATGTAGTCTGATTTCCCATAGGAACGGTTTACTGCAATCAGCAGATCCGCAATTTCCCTGCCAAGCGGCGTTTTCCGGTAAATCGGTTCCTTGCATACATAACCGTCCAGATAAATCTGGTTGCTCTTATACTCTTCCGATTCTTCCTCAATAAACGAAAGCTCTCTTGCAAAAACAGAAAGCACCAGCCTGTTTTTCTTCTCCTCATGCCGGTTGTAGGAACGAAACTGTCCCGTTACATAAATCATCTGTCCTTCATAATTCTGTGTGGTATCTACAATCCGCTCGGACACCATAATGGGAATCACATCTACAAAATCGCTGAGACGGTTTACGGAAACGTCTACCATATAGAATCCTTCCCCATAAACCTCATGACTATACCGGAAATCGGATATAATCGTGCCAACAATAGATACCTGGTTGTTTTCAAAAATTTTATCTGCCATGAATTTTTCTCCCTTCCTCTTTCCCGGATTTTCCCCGGTGAACTGTACTTCGACGGCATTATTTTTACATATAGTATATGCAAATGAAGTGCGATTAGTACCGTATCCTGCATTTGCACAACTTTTGGTTACCGCATATTCATATCATGAAAAGCGGACAAAAATTACACTTTTTCTGTCGATAGATTTTCGGTTTGTTCCAACAAAATATTCGTTACAGTTTGGCCTTTCGGCTTCCCTGTTACAAATATTCGTAACAATTCAGCCTTCCGGCTTCACTGTTACGGAATCCGCCCATTTTAAATTTGCCTGCGGCAAAGGGGCGGATTCCCGGCTGTTCAAATTCGTTGGCTGCTAACTGCGCAGCAGGTGCGCAGTTGCAGGCTGAACTGTTACAAATATTCCAATAAAATGTTTTCTAAGACTTGATAAATAGAAATTATATGTTAGAATATATAGTCGGTCATCTGGCAAAAACTGTATTACATAAGCCAGTACGCAAAAATTATGCCAATATCGCAGTATCGGAACTGTTACCTAATATTATGCAAACAGACAGAGAAACAGAAAGAAGGATTATAATATGAAGATGAAAAGAGAAGACGTCCGTAATATCGCTATTATCGCCCACGTTGACCATGGAAAAACCACCCTAGTAGACGAGCTTTTGAAACAGAGCGGCGTATTCCGTGAAAATCAGGAAGTCGCAGAGCGTGTTATGGATTCCAATGATATCGAACGGGAACGCGGGATTACGATTCTGTCCAAAAATACAGCCGTATTTTATAAAGATACCAAAATCAACATTGTCGATACGCCGGGACATGCGGATTTTGGCGGCGAGGTAGAACGTGTGTTAAAAATGGTGAACGGCGTGATTCTTGTTGTTGACGCGTTTGAAGGCGTTATGCCCCAGACGAAATTTGTGCTGATGAAAGCGCTTGCGCTCGATCTTCCGGTGATTGTCTGTGTCAATAAAATCGACCGCACAGAAGCGCGTCCGGATGAAGTGATTGACGAAGTGCTTGAACTGTTTATGGATCTGGACGCTTCGGACGAGCAGTTAGAATGTCCGTTTATTTTTACTTCTGCAAGAAACGGCTGCGCCATGAAAGATTTAAACCAGCCCAAAAACGATATGACCGATTTGTTTGATACGATTCTTGATTATATCCCGGCACCCGAAGGAGATCCGGAAGCCGGTACGCAGGTTTTGATCAGTACCATTGATTATAATGAATATGTCGGGCGTATCGGCGTTGGAAAAGTGGATAACGGATGCCTGAAGGTAAACCAGGACGCCATTTTAGTCAACCATCATGAGCCGGACAAACAGAGAAAAGTCCGGATCAGTAAATTATATGAATTTGATGGTCTGAATAAAGCAGAAGTGACAGAAGCAAACATCGGCTCTATCGTGGCGATTTCGGGCATTTCCGATCTGCATATCGGAGATACCATCTGCTCTGCGGATACTCCACAGGCCATTCCATTCCAGAAGATTTCCGAACCGACCCTGGCTATGAATTTTATCGTAAATGACAGCCCGTTTGCCGGATTAGAAGGCAAATACGTCACTTCCCGCCATATCAGGGATCGGCTGTTTAAAGAATTAAATACAGACGTCAGCCTTCGTGTGGAAGAAACAGACAGTCCCGACAGCTATAAAGTTTCCGGCCGCGGGGAACTGCATCTGTCCGTACTGATTGAAAATATGCGCCGGGAAGGCTATGAATTTGCCGTAAGCAAGGCCGAAGTTCTTTATCACACAGATGAAGCCGGCAAACAGACCGAGCCAATGGAACTGGCGTATATCGACGTCCCGGATGACTGCACCGGAGCGGTCATTTCCAAACTGAGCTCCCGCAAAGGCAATCTGTTAAATATGAAAAGCATCAGCGGCGGCTATACCAGACTGGAGTTTCGGATTCCTTCCCGCGGACTGATTGGCTATCGCGGAGAATTTCTGACCGATACCAAGGGCAACGGGATTATCAATACGATTTTTGACGGATACGATCTGTACTGCGGCGATATTGCCTATCGGAAACAGGGTTCTTTAATCGCCTTTGAAACAGGCGAATCCGTAACCTATGGGCTGTTTGCAGCCCAGGATCGCGGAACTCTGTTTATCGGGCCGGGGGAAAAGGTATATTCCGGTATGGTAATCGGATCTTCTTCCCGCGCAGAGGATATTGAGATTAATGTCTGCAAGAAAAAACATCTGACCAATACCCGTTCCTCTTCTGCAGACGAGGCTCTGACGCTGGTTCCTCCAAAAATTTTAAGCTTAGAGCAGGCGATTGATTTTATCGATGTAGACGAGCTTTTGGAGGTTACACCGGAAAACCTGCGGATTCGGAATCGGATTCTCGACCCTACCCTTCGGAAACGGGCAAATTTTAAGAAATAAATGGAACATACAAAAGACAGACAGGCGGTGAATGTATGCTTGGAAAAACACATATGGTAATTGGGACTGCGGCGGCTCTGGCCATTACGCGGCCAAAAACTGTCGGCAGTCTGATTATCTGCCTGGGTGCCTCTGCCCTGGGCGCACTGATCAGCGATATTGATGTGGGCACTTCGGAATCCCACAAAGACGCGGATATCGTCGTCACCCTGGCAGCCGGGATCGCTATGCTAACAGCAGCGGCGGAATATCTGTTCCATCTGGATTTATACCGGAGAATCTTTCAAAATACCAGCAAACTGCCCATAATAGCCGGGGTACTGCTGTTTATTGTGATCTGTGCCTTTGGCAAAGAACAGCCGCACCGATCCTTTATGCATTCGTTCCTTGCGCTTATTCTGCTGGCAGCATGTATCTACCTGGTAATTCCGCAGGCTGTGCCGTATTTTGCGATTGGTTTTCTGTCGCATATTGCAATTGATTTGTTTAACCGCAGGAAAGTGCGCCTGCTTTATCCTTTCTCCGGGGGATTTAGCCTGGGACTGTTTCCGGCGCATGGAACGGCGAACCATATTTTCTTTTTGCTGGGATCTGTTTTAACCGCAGCCGAAATTCTGTTGTGCGTTCCGGCTATCCTGTTCTGATATGCTGTATCAAAAGCAAGGAGAAACAAGATGAAATCAATTATGATCGTAGACGATGACATTACTATTGGAAATATGTTAGAGGAACTCCTCACCAAAGAAGGCTTTCGTGTGATCCGGGCGTATTCCGGGACGGAAACCTTATTGTGTCTTTCTGTGCAGAAACCGGATCTGATCCTGCTTGATCTGATGCTGCCCGGATTAACCGGAGAAGAAGCGCTGCCGCAGATGCAGGGAATCCCGGTTATTGTCGTCAGTGCAAAAACAGATATTATGGATAAAGTGGATTTGCTGACAGGCGGCGCCGCCGATTATATTACAAAACCTTTTGATACCAGAGAACTGCTGGCACGGATTGCCGTACAGCTTCGCAATTCTTCTTCTGCCCCCGGTGCGCTTCTTACATTTGACGATCTGGCGCTGGATCTGAATGCGCATTCCGTCCGGGTATCCGATACTGCCGTCCGGCTGACAAGAACAGAATACGCCATTTTAAAAATTCTGATGCAAAATCCCACACAAGTAATTGCAAAATCGGTTCTGTTAGACCGTATCAGCGCAGATACGCCGGACTGTATGGAAAATTCCCTGAAGGTGCATGTCAGCAACCTGCGGAAAAAACTGCGGGAAGCGGGCCAGAAAGACTATATTGAATCTGTCTGGGGAATTGGATTTAAAATGAAAGAAAGCTAACCCCTGCAATCTTTACGATTTCTTTACTCTTTTCTTAACTGGTTTCTTAACTTCATATCTGTAAAATAAAACCGTAATCTGAAGTGGAAGCGTATGGGATATATTTGGTAACCGTTCCGGCAGGTCTTCGCATTTTAGTGTTCCTGCGCTTCTGATGAAATGAAAGGAGATTGAATTCTATGGAATATGTACTGACTACAAATTCGCTAAGCAAAAACTACCGGCACTTCAAAGCGCTGCACAGACTGGATCTGCACGTTCCAAAAGGAGCGATTTACGGTTTTGTTGGAAAAAACGGCGCCGGAAAAACGACGCTGATCCGGCTGATCTGCGGGCTGCAGCCGCCTACTTCCGGCGACTATACGTTATACGGCATTCGCAGCAATGATAAGGATATTGCCAAATCCCGCCGGAGAATGGGCGCTGTTGTGGAAACTCCGTCGATTTATCTGGATATGACAGCAGAGGAAAACATCAGGGAGCAGTACCGGATTTTAGGGCTTCCTTCTTTCCAGGGCGTCACAGAGCTTCTGGAGCTGGTAGGTCTTTCTGATACCGGAAAAAAGAAAGCAAGGAATTTTTCACTGGGTATGCGGCAGCGTCTTGGCATTGCGATTGCCCTTGCCGGAGAGCCGGATTTTCTGGTTCTCGATGAGCCCATTAATGGCCTGGACCCGCAGGGAATTATTGAAATACGGGAACTGATTTTAAAGCTCAACCGGGAGCATCAGATTACCGTGTTGATTTCCAGCCATATCTTAGATGAATTATCCCGCCTGGCCACACACTATGGGTTTATTGACAACGGACATATCATAAAAGAAATCAGCGCAGAGGAACTGGAAGCCGCCTGCAGGAAATGTATACGCCTGGAAGTTTCTGATATTGAAGCTCTTGCCCGCGTACTTGATTCCATGGGACTTGAATACAATATCATTTCCGGCACACAGGCCGACTTGTTTGCCAATGTTACAATTACAGAACTTGTATTGGCTCTTGCCAGGGAAAACTGTAAGGTACTCTCCCTTTTGGAACGGGATGAAACTCTGGAAAGCTATTTTATAAGCCTTGTGGGAGGTGAAGCACATGCGTAACTTATTATCTGCCGGATTTGCACGGCTGAAAAAGAGCAAAATTTTTGGAATTATCCTCTTTGTTATGATCCTTTTTCAGTGCCTTAGTATTTTTACCAATTATAGTGACATGAAACATTTTCCGGAATATACCTGCAGTCTGGATGAACTGTTCTTCTATTACACAATCTATCTGGGCATCGCCATTGCCGTCTTCTGCAGCCTGTTTCTGGGTACGGAATACAGTGACGGAACCATCCGCAACAAACTTATGGTTGGCCATACGCGGCATTCCATTTATTTCAGCAATCTTATTTTGTGCTCCGTCGCCGGAATAATCATATGTATTGCCGGAATGCTGCCCTCGTTCTGTGCCGGTATCCCATTGTTTGGATTTTTTAAAATGAGTCCTGCAGCAGTCATTTCCATGATTCTGTGCAGCCTGGCCATAGCAGTCACGTATACCTCGCTTTTTACACTGGCCGCCATGCTGATTCACAGTAAAGCTGTAATTGCAGTTGTCGCCATTCTTTCCGCAACGCTGCTGCTGGTTGCCGCTTCCCGCATCCAATCTTCCTTAGTCCAGCCTGAGATCTGGGAAGGTTATACCTTTACTATGGATAACGGCGACGAGATCACCATAGAGACGCAGCCCAATCCCTTTTATATCCGGGGAGCCAAACGGGAATTTTATGAATTTTTGCTGGATTTTCTTCCTTCCGGACAAACCGTCCGTATTATGTCAGAAACCGTTTCTCTGTCCCGTACTATGTTTTATGACGCTGTTATTCTGCTTTTTACAACCGGAGCCGGCATTCTTTGTTTTCAAAGGAAAGATATTAAATAGAGGAGTTTTTTATGGAACTTTTGCTGTGGAGTTTAATTGGAATATTGCTGTGGATAATTTTCTTTCTGCTGCTGAAAATACGGCTTCTGCAGAAATCCGCAAAGGAAATTGCCAGAGGATTTTCCGAAAAAATGGAACTGGACACCAATACCATGATTACGATCTCAAGCCGCGATACATATATGTGCAGCCTTGCAGACAGTATCAACCAGAATCTTCGGAAACTCCGCAGCGAAAGGCATCGTTTTGAACAGGGGGATCTGGCAGTCAAAGATGCCGTGACGAATATTTCCCATGATCTTCGGACGCCTCTGACCTCTATCTGCGGCTATCTGGATCTGCTGGAACGGGAAGAACTGCCGGAGCAGGTTTCCCGGTATCTTGCGATAATCAAAAGCCGGACAGAGGTTTTAAAACAGCTGACAGAAGAATTGTTCCGCTATTCGATGGTTACTCTGACCGGGCAGGAACTTGTATCCGAAGAAGTTGTGCTAAACCATGTACTCGAAGAATGTGTGTCCGCCCACTATGCCGCGCTCAAACGCTGCCGCATCACGCCGGATATCTCTATGCCGGAACAGAACGTAGTACGCAGCCTGAATAAAAACGCACTCTCCCGCACTTTGGAAAATATATTGCAGAACGCTATGAAATACAGCGACGGGGATTTGCGGATTTCGCTGTCGGAACATGGAGAACTGATCTGTTCCAACCACGCGGACGGGCTGGATGAAGTGCAGGTTCAGAAATTATTCGATCGGCTGTATACAGTGGAAACAGCCCAAAAATCTACCGGGCTTGGGCTTTCCATTGCCAAAAACCTTACAGAGCAGATGCATGGGACGATTTGCGCATGGTATTCGGAGGGGGTGTTGTCGATTTGTATTCGGTTTGATTGAATTTATTCTTCTGGCAGCATAATAGTCAGCTCTTCAATTAATGTTTCATATGTAACACGCTGTCAACATGAGTACCAAATTAGAATATATCCCCACAAAATATAAACTCCATCAATTTTGCACCACCCTGATGCAAAATTTACTCTTCTTTCATACGGCCAATCTTCTCTTCTCCTGTCTTGCCAGCTTCCAAAGCTTGATATTCCTGATTTAATTCTCGCAGTAATTCTTCCTCGCTTGGTAAATATAATTTGTATTTTGAAGCAAAAATCTGTGTTTCATTCTCAGGCAGCGTATACTTAACCACAGATTCACTTTTGTCTGCACATAACACAATACCAATCGGCGGATTATCCCCTTCATTCATAAGTTCTCGCTCGTAATAATGAACATACATCTGCATCTGTCCTAAATCCTGATGTGTTAAATCCCCGACTTTTAAATCTATCAGGACAAAACATTTCAAAATATAATTATAGAATACCAAGTCAATTCTAAAATGTCGCCCGTCAAAGGTAATTCGTTTCTGTCTGGCAACAAAAGAAAATCCTCTTCCAAGCTCTAAAAGAAATTTTTGCAAATGTGTAATCAATGCCTGTTCTAAATCATTTTCATAGAAATCATCGTTAGAACTTAAGCCAAGGAATTCCAAAACATATGGGTCGCGAATAATGTCTTCTGGTTTCTTAGCAGGCTCCAATGTCTGAATTTCTGCTGCAACTTGTTCTTTATTTTTACTGGATAATAATCTTTCGTAAAAGAAAGAATTTATCTGTCTTTCAAGCTGTCTGGTACTCCATTGTGATTTTACAGCTTCCTGCATATAAAATTCTCGTGCATTATCATTCTCCACACGCATCAAAAGTCTATAATGAGTCCAACTCAATTCGCTACGCAGTGCGTAGCCATTTGGAAATGTCAAATAAAATTGTCGCATATTCTTCAAATTCGCAACGGTAAATCCTTTACCAAAATCCTGTGTCATTTGCTTTGATAGCTCTTTTAATAATCCAGTACCATATTCTGCTTTTTCATTACCGTCCTGTTCCTCAATAATAGATTTTCCGATATTCCAGTACGCTTCTACCATTGCAAAATTTGCAGTTTGGTACACTTTGTTTCTTGCTATTATCAAAATGTTCTTAATTTCTTCATAAAAATTTTGATTCATTTCAAATATCCTTTCTCTAATTACATTCAATGGATATCTCATTAGGCAAATACGGAACAATTGCATCAATAATATCACTTGCCCTTTTTCCTCGTTTCTTTTTGATATATTTGCTACAGAAAGTCTATATTTCAGTTCGGATACAACAGCCTCGCATATCTGCTTATTTATCTCCTCCCTGAAACGTTCTTCAATTATATATTTTTTTACATTTTCTATTCTTGAAGTATCAGGAAAATCCATTATGTTATTAACTACTTGAAGTAATTCTTCTGTAATCACGGTCTATAATTCCGAAGCATTTAAAATTATGTAATTGTGCATTACTATTCATTATGAATATTGGACAGATACATATGCCTCACCTTCCTTGCTTTTGCTGCATCTCCTACTTCTTATTGTAATTAGTCTCAGAATCCATGTCAATAAAATGTTACACTGTCCTTCGCTGAATTTGCAGTTGTATAATCTTCGCAATTGCAGTATAATGCTTTTAACGGGGTGCTTGCAGAAAGCAGGCTGAGAGTAAGCTGTATCGCTTTAACCCATGACCTGATTTGGATAATGCCAACGTAGGGAACATATGGATTCAGTATTGATTTACTGCGGTATGTATCTGCCAGGCATACCGCAGTTTTTTTCATGAGCGGATGTTTTCGGTTTTGCCTGCCGGTACACTGTGCGGCAAAAGCGAAAAACAATTTCAGATAAGCGTAGCCAGGAAACACCTGGACTGGGAAGAAATGTCCCAGTTAAGCATGAACCCGGAAACAGCCCGCCGCTACCACAGTGAGGCCAAGCCGGAAAAAGAAGATACTGATAAAAGACAGCAATGCCACCCATCTACCGGCCAAAGTACAAGGGTGGCTTTTGCTGTGTAAGACTGCTTAACTAAGAATTATTTAATTTTTATCTTTACTCTGGCTTTTTTATTCGTCCCATCCGTAGATGCCGCCGTAATGGTGACGGTCTTTCCTTTTCCGGCTTTTTTGGCTGTTACTTTTCCTTTTGCAGTTACTGTGGCCCAGGCTTTATTGGAAGTCGTCCATTTCAAAGTCTTATTGGCGTTCCTGCCATTTGCTTTAACAGTAGCTTTTAATGTGAGAGTCTTTCCTGCTTTTAACTGCCTGGAAGTGTTCTTTATCTGCACTTTTGTGACAGCGTGCTTCATAATCTTTAATTTTATTATGGCTTTTCTGCCGTCCGATGCGGCTGCCGTAATAGCGACCGTTTTTCCTTTTCCGGCTTTTTTGGTTGTGACAACGCCTTTGCTGTTGACTGCAGCATATTTTTTATTACTGGATGTCCATGTTACTTTGGGTTTTGCTGCGCCTTTGGGCGATACGGCAATACTCAGGGATACTTTTTTGCCTGCGGCGATTTTTTTCGACGGGGACTGGATGGAGATTTTGGAAACGGCTGGGACAGTACCCGTTCCTGTGCCTGATCCGGTTCCGGTATTGGGCTTTTGTCCGGTTCCTGTACCTGTGCCCGGTGTTTGCCCGCTTCCTGGCTGGTCTGTGCCTGTATCCGGCTTATTTTCCCCGGTTCCTGCGCCCGGTTTCTCGCCTCCGCTGCCCGGTTTATTTTCCCCGGTACCCGGATTTTCGGTATCATTGCCGGAGCCGCTTCCCTCATTAGAAGGCTTTGTATCCGAAGCGGGCAATACCATCTCCGCATTCTCCTGGGCAACCAGATGATATACCTCGCCGTCAAGCATCTGCGTCCCTGGTATCATTCCGGTATATGCCTTTCCATCATTTAAAGGCACTTCCTCATAGCTTATTGTACGCAGCACTTCCGTACCAAGGTATTCTTCCACCCTGTAAGTCATCGTTCCTTCGCCGTTTCCTTTCAGTTTCACAGTATAGTCATCACCTGTCAAACGGAAAAACTTCTGATCCCCCTCACAATAAAGAAAAATCTCCCCTGTGTCGGTATCTACCTGATTATCGACAATAGAACCGCACAAATTACCCTGACTGTCAAAAATATAAACATCTACCGGGCAGAATACGCAGCCCATAGTACTTTTGGATAACTTATTATAATAGATTTTAAAAACATTATCTGAAAAACTCCCCAGCTTTTTCTGTATTAATTTATTCGCCGTATCGCTGGTCAGCTTTTCAACAATTTTACTTTTCGTGCTTCCATTCAACTGTTTGCGCAGCCATTTTGTCCCTTTATCTATATTACTTCCGATATCCAGTTTATAAATATTCTTGATCTCTTTCTTGCAGATTTTCTCTACATCTGCCGCAAATTTCTCCAAATCAGCAAATGTAACCATACCGATACCATCATATGTTTTTCCTGCTGCAGTCTTAATCGTAAAATCAATATCGCCGAATCCTGTAAAGGCCTGGCTGTCCGTAAAAGAAAGGTTTCCGAATGTAAGCGTAAATGCTATCGTATCATATGTCTTATTATCGTTCTGATAAACCCGCACTTCTGTATCCGCTTCCATATTATTCCACTGGATATAAGATCCTGATCCTATAATAGAGGAAATATCCAGTCCAAGCTTTTTGAATGCCTTTTTTGCAATGTCAGTAATAAACTTTTGTTTTTCAGAATCCGAAAACCCTGCTTCTTTGCAAAATTCCGCCCAGATAGAATCATCGCCTGTATCCTGTGTCATAACTTCCGTCGCAAGAATATTGGCAATCCATATTTTTACAGCTGCCTGGATAGATTCTTTCTGGCTCTTTGTATATCCTGCACTCTGCATCGCGTCTTCGCTCAGCGAAAAATTGATTTTATCCATTAGCTGCTCTGCATCCTCCACCAGCCCATCAGCCGTCTTATCCTCTGCTATTTCTGCCTGCTTATCCATGTTCGCCACATTCACTTTTGCCTGGGCATCCAAGGATGCCGACCCAGCAGATGCGGATGCCGTAACAGACAGGATTTCTTTTACCTCCTGCGGCACATAAGCATCATCAATGTAGATTATCTGTTCCAGCTCTTTTTCTTGTCCAAACTTCAGGCTGAAAGAATTTTTATCTGTATATTCCGTAGAGTTTGAAATCAGGGAAGTGCGAAAATGAAGTCCCTTTCCTGTTTTTAGCGTATATCCAGAAAAAGAAACCGCTACGTTTTCTGCTTCCGTGCCTTTCAAATCAGAATCCCTGTAAGGAGATTTTGCACTGCAGGACAGCGTTAATACAGCTGCCAGTTTTGTATGATCAAATGCACCATCCTGGTAGCTTACAGAAACGGGTTTGACTGCAAGCGACGCTTTCGGCTCTACAAGTGCAGTTACAGCATCCATATGTGAAATTCTGTCATTTGCCAGCACCGCCGCAACTGTTTTACAACCATTGCCGATTAAAATACTATAAGCGTCGGATATATTAAAAGAATCTGTTACCTGGTATTCTATGCTGCCTATCGTTACAGTCAAATTGTTTAAATCAACTGATTCTAATATTCCGGTGACATGCTTCAAGACTGTTTCTTCTTTCTCCGAAGAATCGGAAATGACAACCTCACAGGATGATGTCAGGCCGTTGGATGTTTTGCCTGTAATTGTCACCGTCCCCGTCCTGCGAGGAGTAAACGAAACCAGTAAGGAAGCGGATCGGTTGTCATAGGAATTGACTGCACTGCAAGATAACTCTTCCTCCTGTACAATGGAAGCATCACTGCTGATCCATGTAATGGCGTCGATCTCCTGCTGCAGGATTGAGGAAGATGTTTCCGCCTGATCCGACAGTTCCAGGAAACCGGAGAGAGTGACGGGAGCATCGATTGTACCGGATGCGGAAGAATCGATGCGGAAGCTGCTGATCCGGTCATCCTTCGTGCCGCCGTTTCCCCCTTCCCCACTGCTTCCATCGTCCGCAGTGGACCAGAGATCAGAGGACAGATTAATATGCAAAGCTGGCACACACGCGCGATAGGCATAGTTGACATAGTAGCCATATCTGTCGACATCGCCATTGTCGTAGACATACGCGGCGTAATCCGTATAGGTGCCCGGCGACCGCAGCCACCACCAGCAATTGGCATTTCCGCCTGTATTATTATCGCTATAAGTATACGCTCCTCTTGCATGTGCGTAATCGCTTGTCTGCATCCAGCGGCTTGCAGAATTTGTACTGTAACCTGTACTGTAATCTTCACAGAATCCATACGCAGGATTTGTCACTTCACCAATAGAAAGCAGAAAAACATTATCACTGGTATCATTCCCACCTTCAGTACCCCACTCCGGGTTATCCTCATTCACAACGTTCTGCCTGACTATCGCCCCCTGCTCACTGCTGCTGAATGCCGTGCCATAGAACTCACTGTTCAGCCAGCTTCTCAATGTGCAGTTTTCCCATGTGATGGAGCTTCCCGGATCATGATAATCTTTACAGTCCAGCCCTTTGTCCGCCACGACAAACAGCGTGCTTCCATTATTCTCAAGTACACGCCATTTAATGCGCTCCCATTTGAAATAGCGGTACTCGCTGGCTCCAAAATATCCATCATAATTTGTATCGCTTTTGCTGATTCTGCGGTACTTTGTACTTCCTACCCAGGCATCCCCGCTACTGTCATAGGATGCCCCTGTGATTGCCTCCGTCAATGCATCTCCTGTGACTTCTGTCTGGGGGTAGCTGCCGAAATACACATAACTCCAGTCGGTGGTATCCGTACCGTTGTCTTTCTTTGTACAGTGATGCACCGGGTTTTTCGGCATATCACGCCCTACGCTTTCTATTGTATCGTTACTTACTGTCTCCGCCAGCACAGGAAGCCCCTGCGCGGCCAGCAGCATCACCGCCGCCAGAAGCAGCGACAGGCATTTCTTTGCCGTATTTCTCATTTTCTTTTTCATTCCATTCTCCTTTTTTCTCACCATGTTTTTTCGCTTTTGTCAATACAAAATCATGGAACACCTTTCGCTTCAATCTATAGGTATGCCCATGCTTTAAGTGCCCCTTATAGCTTGCTATGCCGCCGGAAGGGGCTTCGCCCCTTACTGATTGGAAAAATAACCATGCGGCATATGTTTCCGCTCCCGGCGGCAGTTCTTTTTCCACAGGGCTTTATCCCCTGTGAAAGGGAATACGGTTCCTTTGCCCCCGCGCACGGACTGCTTTTGCTTAAAAGCAGTTTCTGGCCCAGGGATTGCTGACGGGGCAAATCTGGCACACACGCGCGATTGTTATTGTTGACATTGTTGCCATTCCTGTTGACATTGCCATTGTTGTTGACATTCGCGGCGTTATTTGTATTGCTGCCCGGCGACCGCAGCCACCACCAGATAACCTTATCCCCACAGGCGTTTTTTATCACTCAGCATCCATGCCCACAGCATTTTCCTGCATTCGCTTAGCTGCACGGCAATCTGTTCCTGCTGCTTTGGCAGGATGCATTCCTGTTCCCTTGCGATCATGGACATATAGCCCAGAAGTTTTAACTCAATCATAGCTTCCCTCTGGCAATTCAGCCGTTTCTGATAGCTTTCTGTCTGGGATTTGTCCTTAATATAGTATTCATTGGCGCGAATCAGCTGCTCCATCGCATTCAGCGCACCGTTCTGCAGTTTCGCGGTAATCGTAAACCGGAATTTCTTTGGAGACTTTTCCGTTATAGTAAAGATATATTCCGTCAGCTTGCGGCTCTTTACCAGAATACTAAGCTCATTTTCCTGTTTCATATCCCCTCCTTACAGCTATCCAAGAGATCCAATACTGCTCAAGTTCTCAGATATGTATATTTTATTTCTACTGCGACAAGTATGACTTTCTTTGCCTGCTCTTTCCTTTCGTAGAGTGGATTACTCATGGAAAGCCTCTTGTTTTCTGCACGTTCCAGGAAAACTATAGTATTTTGACGGCTTATTTGACGGCAAATAATTCCGAAAGCAGATTCATATTTTTCCGTTTCTGTTCCATTGATGGATGGACATAACGGTTCAATGTAATGTTTACACTGGCGTGCCCAAGTATTTCACTTAAACTTTTCGTATCAAATCCCAGCTCTATACACCGGGTAGCAAAGGTATGCCTTAACGCATGAAAATTCGCATACTCTATATCACATTGTTTTATAATTGACCGGAAACGGTTCTGTACTGTGCGCGGTTCCACATAGGCATGAACCATACCAGTCAGCAGATATGCTTCATTCTCTTTTTTTGCTTCCTGCAGCAAGGGAAAAACAGCATCCGGAACCGGCACACGCCGGATGGAACAATCGCTTTTCGGAGCAGATGTGATAACTGCTGTTTTTGCTTTTCCGTTTTCATTTGTCTGAAGCCTCTGCATCGTTTGATGGACATAGATAGATTGTTCATCAAAAGAAATATCTTCCCATTTCAATGCACAGATTTCTCCTATGCGAAGTCCTGTGTACAAGCAAAGCAGTATGCCAAGATTGCAGGGCGTCAGATTTTCACACAAATAACGGCTTAACTTCTGTTGCTCTGCAAGGCTTAAAATCCGCATCGGCTTTTGCGCCTGCTTTATGGATATCCCGTTGATATCCACTACCCGATATTCTTTTGTCCTGGCAGCATATGTAAAAATGTTTTTTGCCACGGAAATGATGTCTGCAACGGTTTTGGGAGAAAGCCCTTCTTTTTTTACCCCACCGCTTACCAGCAGTCTGTCGGAAAATGCCGCAATCTCATCCCTCGTAATTTCTGAAATCTTTCTGTCTGCAAATGCAGGTAAAAGATATGAGTTCATTATATTGTGATATTTTACAGCGCTGGATTGTTTCCACTGGGTTTTTTGCGACTGAAACCATTCTTTTGCAAGTATTGAAAAGCTCTCACTTTCTGTTTCTGGCTGTTTGGGCGCTTCTTCTGCTTCCAGTGCGGTTTTGCAGAAAGCATTTGCTGCGGCATGCTTATTTTTTACTTCTTTATAGGTTTTTGCAAATACATACCCATACTTCGCTTTTCCATTCAAATGTTCCTTAATATAACGTCCTTCCCATCTGCCGTCTTTCCTTTTGTAAATATTTTCGCCTCTTCTTGGCATTCGCATTCCCTCTTGTTTCCGATGATTCTGACGGCTAATGTAGTATATTTGGCGCAAATTCACAATCATTGCTTTTGTTTTCATGATTTTCGTTGTTTCATCTGAGAGAAACATTGACATATTCTTCACCAGGGTGTATTCTTTTTAAGAAATTATTGTTAAGACTGTCTTTTTAGTTGTTTTGCAGAGTAATCCACTCTACGAAATTTTGCCATGAGTTTTCTCATGGCTTTTTTATTTTTCTTCAATTTGCAATGTATACATTGCAATTATAAAAAATATTTACCGTAAAATCAAGGCAGATTTGTTATGTATTTATTGCAAAGGAGTCTGCCATTTATGAATCAGAAACTGAAAATCAACAAAGCTTTTGGCCAAAATCTCCGGAGTCTGCGGAATAAAAATCACCTCACGCAAGAAGAAGTCGCTGCAAAACTTCAATTATACGGAGAGGATACTTCCCGCAGCGTATATGCCCAGATCGAGTGCGGCTCTTATAATATCAGGATTTCAGAATTGGTCGCACTGAAAGAAATTTTCCATGCCTCTTATGAAGATTTCTTTGCCGGAATGGAACGAACAGACAATGAAAAAAAGCGCTAACGATTTATCGTTAAGTTACAGTTCACGGCCAATGTCATTTACTTAAGGGGCAAGCGTTATGATAGGCGATTGAAAATGCAAAACTGCGGTTAACT
>CAJUPF010000034.1 GCA_910588565.1 uncultured Lachnospiraceae bacterium
TGCTTTATGTATCGGCCCATCGCCAGTCAGCGGAGTGACTGGCGTGGGTGTGAAATGTAACGAACTGTTACTGTTGATTTATTTTGGGTTGAGGTGTGGCTTGTGGGATGTTGGAGAATATGATATTATAGGACTGTCTTTTATCAATTTTATTGTTTATCTGTATTGCGCATAGGTATTCCAATGGATTCTTTTAAGGGATAGGTGTAGATAATGCGGAATAAATATGTGGAATTTTTCTTGCCCGCGTCAGTTTCTGAGTTTTTGCACGGCAGTCTGCCGGCTCGGGTTTGGAAGGGAATCTGCCGATTGGATCGGTGGTTTTTGGATTTGCTGTATCCGCCGCGGTGCCCGGTTTGTGATAAAGTGGTTCTGGCGGGGGAAGGGCTGTGTTCGGATTGCAGAAACGTTGTGCAGAAGATTGGGGAGCCGGCTTGTATGAAGTGCGGTAAGCCGCTTGGCAGTGCAAGGAAAGAGTTTTGTTTTGACTGTGGAAGAAAGAAGCACAGCTTTCAGCAGGGGAAGGCATTGTGGGTGTATGAAAAGGGCGTGAGGGGCTCGATTTACCGGTTTAAATATCAGAACCGGAGGGAGTATGGACGTGTCTATGCGGCTGAAATTGCAAAGCAGTATGCCGAATGGATTTGGAGCAGGAAGATTCAGGGGATTGTACCGGTTCCGCTGCATAGAAACAGGAAGAAAAGAAGAGGCTATAACCAGGCGGAAGTACTGGCGAGGGAATTGGGAGAGATTCTTGGGATTCCGGTTTATACTGATGTTCTGATACGGGTGCGAGATACGAAGCCTCAGAAAGTACTGAACGATGCGGAGCGAAAATATAATCTGAAAAATGCTTTTAAAACAGGCGGAAATGTTGTACAATTACAATATGTTTTGATTGTGGATGATATCTATACAACGGGGAGCACTTTGGATGCGGCAGCGGCCGCTCTGCTTCTGGCAGGCGTTTTGGAGGTATATGCCTGCTGTATTAGTATAGGAACAGATGGTTAGGAGGAGATTATATGGATGTTAGAAGCTGCAGAAACTGTGGAAGGTTATTTAATTATCTCCAGGGTCAGCCGATTTGCCCGGCTTGCAGGAATAAACTGGAAAAGAAATTTGAGGAAGTAAAGGAATATATCCGGTCGCATGAGTCTGCTTCCATACAGCAGATTTCAGAAGATACAGAGGTTTCTGTGAAACAGATTAAACAGTGGGTGAGGGAGGAACGGCTGACGTTCAGCAGCAAATCCCCGGTGGGGATTGAGTGTGAGAACTGCGGAGCGATGATCCGGACCGGGAGGTTTTGCAATAAATGCAAAAATAATATGGCCAATACGCTGCAGCAGATGTACGCGATGCCTGCGCCGGCGGCTCCCAAGAAGCCGAAAGGTAAGGATAAAGATCGTATGCGGTTTTTGGATAAATAAGACCCGGCGGGCGGATTCTTATGGTGGGGAAGAATTTCACGATTCTTCCCTGCTTTTATTTTTCTGGAAAATCTTTGCAATTAAGGCGTTGTATGTTATACTATATCCGTATGGGTATATGTAATGATTGGAATGTAGATTTTACAATAGGTCAGATACGTATCACAGGGAAGGCATTGGAACTGTTATGAAATTTGGCGAATACAAAAAACGGGGGACATTATGTTAAACCAGGAACGCATATGCGAAATGACCAGACTGGCGATTTTTGATAAAGAAGACGGTGAAGAATGCAAGCCGATGATTCAGTATTTCCGCAGCGATTATATTGCGAAGGAGCTGCTGAAAAGTCTGATTACAGGCACAATCGCTTTTTTTGTTATTGTAGGAATTGCTGTACTGTACCGGGCGGAAGAACTGATGGATCAGTTGAATTCAATGGATATCCGCAAGACCCTGGCGCAGGGCGTTTTGTGTTATGCAGTCTGTATGGCAGTTTATCTGCTTATCACCTATGCCGTATACTATATCCGATATACCAGAGGGCGCCAGAAGGTGAAGAAGTATTATAAGCATCTGAAAAAGGTGAATAAGATATACCGCGAGGAAGAGCAGATGTAATCTGCAGTAACAGTTTGGCCCAGGGCTTTGCACTTGCTGCAAAGTCCGTGAAATTACGTAAAGGCTGGAATGGAATCCGAAGGCTGAACTGTTACAATCTACAGCCGAAGCGGCAGGAGGGTATAAGATGACAGGTTTACTGGAAATAAGAGAAAAGCTGAAAAATATATATGGAAAATACGATATATATTTAAAACCTCTGTTTAAATTTATATTGTCCATGTGTGTTTTTTTGCTGATAAATGGAAATATTGGTTATATGGAGCGGATCAGCAAACTGCCGGTGACATTGGTTTTTTCATTGATTTGTTCTATTCTTCCGGTGAATTTTCTGATATTACTGTCAGGAGTGGTGATATTGCTGCATTTGTATGCCTTGTCGTTAGAGGTGGCGGTTGTGGCACTGATTCTGTTTCTTCTGATGGCGCTTTTGTATTTTCGTTTCGCGCCAAAGGATGGGATCTACGCTGTTTTAACACCGCTGTGCCTGCATTTTAACCTGGGTCCGGTTATGCCGGTGACAGTGGGGCTTTTGGGTAAAGCGTATTCCGTAGTATCTGTTGTCTGCGGGACGCTGATCTGGTTCTTTTTGAACGGTATAAAGGAAAATGCGGCGGCGCTCGGAGGCAGCGCCAAGGGGGCATCGGAGCTTTCTAAGTTTACAACAGCTTTAAATCAGCTCATTGGCAATAAGGAAATGTATCTTGTAATTCTGTCTTTTATGCTGGTAACAGTAATGGTTTTGTTTATACGCAGGCTTTCCATTGATTATGCATGGACGGCAGCGATTGTAATTGGGGCGCTTGTGAATTTTATTGTACTGTTTGCAGGATATCTTCTGCTTGGAATATCCGGCAGGCTGATGGGGCTTGTGATTGGTTCCCTGGTATCGCTTGGACTGGCGCTTATTTTGGAATTTTTATTCTTTAATCTGGATTATACAAGGACAGAGCGGGTGCAGTTTGAAGACGATGAATATTATTATTATGTCAAAGCTATTCCCAAGATGTATGTGGCGAAAAAAGAAAAACAGGTGAAGACGTTCAGTTCAAAGGGCGGGAGCCGGGCAGTGAGAAGACAGTTTTCAGATGAGATGGATGATGATTAGAAAAAGGGAGGGGAACGCGTGAGACATATGCAGGAGATGTTTCTTATGTTCAAAGATAAATATCTGACATGGTTAGATTTGCCGATGGTAACGGTGATTGATATTGTCGAAATTATTATTATTGCGTTCTTATTCTATACAATTTTGGTCTGGATTAAAAGTACAAGGGCATGGATGCTGTTCAAGGGGCTGATGGTGATTCTTGTATTTGTCCTGCTGGCGGCGGTATTTCAGATGAATACTATTTTGTGGCTGGCAGAAAAGGCGATTAACGTAGGCGTGATTGCAATTGTAATTATATTCCAGCCTGAACTCAGGAGGGCTTTAGAGCAACTGGGCAGGAAGAATTTTTTCAGAGGGTTAACTTCTTTTGAGTTTGGAAAAGACACCATAGAACGGATCAGCGAAAAGACAATAAACGAACTGGTGCGCGCCTGCTTTGAGATGAGCAAAGTGAAAACAGGGGCATTGATTGTAGTGGAGGATTCCGTGGTGCTTTCCGAATATGAGAGAACGGGAATTGATGTGGACGCTGTTTTGACGAACCAGCTGCTGATCAATATATTTGAGAAAAATACGCCGCTGCATGACGGCGCAATTATAGTACGGGGAGAGCGGATTGTGTCGGCTACCTGCTATCTGCCGCTATCTGACAACCTGGAGCTGAGCAAAGAACTTGGCACAAGGCACCGGGCTGCGGTAGGGATCAGTGAAGTCAGTGATTCTGTGACAATTGTGGTGTCAGAGGAGACCGGAGGCGTTTCGATTGCTGCGGGAGGCAGGCTGATCCGGGGACTGGATCAGGAAGGGCTGCGTAAGCATTTGAAGGCGCTGCAGAAATATGAGCCGGATAACAAGCGGAAAGGCTTACTGAAAAGGAGGCTTGGAGGTAAAAATGCTAAACAGGATGATCAAGTGGCTGACAAATAATTTTGGCCTGAAGATACTTGCTGTCGTGTTCGCCAGCGTGCTCTGGCTTGCCGTTGTCAATATTGATGACCCGAAGACGACAAGAACTTTTACAACAACTGTTTCGGTAGAGAACAATGATTATCTGACGGAGATCGGCAAGTATTATGAAATTATCAACAACAGCAATACAGTGACATTTAAGGTTAGCGGCAAACGTTCTTACCTGGAGCGGATGGGCAATTCGGATTTTAAGGCAGTCGCAGATCTGGAGATGATAGAGAACCTGGAGCGGGTGCCTATTGATATCACACCTCAGCGGTACGGCGGTTATGTAACAGTTGCCAGCAAGATCAATTATCTGGAACTGACGGTAGAAGATCTGGTATCAAAACCATTTATGATTTCTGTAAAGACAGATGGAAAAGTTGCTAAGCAGCATGCGATAGGAGAGACGAGCGCTTCTCCGACGCTGATCCGGGTGTCGGGACCGGCATCTGTAGTGAATGAGGTGAATGAGGCAGTCGCAACAGTAGGCGTAGAAGGGATGTCCCAGGATCTGACGGATAGCGTGATACCGGTTCTGTATGACAAACAGGGCAGGGAAGTGGATATGAAAGATTTGACCTATAATATACAGAATGTCCTGGTATCTGTTAAAATATTAGATACAAAAGATGTGACATTGAATTTCCAGACAGCGGGAACATTGCCGCAGGGGTATGAATATGTTGGTATAGAATATAAGCCGCAGACTGTGACGGTCAAAGGGACGTCCGCAGTATTAAATGCGCTGAACAGCATAACTGTGCCGCCGGAGGTATTTGATTTGACGGATGTTACTGGAAATATTGAGAAAGAAGTGGATATTTCTGCATATCTTCCGAATAACGTCACGCTGGTGGACAGTGACATGGCCAAGGTTTCCGTGGTGGTGAAAATTGAAAAACATGAGCTGCGGACATTTAAAGTTCCGACAGCGAACCTGACCATAAAGAATCTGGGGCAAAGATATGATGTGAAATTTCTCTCAGATACGGTGGATGTGGAACTGGAAGGGCTGTCTACGGAACTTGACGCACTGGATGCTTCTACCCTGACCGGAAGTATTGACGTCAGCGGGATGATGGAAGGTGAGCATACGGTTGGTCTGGAATTGAATCTGGACAGTAAATTTAAACTGGCTAAGAATGCCACTGTTACGGTAGATATTATTGACAAAGATGAAGTCCTGGGAACGCTTGGTGCTGGCAGTAACAGTTCCAATTCGAATGATTCGGATAAAACAAATACAGAAGAACCAGACTCTGAAAAACCAGAGGATTCAGAGGAAGACGAAGATACACAAGAGGATACGAAACCGACGGCGAGTACGGTCAAAAAGCCGTCTGCAGGCGGTAATCAGGCTAATTAAGTTTACACAGAGCAGATGCAGGAGGAAAAGAATATGAGCAGAATGTTTGGTACGGATGGTGTACGGGGAGTAGCGGGGACAGAGCTGACAATTGAGCTTGCCATGCAGTTAGGACAGGCGGGAGCCTATGTACTTACCAGGCGACAGGCGCACAAGCCGACGATTATTGTAGGCTGTGACACCAGGATTTCAGGAGGGATGCTTGCGAATGCCCTGATGGCGGGGATTTGTTCTGTGGGCGCCAATGCGATTTATGTGGGTGTGGCTCCAACTCCGGCAATCGCCTATCTGACCAGAAAGCATAAAGTAGATGCGGGCGTTGTAATTTCAGCTTCCCATAATCCGATGGAGTTTAATGGCATTAAATTTTTTAACGGAGACGGCTACAAGCTTTCCGATCAGTTAGAAGATGAAATCGAAGCGCTGATTTCAAACCATATGAAAGATGTGCCAATGCCTACGGGCTCCGGCGTTGGAAAAATAGAATACCGCTTTGACATCAGAGATGAGTATGTGAAATTTATGAAAAAATGTGTTCCAATCGATCTGTCCGGATTGAAAATTGTGGTTGACTGTGCAGAGGGAGCGTCTTATTATACCTCTGTAAAAACACTGAAAGAGCTGGGCGCGAATCTTGTGGCAATTCATACGCAGCCGGATGGAACCAATATCAATTCCAATTGCGGTTCTACCCATATGTCGGAACTAAAAGCCAGGGTTGTATATGAAAAGGCAGATATAGGAATTGCGTTTGACGGCGATGCAGACCGTATGCTGGCAGTGGATGAGCTTGGAAATATGGTGGATGGAGATCAGATTATGGCAATTGTCGGCAGCCATATGAAACAGCGGGGCAGGCTGAAAAACGATACCATTGTGGTGACTGTTATGACGAATCTGGGATTTTCCCTGATGGGAGAACGCGAGGGGCTTCATATAGAAACGACAAGAGTTGGCGATCGGTATGTATTGGAGCATATGATGGAACATGGCTATAACCTTGGCGGCGAGCAGTCCGGGCATATTATCTTTCTGGATGACAGTACGACGGGGGATGGTCTGTTAAGCGCGCTTCAGCTGTTAAAAGTTATGGTGGAGACAGAGAAGAAGCTTTCTGAACTGGCAGGAATTATGGAAGTGCTTCCGCAGGCGCTTGTCAATGCAAAAGTGCCGAATCACAAGAAAGAGAAATATATGGATTATGCGGAAATTGCAGAGGCGATTGCCGCCCTGGAAGCAAAGTTTCATGGAGAGGGCAGGGTACTGATCCGCCCATCAGGTACAGAACCTATGGTGCGGGTTATGATTGAAGGAAAGGATCAGGCTCTGATTGAAGAAGAGGCAAAAAAGCTGGCCGGACTGATTACGGACATCATGCTTTAGTATAGGAGGAACTATATATGGTAAGTCAGAAAATCAGAATTAAAAACCCTACCGGGCTGCATCTGCGTCCGGCGGGGATACTTTGCAAAGAAGCGATGAATTTCAAATCATTAATTACATTTAATTATCGGGGGAATATTGCGAATGCCAAAAGTGTTTTAAGCGTACTTGGCGCCTGCATTAAATCAGGAGATGAAATTGAGCTGGTCTGTGATGGGGAAGATGAGGAAGAAGCGCTGAAATCATTGATTCAGATTATCGGCGAAGGGTTTGGCGAATAGGTGGAGCTGGGCTGGCAATTATGAATAGGAGGCTTCCGGAGACATGCATAGATTAAACAGGAAAAACCTGATAGAATTAGGGGCTATGACTGTTATTTTCATTTTAGCGGTTATCCTTGTGTATAAGACGACCATTCTGACAAGAATGGTTATGCCGAAACTTGAGACGCAGGTTAGATCGAATGGGACAGATTATTATGTGCTTTCTGATGGGGATCATATCGAGCAGACATTTTTATATCCTTCCGATGAACTGCTTAGTGTCGGTATGAAGATAACCTTAAAAGATGATGTTATAACACATTATACTGCCAATGAAGCGGATAAGGAACTGGGCTACCTGCACCTGGATATCCTGGATGAAGGGGGAAGCGCCATTATGCATGCGGATTATGACGTCCGTAAGCTGGCGGACGGACAGAATCTGCTGGCATCTTTTCCGGATGGGCGGCAGACAGGCTGGAACGGCAGACGGCTTACCATTGTCCTTGACGCAGAGGATATCTGCGAGGAAGTTGGGCTGTCAATCGGGTATTGTACAAAGGTCAAAGATACTTCGCTGGCAGTCAATGGTGAGCAGGCAGGTTATACCTTAAATATCAGGACTTCCGGACATCAGTTTTTCTATTGGAGGAAATGGATGGTATTTGGGGCGGCGCTGATTTATCTGATGCTGGCGGGAACGTATCTGGGATTTGCTGTGTTTCATCTGAAACCGGAGCAGGTATTTCTGTTTGCAGGTTCCCTGCTTGCGGTGTTATATCTGCTGCTTCTGCCGCCGATGTCGGTACCGGACGAGCTGGATCATTTTAAAAAAGCATATTCCTATGCCAATCAGCTGATTGGAGAAGAGCCGGAACAGGCAGGAAATATCGTTATGGATATCGAAGATATCAATGCGTTAGAGAAGTTTGGAGTGATTCCCTCATTATCAGAATATGATGATTTAAAGGATGAAATCTGGCGGGTCGGGCGCGTGGAAGGGACGGAGGAAATCGGGCTGTTTGATACCCAGGCAAAAGCGATTACGTATCTGCCGGGAATGCTTGGCATTATACTGGGCAGGCTGATGGGACTCAGCGGTATACATGTGATAATATTGGGCAGGCTGTTTGCGATAGGGTTTTATCTGGCGGCGATGTACTGGTTTATCCGTCTGATGCCGTTTGCAAAATCTGCGGCGTTTATTATGGCAATTTTGCCAATGACAATCCAGCAGTGCTGCTCCTATTCCTATGATGCAGTGGTTATTGAAACGGCGTTTCTCTATTTTGCCGTACTGTTCGGGCTGTTATATAAAAATAATCCGATTCAGAAAAAACAGATTGTATTGTACGTTGTTTTTATGATCATACTGTCTATCAGCAAAGGCGGTACGTATATGCCCCTGTGTCTTCTGACAATGATGATTCCGGCGGCCAGGTTCCGGGATACCAGGCGGAAATGGATTTTTGTCGGCTGTATGGCCGCTGTGGCAGTTGCATCGTTTTTGATCAGTACGTTAAGCTATGCATTGTATGTGGCAAGCCCCCAAGCCCAGGCAGAGGCAGGGGCGTATCTTGCCGGTAAAACATATGGCGTGGCAGGGCTTTTGGAAAATCCCATGCTGTTTGTGACGCTTACCCTTCGGACTTTGTTTTATGCCGGGGACGGCTATATGGAGATGATGTTTGGCTCACAGCTGGGCTGGCTGAGCGTTTCAGTTTCAAGAATTGTCATCTATGGGATGTTTCTTCTTATGATTTTATGCGTGCTTCCCGTTGAGGATAGAAGCGAGGAAATTGACGCGGTGGTTACGAAAGGACAGAAAGTGTTTTACCTGACTGTGGGAGCGCTTTCCGTTCTGATGGTATGCGTAGCCATGTTTATGAGCTGGACTCCAAAGGAAGCGCTGGATATCCAGGGGATTCAGGGACGGTACTTCCTTCCCTGTTTTCCGGGAGTTTTACTGGCGTTTTGCAGCAGGAACATTGCGCTCAAGAAAAATATCAGCCGCTGCTGTATGTTTTTGGCAGTAAGCCTGCAGTGTGTTGCGATATATGATATATTGTTGTCGCTGGAAAGAGTATTATAAGGAACAGTTCAGCCTGCAGCTATCTGAATTGTTTTATAAGAAAAGGAGAAGGTGTTTAAGAGAAGAGATGAATAGTGATATATGCGGAGACGCGAATGGCAATACAAAACAGGTCAACTCTAAAGACATGGCGGATGACGCGCCTTATGGGAAAGTGCAGATTCTGATGTCTACCTATAACGGGGAAGAATATATCAGAGAGCAGATGGATTCCATTCTGGCACAGAGTTATCCCGATGTGGATATTCTGATTCGGGATGACGGTTCGAGTGATGATACATTTGTAATTTTGAAAGAATACGAAGAAATGCATCAGAACATCAAGGCATATCAGGGAGAGAATTTAGGTGTCAATAAGAGCTTTCTGGAATTGTTGAAGAAAAGTAATCCTGATGCGGGATACATAGGATTTTGCGATCAGGATGATTACTGGCTCCCTGAAAAGATTGAGCGGGCAGTAGGAAAACTAAAGCAGATAGAAGGGCCGGCGCTTTATTTTGGCGCGAAAACACTGGTAGACGAGAATTTAGAACCGATGAAACGGCAGCAAAATCCTCATCTTGTACCAGGATTTGGAAATGCGGTGGTTGAAAGTATCTGCTCTGGCTGTACCGCGTTGATGAACCGTGAACTGGCGGATATCATCGCAAAACGGCTGCCGGAAAACGTGATACATCACGACTGGTGGTGTTATATGGCGGCGGCTTATCTTGGAACCATATATTACGACGAAAAATCCTATATCTATTACCGTCAGCATGGCGGCAACGAAGTAGGAGCCAGCGGGACTGCGCTTGGAACGATGAAAGCAAAGAACCGCGATCTGCAGCGGCGTCAGGGGGATCTGAAAAAGCAGCTGATGGATTTTAAGCATTTCTATCATTCGATACCGGAAAAAGATAAACTTGTGGATGCGATATTAGACAGCGAGAAAATTTCAGGACGCTTAGAAATTCTGTTTAACCGGGGCTGGTATCGGCAGAACTGGCTGGATAACTGGATTGTAAGAGGATTGTTTTTGGTAAATCATATGTTATAAGGAGAACTCAATGAAGAAAATTTTAGTGACAGGTTGCAATGGACAGCTGGGAAGGGCTGTCAATCAGGAGTATGCGAAGGATGAAGTGGAATTTATCAATACGGATATTATGGAAGGAGAAGGCGTAACTCCCCTGGATATTACAAAGGCAGAGGATGTGCTTGCGCTGACAGAGCGGACAAGGCCGGATGTTATTATCAACTGCGCCGCGCATACCAATGTGGACGCCTGCGAAACCCAATGGGATCTGGCTTATAAAATCAATGCCATAGGAGCGAGGAATTTAAGTATCGCAGCGGAAAAGACTGGAGCCAAGCTGATGCATATCTCGACCGATTATGTATTCCCGGGAACTTCTCCCAGCCCGCTGACGGAATTTGATCCTGTAGGGCCAATCAGCGCATATGGCAAGACCAAGCTGGAAGGGGAAAATTTTGTAAAAGAATTTTCGAACAGGCATTTTATTCTGCGTACGGCATGGCTGTATGGAGACGGCAGGAATTTTGTAAAAACGATGCTGAAACTGTCTGAGACCCACGATACGGTTTCTGTTGTAGACGATCAGTTTGGCTCTCCTACCAGCGCCGTGGAGCTGGCAAAGATGATACATTTTTTAGAGCCGACAGAAAATTACGGAACCTATCATGCTACCTGTGAAGGGCAGTGCAGCTGGGCTGAGTTTGCTTCGGAACTATTTAAGAAAGCGGGAAAAGACACAAAAGTCAATTATGTTACCACAGAAGAATACAATTCTCCGACCAAACGGCCGGCTTACTCCGTTCTGGATAATTATATGCTGCGGCTGGTAGCTGGAGATGCCTTTGTTATGGCGGACTGGAAAGATGCGCTGGATGTCTATATGAAGGATATCTGTCAGTAAGGAACTGTTAGAATGTAATTGGGAAAAGAGGAGCAGAACTTATGAACCCACTTGTAAGTGTATGTATCCCGGCGTATAACAATGCCGCATATATCAAAGAAACCATTGATTCTATTTTAAATCAGACGTACCGCAATTTCGAGCTTATTATCTGTGACGACAGATCGGGAGACAATACGGTGGAAGTGATTAAAGCGATAAAAGATGAGAGAATTACACTGTATAAAAATGAAAAGAACCTTGGTATGGCCGGGAACTGGAATAACTGCCTGCAGAAATGCAATGGAGAGTTTATTAAACTAATCTGTGCGGACGATTTGCTTGCAAAGAATTGCCTGGAACAGGAAGTAAGGGCTTTAAGGAGAAATCCCACGGCCGTTTTTGTATCAAGCGATACAAAGCTGTTGGATCTGGATGGAAAACCAAAGGGATTTTATAAACGATATAAGACAGATGGCCTGACAGACGGCAAGAAGATTGCCAGAGCAGGATTTTTTGTGAAAAATTACTTCGGGGCGCCGCTTGCGAATATGTTCCGCAAAAGCGCCATGGAGAAGGCCGGCGGGTTTGATCCCTGGTATACGTATATACTGGACTATGATTTCTGGGTGCAGCTTGCCTGTATGGGGGATGTGTATATTATCCACGAACCGCTGAACTATTTCCGGGTACGCAATGACTCCAATACCGGCGAAGTTATGCTGGGGAATAAGGCGAACGATTATGTGAAAGAACACATTCATCTGGTGAATAAGTTTAAACAAGAATTAAATCTCTCAGACCGGGACATAAATAGAAGTATCCGTATCCGTAAATTACGCAATTTTGCGGCAGGGATCTATCTGAAGATCTTTGTGCGAAAATAGTTTGTTGTGATATTTTCCAAAACTGGCGTGGGTGTGAAATGTAACGTTGTATTTTTATGCGTATGATGTTATAATACAAAAATTGGTAAAAAAGGAAGGAGAAACATGTTATGAAGACTTACCTGGTAACCGGCGGCGCGGGCTTTATCGGCTCAAACTTTATTCATTATATGTTCCGCAAATATGACAATGATATCCGGATCATAAATGTGGATGTACTGACCTATGCGGGCAATCTGGAGAATCTGAAAGAGGTAGAAGACAGAGAAAATTACACCTTTGTCAGAGCGGATATTACAGATAAAGATGCGATTATGAAGATTTTTGAGACAAACGACATTGACTATGTTGTACATTTTGCAGCGGAAAGCCATGTGGACAGAAGTATCAGGACGCCGGAGGTTTTTGTTAAGACCAATGTGCTTGGAACAGCTGTGATGTTAAACTGTGCCAAGGCTGCATGGGAGAAGGAAGACGGCACGTTCCAGGAAGGAAAGAAATTCCTGCACGTTTCTACAGACGAAGTATATGGCTCTCTGGAGGAAGACGGCGGCTATTTTTATGAGACAACCCCCTATTCGCCCCACAGTCCCTATTCTGCCAGCAAGGCGTCTTCGGATCTCCTTGTAAAATCATATGTGGACACCTATCAGTTCCCGGCGAATATTACGAATTGCTCGAATAACTATGGCCCGTATCAGTTCCCGGAGAAACTGATTCCGTTGATTATTAACAATGCCCTGCACGGCAGAAAGCTTCCGGTATATGGAGATGGCAAAAATGTCAGGGACTGGCTCTATGTGGATGATCATGCCAAAGGAATCGATATGGTGATTAACGAAGGCCGTCTGGGAGAGACATATAATATCGGCGGCCACAATGAGAAGCAGAACATTGAAATTATTCATATTATCCTTGATACGCTTCTGGAAATGCTGCCGGAGGGGGATGAGAGAAGAAAGGCAATCAGTAAAGATCTGATTACCTATGTCGAAGACCGCAAGGGCCATGACAGAAGATATGCGATTGCGCCGGATAAGATTAAAAGCGAAATTGGCTGGGAGCCGGAGACCATGTTTAAAGACGGTATCAAAAAGACAATTGCATGGTTTTTTGAGCATGAAGACTGGATGGCAAATGTCACCAGCGGCGATTATCAGAAGTATTACGAAGATATGTATCAAAACAGATAAGAATTGGCAGGAAGAAGGGTTACTAAAATAGTAAACCTTCTTTCTTGCGGCATGAGAGGAGTACAGGATGAAAGGTATTATTTTGGCAGGCGGTTCAGGAACCCGTCTTTATCCGTTGACAAAAGCAATCAGCAAACAGATTATGCCAGTGTATGACAAGCCGATGATCTATTATCCGTTATCCACACTGATGCTGGCCGGGATTCGGGAAGTATTGATTATTTCCACACCAAGGGATCTGCCGGTGTTCAAAGAGCTGTTAGGCTCCGGCGAACAGCTGGGGATGCGGTTTTCCTATGCTGTCCAGGAAGAGCCGAGAGGGCTTGCGGATGCGTTTATTATCGGAGCCGACTTTATCGGAACAGATGCTGTGGCGCTGGTCTTAGGTGATAATATTTTTTATGGACAAAGCTTTTCCAAAGTCCTGCGTAGCGTTGCGGAGCGAACCGAACGCCAGCCGGGCGCGACTATTTTTGGCTACTATGTCAGAGATCCGCGGGAATATGGCGTGGTGGAATTTGATGAAAACGGCAAAGCTTTGTCGATTGAAGAAAAACCGGAAAATCCTAAGTCCAATTACGCGGTGCCGGGACTGTATTTTTATGATAATGATGTGGTGGAAATTGCCAAACATGTCAAACCTTCTGCAAGAGGCGAAATTGAAATCACCAGTGTGAATAATGAATATCTGACGAGAGGAACGCTTTCTGTGGAGACACTGGGACGTGGATTTGCATGGCTGGATACCGGCAGCCACGATATGCTGTTTGCAGCGGCCGATTTTGTGGCGGCGTTCCAGAAACGGCAGGGACTTTATATTTCCTGCATCGAAGAAATTGCGTTCCGGCGGGGATTTATTGATGAAGAACAGCTGATCCGCCTGGCGCAGCCGCTGCTTAAGACAGAGTACGGCCAGTATCTGCTGGAGGTTGCGAAAGGACTGTAGGATAGAATTGAGGTTTTCGGTAACAGTGAGGAGAATGGGACTGCTGCTGTTGTGATAGAAAGGACAGAAACATGGGAAAGATAAAAGTAACAGATGACTGTAATGGAATCAAAGGACTGAAAGTAATCGAGCCGTCCGTATTCGGCGATGCGCGCGGCTATTTTATGGAAACTTACAATTACAATGATTTTAAAGAAGCCGGAATTGACTGTGAATTTGTTCAGGATAATCAGTCCGCATCCAAAAAAGGGGTGCTCAGGGGCCTGCATTTTCAGATCAATTATCCGCAGGATAAGCTGGTGCGTGTCATCCACGGGGAAGTGTTTGATGTGGCAGTGGATTTGCGGGAGGGTTCTGAGACATTTGGCAAATGGTTTGGCATCCGGCTTTCTGAGGAGAACAAAAAGCAGTTCTTTATCCCGAAGGGATTTGCACATGGATTTGTGGTATTAAGCGATTACGCGGAATTTTGCTATAAAGTGACAGATTTTTATCATCCCAATGACGAAGGCGGGCTGCTGTGGAAAGACCCGGATATCGGCGTGGAATGGCCGATGCCGGAAGGCATGACAGAGGAGGATTTGACTTTATCTGAAAAGGATAGGGCATGGGGCGGCATTAAGGATTATAAGTAACTCGGAGCTGTTACGGATACAGTGCAGAATGTAAATAAGAGGATATGCTATGGCAGGATCAAAGAGACAGGATCAAAAATTGTCGCCAGGCGGGGTATACGCAGCAAGAAAGCTGATTGCCCGCCTGTCTGTCAATGACTTTAAAACCAAATTTGCAGGCTCATACCTGGGGATTATCTGGGCGTTTATACAGCCGGTTATTACGATACTGGTCTACTGGTTTGTATTTGAAAAAGGGTTTAAGCCGGCCGCCATTAACAATGCGGCGGGGGTTGAAGTGCCCTATGTATTGTGGCTGATTGCCGGAATGGTGCCCTGGTTTTTCTTTAATGACGCATTAAGCGGCGGTACAAGGGCGCTGCTGGATTATTCCTATCTGGTCAAAAAAGTGGTATTTCAGATTGATATACTGCCGATTGTAAAAGTGATTTCCGCAGTATTTGTGCATTTATTTTTTCTGGCGTTCGCAGCTTTGCTGTATACGTTATACGGGTATTATCCGGATCTGTATGTCCTTCAGGTATTATATTATTCGGTCTGCCTGTTTCTGCTGACGCTGGGGATGACGTATCTGACGGCTGCGGTTGTGGTGTTTTTCCGGGATTTAAACCAGGTGATCAACATTGTTCTGCAGGTGGGCGTCTGGGTAACGCCGATTATGTGGAATATCGATACCATGGATATCAGTCCTGTGCTAAAGAACATATTGATGCTGAATCCGCTGTTTTATATTGTACAGGGATACCGGGATGCTTTTATCGGCAAAGTGGCGTTTTGGGAAAGACCGGGACTTACCGTTTATTTCTGGGCATTTACATTGCTGTTATGGTGGCTGGGAACGTCTGTATTTAAAAAACTCCGGATGCATTTTGCAGATGTGTTATAAGGAATATGAGGTTTTAATTCATGAGTGATATCGCGATTAAAGTAGATAAAGTGAGTAAAATATACCGGCTGTACGCCCGTCAGCGCGACAGGCTGAAGGATGCCTTAAACCTGACAAGGAAGCAGTGCTACCGGGAACACTTTGCCCTGGATCAACTGGATTTTGAGATAAAAAAAGGAGAAACCGTGGGGATTATCGGAACCAATGGTTCCGGCAAATCCACGATTCTGAAAATCATTACCGGGGTATTAAATCCCAGCAGCGGAGAAGTAACGGTAGACGGTAGAATTTCAGCATTGTTAGAGCTTGGGGCGGGATTTAATATGGAGTATACCGGGATTGAAAATGTATACTTAAACGGCGCCATGATTGGATTTACCAGAGAAGAGATTGACGAAAGGCTGGAGGAAATTCTGGATTTTGCGGATATTGGAGATTTTGTCCATCAGCCGGTCAAGACCTACTCTTCCGGTATGTTCGTGCGCCTTGCGTTCGCGGTTGCGATTAATATTGATCCTGAGATTCTGATTGTGGATGAAGCGCTGTCGGTTGGAGATGTTTTTTTCCAGTCCAAATGCTACCACAAATTTGAAGAATTTAAGAAGATGGGCAAGACAATCCTGTTTGTCAGCCACGATCTCGGAAGCATTACCAAATACTGCGACCGGGCAATTCTTTTGAATAAAGGAAAGAAATTGTTTGAAGGCACTCCCAAAGAAGCTGTGGATATGTATAAACGGGTTCTGGTCAATCAGCTGGACGATGACGAGGAAAGCGGCAAAACAATCTGGGATCACAAAAGCGCATCCGGCAGACATGGAGAAAACGGACAGGCGCTTTGGCGCAGCACCCTTCCCATTAACCCGCAGGTGCTGGAATATGGCAGCAAAAAAGCAGAAATTATCGATTTTGCATTTCTGGATGAAAAAGGCAGATACAGTAATGTAATCGAAAAGGGCTCTGAAATGACTGTAAAGATGAAAGTCCGTTTTCATGAGGATATTGCAGAACCGATTTTTGCGTTTTCATTTAAGAATCTTCTGGGGATTGAACTTTGCGGTACAAATACAATGTTTGAAAAAATAGAGATTACGCCAAAGGCTGCGGGAGATGAGCAGGTGATCTCTTTTGTACAGAAGATGGATCTGCAGGGCGGCGAGTATCTGCTTTCCCTCGGATGTACCGGATATCCGCATGGTGAGTTTACTGTGTATCACAGATTATACGATGTCTGCAACCTTACTGTGGTATCGACCAAAAATACGGTAGGTTATTATGATATGAATACCAGAATTACAGTGGAGTAGCGGCATAGTGCAGTGAGAATATCAGAATCGATAGAAACAGGCAGCAGGAGGTGTCAGAATGCAGGATGTTTTTACAGAATCTTATCTGAGAGCAAATATCATCGCATGGCTTCCGATTCAGCAGGAAGATACCGTATTGTATATTGGGGAAGAAAACGATATGATCGGGACAAAGTTAAAAGAACTGTCAGGGTCTGTTACCGGGATTCCCCCGGAATCTTCCGCCGACACGTTTAAAGCAGCCCTTTTGCGGGGAAACTGGGAATATATTATCTGTCTGGGGACACTGGCCAAACTGGGCAGAAGAGAATCGGAAGAGCGGCTGGAAGGAGTGCGGCAGGTTCTGAATATGTTCGCGGGAGCCCTTTCAAAATCCGGTAAACTGATTCTGGCAGTGGAGAATATATTTGGCCTGAAATATTTCGCAGGCGTAAAAGAAGAAGGCAGCAAAGACTGGTTTGGCGCGGTAGAAAGCAGCCCGCAGTCTGCCGGCTATACGCGGGAAGAACTTTTGCCGCTTTTGCGGGGCGCGGGTTTGACGGAGTGCAGCTGTTATTATCCGTTTCCGGATTACCGTTTTGCAATGGCGATTTATTCCGATGCGTATCAGCCCAGACTGGGGGAACTGATTGATCAGGTTGGAAATTTTGATATGGAACGGCTGATTTTTTTCGATGAGACAAAAGCTGCCGATGTGGTAATTCGGCAGGGCAGATTCCGGGAATTTTCCAATTCGTACCTTTTTGCGGCGGGAAAAGCAGGGAGCATACTGGTAAATGAACAGGATGAGCGTATCTCTTATGTCAAATTTTCCAATGACAGGGCAAAAGAGCATAACATCCGTACCTTTATTACGACAGATGCGGATGGAACAAATCATCTTCTGAAACTGGCGGATACGGCGGACGCGGCAGCGCAGATTTCCAATATGGAGCAAAACTATCATGCGCTTTCGGATATATTTGAGAATACGAAATTCTCGGCAAACCGCTGTAAGCCCAGAACAGCGGGAGTGGAGTTTGAATTTTTAAAGGGCCATACAATGGAAGAAGAACTGGATTTTCTTCTGGAACAGGGAGACACAGAGGGCGCGAAAAATAAGTTATTGGAAGTCCTGTCAGAGATCAAAAGCTGCCGCGGGCAGCAGAAGTTTCAGATGACAGAGGAATTTCGCAGCGTTTTCGGGAGTGTGGAGCTTCCGCCAAAGCTGTTGGCGTTTTCCGCGGCGGATATCGATATGATTCTTCCCAATATTCTGATTCAGGATGATTCGGGCGATTGGACTGTGATTGATTATGAATGGATGTTTCATTTCCCGGTTCCGGTGAACTATGTCCTGTACCGGGTGATCCACTACTATGCTGAAACAACGGCGACGAGACGCATTCTGGATGCGGCGGCGCTGTATGGGCAGGCTGGTATAACAGAGCGGGAGCAGGCTGTATATGGGAAGATGGAGCGGGCATTCCAGTCTTATGTAATAAAATCCCATGTGCCGCTTCGGCAGCTGTACCACGAAGGCAGATGTCTTGCATATCATCTGACAAGCCTTTTGTATGCCAAACGTGAGATAGAACAGAGGCATCTGATGCAGGTCTATTTTGACCGGGGAAACGGAACCAGGGAAGATGACTGTATCAATTACCGCAGCAAATCATTTGACGGGGAATTTCAGCTTGAGATCCCGGTGGATGATAATGTAACGGCAGTTCGGATCGATCCGGCTGTCTCCGCCTGCACGGTAGAGATCCGCCGCCTGTGTTTTCCTTCCTCGAAGGAAGACGTCATAAAATTTTACGGGCCGGCGCATAAAGTGGGCGGACAGATCTATCTGCTTGAGGCGGAAGACCCGTACCTGCTGATTACTGATTTGCCAGAAGGCGAGCGCAGGCTGCTGCTGGATATGCGGGTCGAGACGATAAGCCTTGCGGCTGCGAAGATGATTGCACCAAAGATTGATCCTAAGTACAGGATTAAAAAAATGCTGAAAAGATAGAGGGGTTTCTTATGGAAGGAACGTCAAAGCTGAAAACCAAGCGTATGATTATGTTCTGGGCAAAGCTGTTTGTCGTGCTTGTCCAGACAGGATGTTATGCGTATCTGTGGTTTTATCATTATAAAGATATGATGCCGGTGGAGTACTGGAGAAGAGGAAACTGGGCCATTGTGGCGTTATATGCTATGTTTATTATGGTATTTTCCAAATCCTTCGGGGCGCTGAAAGTCGGATACCTGAAGACATGGGATATTATGTATTCCCAGATGCTGACTATTTTCTGCGTCAACGGCGTAACCTATCTGCAGTTATCCCTGATCAACGGGGATTGGAGTTTCCTGGAGAACAGTGCGCCGATGTTTGCGCTCTCGGCGGCGGATTTCTTTATTGTACTGATCTGGGCGGTTTTTATGCGCTGGATTTATGCGATTATCTATCCGCCCCATGAAATGCTCCTGATCTATGGGGATATCAGCCCGGATCGCATTATCCGCAAACTGGAAGCCAGAAAAGATAAGTACCATGTCAAGGATAAAGTGCCTCTCAGTGCAGGAAGAGACGCGATTTTTGAAAAAATACTACAGTATGACGCAATTCTGGTAGGGGATATCCCGGCGCAGGATCGCAACCGTTTTATTAAATACTGTTTTGAAAAAAATATCCGCTGTTACAGCATACCAAAAATTTCGGATATTATGATTATCAACGCGGAAAGCATTGATTTATTTGACTCGCCGCTGCTGTTATTCCGCAACAACGGCTTGACGTACCGTCAGCTGTTTGTCAAACGGTGTATGGATATTGCAGTCTCTCTGGCAGGAATTGTAATAGCTTCTCCGGTTATGCTGGCAATTGCGATTGCAATCAAGCTGTGGGATCGCGGCCCTATATTTTACAGGCAGAAGCGTCAGACCAGGGATGGCCGGGAATTTGATATCTTAAAATTCCGCAGTATGATTGTGGATTCTGAAAAAAACGGAGCCAGGCTTGCCAGAACCCACGATGACAGAATCACGCCTGTGGGGCGGATTCTCCGCAGATCTCATTTTGATGAACTGCCCCAGTTATTTAATATTCTGAAAGGGGATATGTCTTTTGTAGGCCCAAGGCCGGAGCGGAAAGTCATTACAGAAGAATATACCAGGGAGATACCGGAATTTCCATACCGGCTGAAAGTAAAAGCGGGATTGACGGGATACGCCCAGGTATACGGGCAGTATAATACTGTCCCATATGACAAACTAAAACTGGATTTGACGTATATTACTAAGTATACATTTTGGCTGGATATCAAACTGATTTTTTTAACGGTAAAAATATTGTTTCAGAAGGAAAAATCCGAGGGTGTGGCGGATACGCAGAAGACAGCTTTGAAAGATTCAAAATAATGCAAGAAAGGCAAGGGACAGGATGGAGCCATATTCTGTATTAATGTCAGTATATGGGAAAGAGCGGGCAGAATATTTGCGCGAGAGCATTGCGAGTATGCTTTCCCAGACAGTGCTGGCGGATGATTTTGTCATTGTATGTGATGGGCCGCTGACAGATGAACTCGAACAGGTGCTAAAAGAGGCAGCAGAGAAAAATAAAAGTATGTTTCAGATTATCCGGCTAAAGGAAAATCAGGGGCTTGGAATTGCTTTAAATCAGGGGATTCGTTTTTGTAGAAATGAGCTGATAGCCAGGATGGATAGTGATGATATCAGTGTAGCGGAGCGGTGTGAGAAGCAGCTTGCAGTCTTTGCAAGCCAGAACGCAGATATTGTGGGGGGCATTATAGAAGAATTTGCTGATACGGTTTTGAATCCGACAGCAATGCGTAAAGTGCCCCAGACAGATAAAGAAATTAAAGTATTTGCAAAACGCAGGAATCCATTTAATCATCCCTCTGTGATGTTTCGCAAATCTGCAGTGGAACGCGCAGGAAATTATGAGGACTGTAAAGGCTTTGAAGATTATTATCTTTGGACAAAAATGCTGAAACAGGGGATGGTGGGTTATAATATTCAGGAGACATTGGTGTATATGCGTACCAGCGCGGGGATGTATAAGCGGAGAGGCAGTTTTTCCTATGCTGTGTATGCCATAAGGGCACGCTGGAAAATTTACAAGCTTGGGTATTCCAGATTTTCTGACTTTTTCATTTCCAGCGGAGGGCAGCTGGTTATGTCTCTGGCGCCTTTAAAACTGCGGGGGTGTTTTTATAGAAAACTGCTGCGGAAATAAGCTGGTGTACTGGTCTGGATAGAGTATAATAAAAAGACGCTGGACTGTCAGTGGAGAGGTTTGGAATGAAAGAATTAGAAGGATTACAGCATAAGCTAATAGAGATGTTGCTTGCGTTCCGGACATTTACAGAGGAACATGGACTTACTTTTTTTCTGGTAGGGGGGAGCGCATTGGGCGCTTACCGCCATCATGGATTTATTCCATGGGATGATGATGTGGATATTGCTATGATGCGCCAGGATTTTGAAAAGATGGAAGCGCTTATGGAGCGCTGTGGAAACAGGATTGGGGAGTTTGTATATTCGCCGGTGGAATCTCATTTGATTCCAGATGCGCCGATTGGCTATTTGTATGATACTACACATGCAAAAAAAGGGTATCAGAATACCGCCAAAATTGATATCCATCCGATTGACGGAGTTCCTGAGAAGAAAATATTAAGAAAAATCCAGAAAATTTCGTCGCTTGTATATTATCTTTCCGAATATCGTCTGCCGGTGAAAAATAAAGGAAAAAAAATCCGGGCGATTTCAAAAGTTATATTGAAGGTAACGCCAGACGTATTGTTTCGGCTGTATATGAAGCTTACAAAAAAAATTATGACGGCATGGAGCGGGCAGAACAAAAAGGAAATATGCAGCCTGTTTGGCGTGGCGGGATATGAACGGGAGGTTATGCCTCTCAGTTATCTGATGCCGTTAAAGGAGAGCGCGTTTTCAGGGGAAGTTTTTCTGGTTCCTGGAGACACGCATCGGTATCTGAGTCATCTTTATGGAGATTATGAGAAATTGCCGCCGGCGGATGAGCGGTTTCCAAGACATGCGATCTATCTGATGTATCAGGATAAGGAGGAGGCATTTTGAACGCCTGTATCAAAAAAATCCGAAGCCTTGCAAAGAAAATCATTGCTTATACGATGGAAGGCGAAGAAAAAGTATACCGATTGAGGCATACGCCTTTTCGGGTAAAGATACACTTTACCCGGCATTTTCACAGGGAATTAGAGCAGCTTCCTATACAGTATAACAAGGTTGTTTTTGACAATTATATGGGAAAAGGATATGGCTGCAACGGCAAATATGTAACGGAATCCCTTCTTGCAGCGGATTCTGATCTTGATATTGTCTGGACTGTGCAGGAACCTCAGAAACAAAGAGTACAGTTCCCAAAACAGGTGCGTCTTGTGCGCTATGGATCTGAGGAGGCAATGCGTGAATATGCTACAGCGGGCATATGGTGTGGGAATTACCAGATGGTACATTATCTGAATAAAGGGCTGCTGAAGAAAAAGGAGCAGGTGTATATTCAAATGTGGCATGGTTCATTTGGTATCAAGAAAATAGAAAATGACTGCAAGAATCTGACAAGTGACACGAATTGGACAATTCTTGCAAAAAGAAATGCAGCCTATACAGATTATTGGATTTCTAACAGCAGTTTTGAGACGGAAATTTACCGTAGGGCATTTTGGAATGCAGATCCCATACTTGAGTATGGACATCCCAGGAATGATATTTTTTTTGGCGGACGAGGAAAAGAAGCCAGGAGATCCGTGGAACAATATCTTGGCAGGAGCAATTATAAACTGCTTTTGTATGTTCCGACGTTTCGTGATGATTTTCAGGAATGGGAGGAGAAACTGAATTATGGATTGCTGAAACAGAGCCTGGAGCAGAGGTTTTCAGGTGAATGGCTGATTCTGGTGCGTCAACATCCGCGAATGAAAGGGTCTGCAGTTTCCATCCAGTCAGAAGAAGAATATTGCGCGGATGTTACAGGGTATTCCGATATACAGGAACTGCTTGCAGCGGCAGACGCTGTAGTTACAGATTATTCGAGCGCCGTGTTTGATTACATTCTTACTGGCAGGCCGGCGTTTATTTATGCGCCGGATTACAGGGCATACCGTCAGATGCGTGGGCTTTATTATTCGCTGGAAGAGACACCTTTTCCAATTGCTGAGAATAACCGTCAGATGGCGGAACAGATAGCGGTATTTGATGAAGTGCAGTACAGGGAAAAGGCCAGAAAATTTTTGGAAGAGAAAGGCTCTGCAGAGGACGGAGAAGCATCTAGGCGTGTAGCCAGTTTAATACTGAAATGCACAGGGAAGAACAGAAAGTAAGGGTAGATTGATATGAAACATTTAAAAGCATTTTGGAAACGTAAAGGTTTATTGTGGGAACTGGTAAAAAAAGGGATTAAATTAAAATACCGCAGATCTTATTTGGGGATAATCTGGTCATTTCTGGAACCTCTGATGACGACGATTGTACTTACGGTTGTATTTGGAACCTTGCTTGGAAAAGGCGGACGGGATTTTCCATTGTATGTGCTGTGTGGAAGGCTTTTGTATTCTTTCTATTCTTCTTCCACTAAATCGGCAGCCAAGTCAATCCGTACAAACGCGTCTATGATTAAAAAAGTTTATGTGCCGAAATATCTGTATCCATTGTCGAGCATTTTATATAATTATGTGATAACCGGGATTTCGCTGCTGGTGCTGATACCGCTGTGCATCTATTGCAGGCAGTATCCCTCCCTGCACATGCTGTATGCATTTATACCATTTGCGCTGTTGTTTATACTTACTTATGGGAGTGGCATGATACTGGCGACGGTAGCAGTATTTTTTCGGGATATGGAATACCTCTGGGATGTTCTGCTGATGATTATTATGTATACCAGCGCGATTTTCTATACACCGGAAAAGCTGCTCAAAAGTGGTTATGGCTGGATTTTGAAATATAATCCCATGTATTGTATTATTATGAATTTCAGGTGTGCGATGATGGGTGAGCCGCTGAATTTGCAATATCTTCTGACAGCAGCAATGTATGGGGTGGTTCTATCCGTGATTGGAACTTATATTTTCTACAAGAAACAGGATCAGTTTATTTTGGCAATTTAGAGGTGTATTATGGGAAAAGAAGCATTAATAGTAGATCATATCGGGATGAAATTTAACCTAAGTGAAGAAAAAGTAGATGATTTCAAAGAATATATCATCCGTCTGTTCAGACGGGATATGAGACGTAATGAATTCTGGGCGCTTAAGGATGTAAGTTTTAAACTTGAAAAAGGAGACAGGCTGGGGATTCTTGGATTTAATGGTGCAGGGAAGAGCACACTTTTAAAGGTAATTGCAGGAGTCTTTAAGCCAACGGAGGGAAAAATCATCCGAAGAGGCAACGTGGTTCCGCTTCTGGAACTGGGAGCTGGCTTTGACAAACAGTATACAGGGCGTGAGAATATTTTTCTGTATGGGGCAATGCTCGGATACAGTAAAGATTATCTGCAGGACAGATATGATCAGATTGTGAAATTTTCAGGGTTAAAGAAGTTTATCAATGTACCAGTAAAGAATTATTCTTCCGGTATGCGGTCAAGGCTGGGCTTTTCGATTGCGACGATTGCGAATCCGGAGATTCTGATCTTGGATGAAGTGCTTTCTGTGGGAGACACAAAGTTCCGGCGGAAAAGCGAGAAGAAGATTATGCGTATGATGGATGGGGGGACGACAGTTTTGTTTGTTTCCCATTCGTTGGAGCAGGTGAAACGGATTTGTAATAAGGCGATGATATTGGAGGGGGGAAAAGTAGCGGCATTCGGGAAGATTGATGAAATAGCGGATTTGTATACCCAGATGCTGGATTCAACAGAGGAGGAATATTAAACGATGGAGATGAAAAGTTTTATTGAGGAAAAGAAGATTATGGCGACTGTCACGTCCATCCGATGGGAGCGGATATTTCTGTATCTGGATGTGAAGGTAGAGTATGCTGCGATGCAGGAAAGGGGAGGAGAACTTCATTTCTATGCGGTAGACGAACGGTTTTATTCGACTGCGGAATTTAAAATTACCGGAGTGGAGGAAGATTTATATCATCTGCGGTTAAATGTAACAAATAATGGAGAAAATGTTTGTGTACCCTCCGGCCAGTACCGGATTTATGTCTGCAGGGATGACTGCAAGATGGCAGATTGTGAGACGGATGTGTCTGTAGTAAAGAATATTTTGGATCATTCCCGGACATTTTTATATTATAACAGTAAAAAATCTTATACAGTTACATTTTATGTGGAAGAAGATGCGGATACGCTGCCGTTTCGGTTTTGTATCCTGGCAGCAGTTAAGACCGGAATGAATTTTCCGTATAAAATACATTTTTGGGAAAAGATACATTTAATTAAAGATGCGAAAGCCACTTTGATTAGCAAAAAGAATTTTTTGCATACCGTATACAGATTTTTTTGTATTCTGTACGCTTCTAAACGGAATCATACCGTTTTATTTATGTCAGAGCAGAATGATGTGATTGCATCTAATCTGAAAGCTGTTTCGGAACGGATGAAGGAGCGTGGGATGGAGAAAGATTATCAGATACTTTTTTCTGTCCGTGCTGCAGCTGCACAGCCGCAAAGCAAAAAGAGCTGGATTCTGCTGATGAAAAAAATGGCGCAGAGCGGTTTGATCTTTTTGGATGATCATGCGCCGGTATTGGACTGGCTTATGCTGGATGAGGATACAAAGCTGGTTCAGTTATGGCATGCAGGCGCAGGTTTTAAGTCATCTGGTTACAGCCGCTGGGGGCATATGGGATGCCCTGGTCCCTCTTCCTGCCACAGGCAGTACAATTTTGGCATTGCGGGTTCTAAAAGGATAGCGCCGTTTTTTTCCGAAGTCTGGGGAATCAACGATGAACAGGTGCTTCCTACCGGTATGCCCAGAATGGATGAATTTTTAAGAGACAGTTACCGGGAAGAAAAGACCAGGCAGTTGTACGATAAATATCCCAAATGCAAAGGAAAAAAAGTGATGCTGTTTGCCCCTACCTACCGGGGAAGAAGCAAGCGGACAGCATATTATCCGTATGAACTAATTGATTTTGAAGGGCTGTATCAGGCTTGTGGTGAGGAATATGTGGTTCTGTTTAAGATGCATCCCTGGGTGGCAAGCCATGTGCCAATTGAGAAAAAATACAAAGATAGATTTATGGATGTGGGAAAATACCCAAATATTAATGATCTGTTTTATATCACGGATCTTCTTGTGACAGATTACTCATCCAATATTTATGAGTATTCCCTGATGAGAAAACCGATGATGTTTTTTGCTTTTGATAAAGTGCAGTATTCTTTTTCCAGAGGATTTCACAGGGATTACGAGGAAGCGGCACCAGGAAAAGTGTGTTATACATTTTCGGAGTTCTTAGAAGCGTTTCGTCAGAAGGATTTTGAGTTTGAAAAAGTAGAACAATATATTGAGCATCATTTTGACTATATCGACAGCAATGCATCCGATCGTGTAATTGACTGGCTGGTGCTTGGGCAGATTCCGGAAGAGATACAACAAAACTTAGAGAGGGTGCGTAGAGCGAATGAACACAGGAATTCTTTGGATTTTCTTCCTGCCGGTTATTCGCGTGATGAGAAAGGTTATGCTTTAGAGGAGGAAGAAGAGTGAATATAGCAATTGTTTTTGCCGGAGGAAGCGGCGTGCGTATGGGAGCCGGTATTCCAAAGCAATTTTTAGAGATCAACGGGAAACCGATCATTATTTATACCCTACAGTTATTTCAGTACCACGATAGGATTGATAAAATTTATATCTCTGTGCTGGAACATTATATTCCTTATATGAACGATTTGATAGGGGAATATCATTTGAGGAAAGTTGCCAAAGTAATTCCAGGAGGTGAGACGGCGCAGGATTCCATTTATAATGCATTAAAAGAAGCGGAGCGTGAGAATCCGCAAGATTCCGTTGTGCTGATCCATGACGGAGTTCGGCCGTTTGTGTCTTATGAGGTTATCAGCAATAACATCGACAGTGTTCTTGAACATGGCAATGGAATTACCTGTACCCCCTGTTTTGAAACAATTATGATTAGCAAAAACGGAGAAGAAGTGGATGGGGTTCCTTACCGGAAAGAGACGTTTGCAGCACAGGCGCCCCAGAGCTTTTATCTGAAGGATATTATAGAAGCCCACGATACGATCAGAGCAACAGAGAACCGTTACGAAAATATGGTGGATGCCTGTACGATTATACGGAGTCAGGGAAAAGAGGCGCATATGGTGCCCGGAAACCGCGGGAATATCAAAGTGACCACGCCAGAAGATGTATATATGTTCCGGGCGCTTCTGCAGTACAAGGAAAATGAACAGGCATTTGGGCTTGGACTTACCAACCGCATAGAAACCAGGATGAACAGGGCGACAGCGCATAAATGAGGAAATATGAAAGGAGATCATATATGGGTTGTGGAAAGATGGAGATAGAGGATGATATTCTGCGGCAGGATATTGAGGAAATTGCAAAGATATCTCAGCTGACGGAACGGCTGAGACAGAAAACGGTTTTTGTTACCGGGGCTACCGGCCTAATTGGTTCTCAGATTGTACTTGCGCTGGCGTGTATGAACCGGGTGAGCGATGCAAAGCTCCGAATTGCAGCTATGGTGCGGAGCAGGCAGAAAGCAGAAAGGATATTTGGAAAGCTGTTAGAATGTGATGACATTGCTTTATATTATGGCGATATTAACGAGCCGATCGCTTATGAGGGAAATGTGGATTATATTATACATGGGGCAAGCGCTACGAGTTCCAGATATTTTGTTACACAACCGGTCGAAACAATTTTAACCTCTATAGAAGGCGCCAAACATATTCTGGAGTTTGCGAAGAGTAAAAATGTGGAATCTATGGTGTATTTATCTTCTTTGGAAGTATATGGCACACCAGACGGAGGCAGGCAGCTGATTTCGGAGACGGATTATGGCTATATGGATCCGACAAGCGTACGAAGTAGTTATTCCGAAGGAAAGCGCATGGTGGAATGTCTGTGTGCATCTTATGCAAAGGAGTATGGAGTACCGGTAAAAATGGCGCGTCTGTCACAGACCTTTGGAGCAGGAGTGGAGTATCAGGACAGTCGTGTGTTTGCGGAATTTGCAAGATGTGCAATAGAGAAAAAAGATATTGTGTTGCATACACAGGGGAATACCGTGAGAAGCTATTGTTATACAAAAGACTCAATCAGTGCAATTTTGTGGATTTTATTGTACGGAGGCATTGGTGAAGCTTATAATGTGACGAATATGGATACCGCCATATCCATAAAGGATATGGCAGAGTTGGTCTGCGGGACATTTCCAGAAGCGGGAATTCAGGTGAAAATTGAGATTCCGGAGGATGTATCTGCGTTTGGATATAATCCGGAGATGGTTATCCGGCTGGACAGTTCAAAATTGCAGGCGCTTGGATGGAATGCTACAGTCGATCTTAGTGATATGTTCCGCAGGATGGTAAAGAGTATGTCGTGTGCGACAATCAGTTGAAAAGGAAAAGAAAACTGCTTCGGATATCAGCGTTATTCAAAGCAGTTTTCTTATTTGTTATTGAATGATGGTTGCCTGACCGGTTTGTCCAATATAGATATCTTTTCTACAGGATGTAATCGTATTATTTCTAATTTGACAATTATTACATTAAATTTTTTATTTTTTTCAGTATTTTTACAGAAATGCTCCATATTGGATGTTTTATGCTATTCAGTTCCTGCCGGAATTTTTTTATTTCCTGCCGAAGTTCATCATTTTCATTTGCCAGACATATGCTGCATATCCCAATGAAACGAATGATATCTTCATGCATATAAGGATTGTCCGGCTCCCATTTAGCTACATTTTTGAATTCTTCATGAAATAAAGCGGTTTCGTTTTCATTCAGATACTCTTTTACGATTCGCTGATTCCCCTCTTCATATTCAGCCATAAATTTCTGCGCTTCTTCTTTGGAAAACATTTCGCAGGGATAGTTCTTTTTGGACAGTTCAGAGCATTTTGCCAATACCTCCCGGAAAAAATTCTGATTTCCAATTTCCTGCATTTGTGGAAGGCCATTTAAGATCCGTTTTATTTCATGTGTATTTCCATATAAACCATGATTTTGAGTAATATCAGGAATAGAAAAGTCATTGGCATCAGTGATTCCAATTGCATACAGAAAGTCAAAATAGATGGATTCTCCATAAAAACTTCCTTTTTCAAATCTCCGGACAATGATATGTTCTTTTCCAAATACGGCTGCAATTCTTTCTAATTTTGCATAATAGTCTAAACGGCTTTCTTTATTAATTTTATCCAGATAGTCCTCAAACCTCTCTTCTCCAAGATTGTTGGTTCCCCTTAATTTCTTGATGTTCTGATTCCATAAAGAAGATATAAATTTATCCTGTCTTCTAAGATAAACAATAACTTTAACCTCATATCCTCCTGCATCTGCCTCCTGTTTCAGATCTTTCCACAAATTCCGTTTTTGCACATCCATTGTTCTCCAAATTCCTTCATCTGAAAGAATTACGGCATTATATTTATGAAATAACTCCTTTATTTTCTCCATTCCTTCTAGAAATACATGTTTTTCCGCTTCATCGTTCCGCTGTCCGTCATCATTTCTAATGGAACCCACCAGAAATCTTCCATTATTCCGCTCTCTGGATACTCCTGGATAACTATATGGACAGGGAGGAAATACATATCCCTTACTATTTAACAATTCCTGGTTTTTACTGCAAAATGTCTGTAATGAAGTGGTTCCTGTCTTGGGTGTTCCTATGTGTATATATAATTTTTTCATCATGCGCTCCTTTTCTTTTCATAGTATCTGCTGATTACTGTTATGGATACGGACAAAATTCATATACATAATATCTGTAAAATTTAAATTTCTAATTGCTTAAGTCAGACTTATACTATTTTAGTATTATTAAGGTTACGTTAAAATAAAAATCTGTACCGTGTGCATAACTCAGGAAAAATACGGAATGACTGGCGTGGGCGTGAAATGTAACGAAGGCTGGTTACTGTTCACAGGTCAGGAACGCGCATTTACTGCGCGTTCCGTGAGAACATGATAACGAAGGCTGAACGGATACGTTGAAAAAATCTAAAAAAGACTTTACTTGCTGTTGGAAATGTGCTATAGTGTTTAGACAGAATTAGTCCGAAAAAGTATACTTTTTCGGATTTTTTTTCGTATAAAAATATTTATCTGTTTTTCATAGTATGAATTCTTTTATCTGATATTCTTTGGTGATTTCAAACAAAAAAATCCAGTTTAGCATTCCGATACGAAAAGGTATAATTTTTTGGAAGAAGGACATCAGCTGCGATACAGACGCTGAGGAGACCTTTTTGTAACGGAGGATTGCTATAGCATATGGGCATAAAAACTGCGATTAAAAAAATGCGGGAAAAAGGTTCCCGAAAAACAGTTCAATACCTGATGCGAAAACTTGACAGGATACATGTTGAAAACGGCGGAGAGTCAAAATATATTAATATACTGCTGTTGACGAACCGAGATTCTGACAATGTAGGAGATCAGGTTATTGAGGCATGTGATATCAGCCTGATTGAGACAGTTGCAGAAAATCTGAAGGAGAAGTGCTATATTGAAAGCCGTGCAGCATCTATCGTATCCAAGAATTATCTTCGAACAAGAAAAAGGGAACTGCTTAAAAAAGCGGAATCGCTGATTGCAAATTCGGATTTGATAATTTTTGGAGGGGCGCCGATGTTCAATTACCTGTACCAGGATTTTTATGAACGTACTGCAGTCACCTTGGAACTTGCGCAAAAGTATCATAAGCCGGTTCTTTTTTCAGCGATTGGTATTGAAGGGTATGATGAAGAAAACGCGAAATGCCAAAGGCTGAAGAAAACTCTCAATTACGATTGTGTAAAGCAGATTACAACAAGAGATGATTTTGATTCTCTGTTGAAATACAAGGTAAATGAGAGTATCAAAGTCGATAAGGTTTCAGATCCTGCAGTATTTTCTTCTGCGATATTTGACAGATATAAAGCTAATAAGGAAAGAAATAAGAAAATAGGAATTTTTATTTTAAGACAAAATGGGTTTGTGGATAATAAGATTGATTTCCCGAGAGAAGACGCTGCAGCGTTGTGGGTAAGTTTGGCGGACAGGCTGAAACAAAGCGGCTATGATTATGAGTTTCTTACAAGCGGACATTTTGCGGATGAGGCATTTATAGATTATTTGATTCGGGAATGTGGTATCAGCCAGAACAAATGCGTATTTAATATGAATTCGCCTGAAAAACTGTTGGAAAAAATTTCTTCCTGTGATGCGGTGGTTTCCTGCCGTCTGCATCCAAGTATTATATCATATGCATTAGATGTACCGTCGCTTGGGCTTATATGGAATCCAAAAGTGAAGGGGTTTTATGACAGTATAGGATATGGGGACAGAGCCATAGAGGTGAACCGTGAGATTACTGCAGATAGAATCTTGGATAAGATTAAACAGATTATTACTGAAGGAATTCAAAAAGATGAAGAGTTTTTGACAAGTGTGTACCGTTCTTTGTTTTTTGGGGTTAGAAATGCATTGCATTTAACGAAATCCCCTGATTCCCCATACAGTTATGGAGAACTTTTTGAAAAGTTACCGCCATATAACATTGTGCCGGCAAAAGAGGAGGAAGAAAGGCTTCAAAGAAAATTCAGAAGAACATATCAAATGTATAATAAACGATTTGACAAAATCATGTACCTGCAGGAACGGGTTCAGCTGCTGGAATCTGAAAACGCAAAATTAAAGTCAGAAACCGGATAGCCAGAGTGGAAAACCGTTCTGGGTACGAAACGCACCCAAAACGATCTGGAAGATGAAATAAATTCTATTTGCCTGAATCGACATGAAAAAATTTTTTCAGTTGTTTTAATATCTGTTTGATTTTGGTTTTGAGACGTGATAAAAACGTTTTTTTGTTATTTTGTTTTGCAGGCGGATCTTCGTCTTTTGCAGAATAAACAGATTCATGTACAAGATCCCTGTGGTTCTGGTGTTCATTGCGCTCCATATGATGGATAGCATTTAGTATAAATGAGGATGATTCGCTGGCCAGCTGGTGACGCAGTGTATCTATTTCGTCATAATTAATATCGGGCATATTGAAAACAGTTTCCGTACTGACACCGGTGATATAGCGGTGGCTGAGGTGGAACATATCCAATAGAGAACCGATTTTATCGCCAGAGCGATTGCCTGCGAAAAATTGTACGCCAAATATAATAGAGAAGCAACAGGCGTGGAATGAGTTGGTAAAAATACAGGTTGCATCTTTCATGTAACCCAGCCAATCTTCAATGCCGATGCCATAGATGATCTCATGGTGCGTTCCTTCTGGAATATCTGCGTTCTCCAGATCCTCGCTGATTTCGAGAAGTTCCAGATTGTGTGACGCCGCATAAGCGGCGGCAGTTTCCACAAGTTCTGTTGCCTTTTCCATTACGATATAGATTAGAACGTATCCTTTTTTTTCGGGAGGGGATGCTAGTTCAATGTAAAAATCTCTGTCGTTAAGGAAAACCGGATCCAAAACCTGTGTGACGGGAAGGTCAGAATTCTGCTGAATATAGTTTTGCAAACTTTTTTCGCGGACAGAAATAAAATCAATATCGCTGATATAGTCAAAGAACTCTTTTGCCTGTTTTGGCGTATACTCACGGGCGCCGCGGCTGGCAGAGTAGGCGATTTTCTTTTTGCCTTCCAATTGCTTGCAGGCCAGAAAAAAGCCGCGGTCAAAACCAGCGGAAAGGTTGCATTTCCAGATAACATCAGTTGCGCATATATAACAGTCAAATCCGGGATCTTCCGTATCCATGAGTTTTGCGGTGTAACATTTATCGGTTTTTCTGTAATATGTCTGGATAAATTTTTCAAAATGTTCGTAACGGTCTTCTCTTTCATAGAAAAGTGTTTTCCAGCGTTTCAGCAGCCGTTTTTGCGCAGCATTGCTTGATTTGGGATAATCTATATAGTAAAACAGAGGGTGCTTTACATCGAACTTGCCGTAATAATTTGGTATATAATCTATAATAGTGCTTTCAATTCCATTTCTTTCCAGGAAAGCCCAAAATGCGTAGGAATGCAGGGGAGAGGCAAAATTAAGGACTTTTGTATGTGCATTTATGGAAATAATGCCAATTTTCATTCGGATACTCCTTTCTGTAATAAATACGATATTTGTCAGAATATTTGAAAATTTTAGATTCTGACAAGTGCGTGTTTCTTATTCGGTACAGGTTGTTTTGTGTAAAATTACTCCGGATTTCATACTTTCTCCTTTCATATTTTTTCTAACTGTTTTTATAATGTGCTGTTTCAGAGCGATATCTCCATATTTCCCAGTAGAGTAAGATTGTATACGTTATGGAATATCAGGAAGTGTGTATTGAAAATAAAAGCTCATGAAAGTTATACCATCTCAGTATAACATAGGGGACATATACAATCCAGCATTTTTTGCTGAATAACAGGATAAACTTATAAATGATTTTTACAGAAAAAGCCCAAAGGCTTATATTTAA
>CAJUPF010000035.1 GCA_910588565.1 uncultured Lachnospiraceae bacterium
CAGACGTGTGCCTTCCGATCTGGCTTGCCGGGGGTGAAGTCGCAAGCAAGGCCGCGGCGGAAAGCCTGGTGAACGCATGGTTTGGCAGAAAGGAGATCGGGGATATTCCGGGATTTCTGCAGGAAGAAGCTGTGCGGGCGGATGAAAAAGTTTTTTTACAGGAAAATGAAAACGGCGAACGGCTCCGTGCGGGGACAACTATGGTGGCGGCGATTATCCGGGAGAATGCATTGTACTGGCTTTCTGTCGGTGACAGCAAAATCTATATTATCCGCGGAGATGAGATACTCTCGGTCTGCAGAGAGCATAATTACAGGCTGATGTTAGATCAGAAGCTGCAGAAGGGGGAGCTTTCCACAGAAGAATACGCGGCTGAGGAATACCGTGCGGAGGCTTTGATCAGTTACCTTGGTATGGGAAATGTTTCTCTGATGGATATCAATCAGCAGCCGTTTCTGCTGGAAGATAATGATATTGTGCTGCTGAGCAGTGACGGGCTGTACCGGAGCCTTTCGGAGGATATGATCCGGGATATTGTAAAAGTAAATGAAACAGATGTACAGCATGCCGCGGAAATTCTGACAGCGGCGGCGCTTGCAGATAAGACGAGCGGGCAGGATAATACGTCTGTGGTAGTATTGCGCTATCAAATATAAATGTATAAAAGTATATAGAACATGGAGGAATGGATTATGAACCTAAAGAGATGCGACAACGGACACTTTTTTGACGGCGACAAATTTCAAAATTGTCCCCACTGTGCAGCGATTGGAGGAGATGCAAACGCGACCATGCCCTATTCGGATATGGGAAGCGGATATAATACCGCAATGACAGAACCGGTTACCGTGCCGATGTCATCTTATGATTCGGAACCAGTTACCGTACCGATGACCCCGCCGCCTGCTGCTCCGGTGCCCAATCCGATGCCAGCGCCCAATCCGACACCGATGCCAGTGCCGATGCCCAATCCGGTACCAGCGCCCAATCCAATGTCGGCCCAGAATATGTCTCTGCAGGATGCAGTCAACCGTGCAGTGACCGGACCGAATGTAATGCAGGATGAGGAAAAGACCATCAGCATATATCAGGCGAAAACAGGCGTAGATCCGGTTGCCGGATGGCTGGTATGCATTGAGGGAGAAGATTTTGGCGACAGTTTTAAAATTAAGATTGGAAAGAATTTTATTGGCCGGGCGTCGAGTATGGATATCGTTCTGCATGGAGACAACAGCATTTCCAGAGAACGCCACGCGATTATTCTCTATGAACCGAAACGAAGAGAATTTATCGCACAGGCGGGGGAATCAAGGGAACTGTTCTATTTAAATGATGATGTTGTTCTGAATCCGGTCAAGCTGAAACGGCGTGATATTTTAACAATCGGGAATACCCGTCTGATGTTTTTCCCCTGCTGTGGGGAGGATTTCAGCTGGGATGATTATAAAAGGGATGAATCTTAAATGCTGAAAATAGCGATTTGCGATGATGATGCAACGTTTGCAAAACAATTGGGAAGTGCGGTTGGCGAGGCGGTATTTGCCAGAGGCGAATACGAAATCACCTATTTTGAAAGCGGCAGGGCTCTGTTAGAACAGGTAGAAGCAGGGCAGTTTTTCTGCCAGCTCCTTCTGCTGGATATCCATATGGATGCAGTAAGCGGTGTGGAAGCCGCCAGATGGCTTCGATCCAGAAAAATAGATGTGGATATTATTTTTGTCACCGTGTCCAAGGAGCATGTCTATGAATGTTATACCTATAAAGCGTTCGCGTATCTGTTAAAGCCGTTGTCTATGCCAAGACTTAGGCAGGAGCTGAACCGGTATCTGGATGAAATCGAAGAAAAGCCGGGCTTTATGAACGTAATGATACGGGGATGTGAGCACAGGCTGCCTCTGGATCGGATTCGCTATTTTGAAAGCGATGTCCGCAAAATCCGGATTCACTTACCAGATGAAATTCTGGAATTTTATGGAAAACTGGATCAGTTAGAGGAGGTGCTTTTAGAACAGGAATTTGTCCGGTGCCATCAAAGCTACCTTGTCAATAAACGGTATGTGACAGCGGTTAAGCGAAGCGGAATGGAATTGGGAAAGGAAGTTATTCCCATCAGCAGAAGGTACTGGGAAATTTTAAAGGGGGCGGAAAACTTTGGATAGTGTAACAATAACCAGAAGCCTTGCGATGAATAAACCGGCCGGAGGAGCGATTGTCGTTGTAAGAGGAGAAAATATCGGTAAGATTGTCCGTATTCAGCCGGATACTGAGATTTTCCTGGGCAGGGACAGCAATGTCTGCGATCTGTATTTCCAGGAAAATAAGATCAGCCGAAAGCATTGCGGCATTATCTACCATGCCAAAGAAAACGTATACAGTATCCAGGACTATTCTGCCAACGGGACGTTCTGGCCGGACGGAAACCGCTTAAACAGCCAGTCCCCAAACTGGATTACGCCAGGGACGGAAATCTGGCTGGCAACAAAAATGGACGCGATCCGTCTGGGATAAACAGCCGGGGAGGCTTGTTAGAAAGAAGCGTTAAACATAACGGGAAAGGATCAATTATGAAAAATTTGAAAACAAACAGAAGTGTGGGGTTATATGTAGGATTGTCCATTTTATTTCAGTTAACGCCAGTGATCCTGGTGGCAATTCTGGTAAAGAAGATATCTTCCGGAGTATCTGGAGTGATGAATCTTTTTTCCATGGGAAACAGTGTTCCGGCGGGAGGCGGTTTTCTGCATACAAGCTATGTACCCAGCAGCCCTGGGTTTGGGGATTTGGGCGGCTTAGGAGATCTGAACGGGCTGATGGGCGATATGATTATAGGCAGCGCCAGAGATGCGATTATAAAGTTTATGATGCCGTTTATTATTGTCGGGATTCTCTGCCTGGCATATACGATTTATAAAATTGTGCTGTTCTGGGGCGTCTGCAGAGATATCAACACAATCTGCGGCAAATATAATATCGGCGGAATCAGCCTGCCGTATCTTGTTGTATGGCTGTTATCCGGTATTACATGTAATATTTTCCAGGTGATCTGGTCCAGATTAACCGGAAAGCGGCTGGAGGATGCTTCCGGCATGTACCAGAGGCCGATTAAGGGAACCGCTGGCTCTCATACCGCGTTTGCAGTGATGGAATCCCTGTTATCCTTTTTTAGTCTGCTGTTTGTCCTGATGGCGTCTGTCATGGAGGGAAGCGCAGGGATTTTCCTTTTCTTTACATTTGCGTTTATTATCAGCTATATTCTTTCTTTCGTAGGAATTTCCAATATGGCAGGTTTTATCCGCGATGTAAATGTGCTTGCGGAAGCCTATAACGGACAGATGGCTGCGGGAGCTTATGGCCAGGATGTGCAGCAGCCATATAGCGGCCAGGATGCGTATGCGGGCCAGGATATGTATGAGGGCAATCCGTATGCGTCTTCGGAACAGTTCACACCGCAGAATCCCATCCAGCAGATGGACAGCGATATGACGATGCCAGTGCAGGAATGGGCGCCGGATGCTGAAAACGCATGGAAGCCGGAAGAGCCTGTAAGCGGCGGTATGATGGAAGGCTGTATGGGAATTTACCAGGGCGCACAGATTCCGATTGAAGGGGAAATCATGATTGGAAGGGATGAGATGAGCTCCAATATTGTGATCAAAACTCCGGAAGTCAGCCGGAAACACTGCGGAATCCGCTATAATCCGGATGGAACGTATACAGTAACCGATTATTCTTCCAATGGAATTTATTATAAAAACGGAGAGGCGTTCCCGAAGCATACGCCTGTCATCTGCAGCGCGGGTACGATTATTGTGATTGCAAGAAGCGGAAATGAATTTATATTAAAATAACCGCGGCAAAATGAAGGAGAGAGTTATGAATCAGCAAATGAGCAGGTATCTTACCATTATCGACGAAGCAGGAAAAGTCCAGGAAATTCCCCTGGACTCCCTGCGCAAAGCTCGGCTGTTCTGGGGACGGGATGCGGATAAAAACGATATCAGCACAGCTTCTCCCGCTATTTCCAGGACACACGGAAAATTCAAGCTTACGCCGCAGGGCTTGTTTTACGCGGATTTGGGCAGCACCAACGGCACGTATATTGAAAATGCCGCCGGAAGGCACTTTGTACAGAAAAGCCAGAATTATGTCTGTTTAAAAGATGGAGATATGCTGCGCGTACAGCCGCCTGAGGATGCAACAGGAGGTTCTGTCCTGCTGTTATATACGGAGCATATGCAGCAGGGAAAATGGCAGAGATTTGCACTGGAAACGCCAAAGGTTACCATTGGCCGCGGAAAAGAATGCGATATTGTCTTGCAGCATACCGGAATTTCCCGTATGCATGCTGTGATTGAAAAACGTGGGGACAGCTACGGTATTACAGACTGCAACAGTACGAACGGACTGCTGGTCAATGGAAGCATCCTGCATGGAAGCCGCCCGCTGCAGGAAAAAGATGTAATCCGGATCTTAAACTGTATGCTGATTTTTTCCAAAAACGGAATTTATTACAAAAGCTCTATGCAGGGCGTCAGCCTCCGTGTGCGGAATATGAACAAAATTGTCGGCGGCGGCAAGCAGATCCTCCATGACGCCTGCGTAGACATCGAAAGTAATGAATTTGTCGCAATTATCGGCGGTTCCGGCGCCGGAAAATCCACGCTGATGAACGCGATCAGCGGATTTGACAGGAAGCGGGAGGGAACGATTCTGTTCAGCGGACTGAATCTGGATGAAAATTTCCCCGTTTTAAAAAGCCTGATTGGATATGTGCCGCAGCAGGATATTATTTATGAAAATCTGACCTTAAACCGGATGCTTTATTATACGGCCAAACTGAAAATGCCAAAGGACACTTCCAAAGACGAGATTCAAAAGAGAATCGGCGACGTCCTGGAAATGGTAGAGCTTTCCGAGCATCAGAACACCTACATCCGCAAACTTTCCGGCGGACAGAAAAAGCGCGCCAGCATTGCAGTGGAACTGTTGGCAGACCCCAGCCTGTTCTTCTTAGACGAACCGACTTCCGGCCTTGATCCGGGAACCGAAAAGAAATTAATGGGCACCTTAAGCCGTTTGTCGAAGTCTCAGGGCAAGACGATTATTATGGTCACGCATACGACCCAGAGCCTGGATCTTTGCGATAAGGTCATTTTTATGGGACAGGGCGGAAGAGTCTGCTTTTGTGGAACCTGTGACGAGGCCAGAATGTTTTTTGATACGGATAATCTGGTGGATATCTATAATAAAATGGCGGCAGATCCAAAAGAATGGGCAGCCCAGTACGAAAACTGTGTTCCGATGGAGCCAGTCAGCGCCACACCGGGCAAAGAAGCACCAAAAAAACGGAAGTTTTCCGGTATCCGGCAGTTTGGCATTCTGACGATGCGCTATGCGGAACTGATGAAAAACGATCTGCCAAGGCTCTGTATGTTATTATTGCAGCCGGTTTTGATTGCGCTGCTGCTTGGAATTGTGGCAGATAACCAGGTATTTGAAATTTACGAAAGTACGAAATCGATTCTGTTTGCGCTCAGCTGTGCAGGTATCTGGATTGGATTGTTTAACTCCATTCAGGAAATCTGTAAAGAGCGCGTCGTGCTCAAGCGGGAATATATGGGAAATCTAAAACTCTGGTCTTATACGCTGTCCAAGTTTTTGATACAGATGCTGGTCAGCGTGTTCCAGGCGGCGATTATGACGGTTGTGTTCCAGCTTGTAATTGGAATGCCGGAGAAGGGAATCCTCTTAGAAAACAGTTTTCCGGAGATATTTTTGACAATCTGGCTGACAATTACGGCATCTATGGCGCTTGGGTTTATTATTTCTGCTATTGTAAAAAGCGGAGACAAGGCAATGACATTCGCGCCGTTTGTACTGATTATCCAGTTGCTGTTTTCCGGGATTCTCTTTGAGCTAAAGGGAACCGGGAGCAGGATTGCTTATATGACCATCAGTAAGTGGTCAGTGGAAAGCCTGGGAAGCATTGCGGATTTGAATGATCTGACGATGAAAATGCAGGAGGAGATACCGGGGCTTACGCATGAGTTCCAGGATATTTTTGAGGCTGCGAAAGGGCATTTGCTGGGACATTGGGCGGTGCTGGCAGGAATGATCGTGCTGTGCGGGATTGTGACGACGCTGCTGCTTAGGAATGTGGCGAAGGATGGACGGTAGTGTATTCACAATCGTAATGTAGGGAGGAGCGGGTGTTGATATGAAAAAAATGGTAAGAACAGGCAGAATGTTTTTAGCGCTGACGCTTGTAATGGCAATGATTCTTTTGGTATGGGGAAATCCCGTACCGGCGGAAGCTGCTGCTGCAAAAGAAAGCGGGACAGCGGGTCTGGCCGCGGACGCTACGGGCGCAGACAGCCCGGCAAATCCTGTGCATATCTGTACGCAGCGAAATGACGGCAGCGATAAAACGGAGTGGAGTTATATTTATTTCGGAAGCTATCCCCAGACGGAAGTTACCGGAGCCGCACTGACGGCAGCGATTACCGGGGCGGCCTATAATGCGGATGGGGATGCATGGGCAGACGGTATCAAATACCGCAGGCTCAGCGCAGACGCTCTGGATAATGGAAGCACAGACTACCGCTATTTTAAATGGGAACGCATTCGGTGGCGGGTACTGCAAAATACAGACGGCACGGTTTTTGCTATCGCTGACCAGGGACTGGACTGCAAGGCATATCATGAACCGGGCGGTTCCGTTACATGGGAAAACAGTACGCTTAGAGACTGGCTGAACACGGATTTTTATCACACGGCATTCAGCAGTGAGGAACAGAATGCTATTCAGGAGCAGACAGTCAGAAACGAAAATAATATGGAATACGGTACGGCTGGCGGAACTGACACGCAGGATAAGATTTACCTGCTATCTATGCGAGAAGTGATCCATCCGGATTATGGCTTCTGCGGCATGTACAATACGGAGTCGCTCAGCCGCTGTATGCAGGCGAGTGATTATACCCGTGCAAAAGACACGTTTATCGGGGGAGATAATGACGATTGCTGCTGGTGGTGGATGAGATCGCCGGGAGGAGAGTCAGATTGCGCGGTAATTGCCGATGAGAAAGGAGTGATTGACCGGGTTGGCAGTGATGTCAATGACAATACCAATACCTGCGTTCCGGTTTTACATATTAATCTGGAATCGGAACGCTGGTATCCGACAGATGATGGAACCAGTGGAAGCGGCGGGGAAGATGGAAAAGATGCTGGCAGGGAGGAAGATATAAAATCCCCGGTACATCACTGTACAAAACAGAATGACGGCAGCGATTATACGGATTGGAGTTATATTTACTTTGGCAGCTATCCTCAGGCGGAAGTGACGGGAAGTGAATTAACAGATAAGATTACCGGGGCTTCTTATAATACAGATGGGGATGCATGGGTAGATGGGATAAAGTACCGCAGAATCAGCGAAAATGATACTAACAATACATCTTATTTTGGAGACAGCGAGTACCGTTATTTCAAATGGCAGCGCATCCGGTGGCGGGTATTGCAGAGGGATAGGGATTCGCTTTTCGTGATGGCGGATCAGGGACTGGACTGTAAGGATTATCACGATTCAGGCGGTTCTGTTACATGGGAAACCTGTACGCTCAGAAACTGGCTGAACTCTGATTTTTATCATATGGCATTCAGCAGCGGGGAACAGAGTGCGGTTTTGGAGCAGACAATAGTCAATGAAAATAATCCTCAATATGGCACAGCAGGCGGAAACAGTACAAAAGACAGGATCTTTTTGCTTTCGATTGGAGAGGCGGAAAATCCGGAGTATGGTTTTTGTGAAAGTTACAGTACATATTCACTTAGCCGACAGCTCAAAGCAAGTGAGTATGCCCATGCCAGGGGAGCGGATACAGTAACAAGCAGTGATTATGCAGGCTACTTCTGGTGGCTGCGGTCGCCGGGCATCAGTATAAGTGACGCCACGTATGTCTACTACTATGGCTATGTCCACAGGAAGGGCTACCTTGTCGACACTAACTACGGCGCATGTGTGCCAGCTTTGCATATTAATCTGTCCTCTGATCTCTGGCTTTTGACGGATGACGGAACCAGCGGGGCTGGCGGGGAAACGGCGCAGCCAGTCCCGGTTACATCCATTTCCCTGAGCAAAACAGCTCTCACACTGGAAATCGGCGATGCCGAAGAGCTGTCAGCAAAGATACAGCCTGAGGATGCCGCAGAAACAGATATTGCATGGCGCTGCGAAGGCAGTGACCCGGAAGCGATCGCACTGGAAACAGACAAAGGTAGTGTACGTATTACCGCAGTAAAAGAGGGAACGGCCGTAATTTATGCGTCCGCAGGCGGTAAATCTGCATCCTGCACCATAACCGTGACAGCCGGAGACGATAACCCGCCGGGGCCATCCGGGAAAGAGTTGTCTGTCACTGCGCCTTTAGATCGGAGCGTAACAGCCGGAACCAGCGTATCCTTCCGGGTCACAGCCAGTGGCGGACAGTCGGCAGACTATACCTATCAATGGTATTGCGCGCCGACTTCCATCGATGAGGGAACCGAGATCGCAGAAGCGGATACGCCCATCTACACCATTCCGGCCAGAGAAGTGACATCCAATCTGAACGGCTACTTTTTCTATTGCGTCGTGGAAAACGGAGAAGAAGAAGCGACCAGCCAGAGGGCAAAACTGACAGTTACTTCAGATGCATCTGAAACGCCGCCAGGCGGTTCCTCCGGGAATACAGGAGGAAACAGCGGAGGAAGCGGAACCACGCCGGGCGGCGCCTCCGGGAATACAGGAGGAAACGGCGGAGGAAGCGGAACCACGCCGGGCGGTTCATCTGCGCCGTCTGTCAAACTGACGGCTCCGAAGCTGAAAGTAAAACTATCCGCAGCCAATGCGGTAAAACTCTCCTGGAACAAAATAAACGGCGCATCCGGCTACACCATATACCGCGCCACATCCAAAAAAGGAAAGTACAGCAAAATCGGGACAGCGGCAGGAACTTCATATACCAGCAAAAAATTAAAAGGCGGCAAAACCTATTATTACAAAGTGGCGGCATACCGGGGAAAGGAAACAGGCCCCGTGTCCGGTATTGTATCTAAAAAAATACCGAAAAAGCCCGTCACGCCAAAGCAGAAAAAGATTCAGATCGACGCTTCCAAAGGAAAATTTATGATTTCCTGGAACAAAATCAAAAACGCCCAGAAGATTGAGATTTACCGAAGGGTAGATAAGGGCAAGTTTAAAAAGTGGAAGACCGTATCCGCAAAAAAAGGAAAAGCCAGTTATTCCTACCGATCTTTTGAGCGCGATCATAAATACAGCTTTATGCTCCGGGCATATGGTACAAAGGAAAAAGTGAAGCTATACAGCGGCTATTCCAATGTATTTACAATTGTAATGTAGAAAGGAGAAGTGAATAAAATGAAACGATTTTCAGAAACAGGAAAAAAACTGCTGTCAGCGCTGCTTGTACTGGCAATGCTGCTTACCATATGTGGGAATCCTGTATGGGCAGAATCTGAGGTAGTAAGGCAAGATGCAAAGGATGAAGCGGCAGACAGTACAGGAACAGATGGTCCGGCGAATCCAGTACATAATTGTTCAACAACCTTACCTCATGAGGATGACACAGAATGGAGTTATATTTATTTTGGCAGCTATCCTCAGTCAGAGGTTACAGGGAATGAATTATCAGAAGAGATTATAGGAGCCTATTATAATACAAATGGGGACGCATGGATAAACGGTGTGAAATATCGCAGAATTAGTATCAAAAATGTTGCTTCCAGCCAATACTTTGGGGATAGCAAATATCGTTACTTTAAATGGGAACGTATCCGATGGCGAGTGTTGCAGAATGATGGTAATACGCTTTTTGTGATAGCGGATAAAGGTTTGGATTATGAGAGGTTTCATGATTCAACGGATTCAATTGCATGGAAAACATGTACGCTCAGAAATTGGCTGAATACTGATTTTTATAGTATGGCATTTAACAGTGATGAGCAGAAAGCAATTGAGGAAAAAACGTTAACTAATTATATGAATGACGGATCGAAATACGATACAAATGATAAGGTATTTTTACTTTCTGGGGAAGAAGTATCAGATCCGACATACGGTTTTTGTAAAACAAGCAGTTTAAATTCGCATAGTCGTTCGATGAAATTAAGTGATTATGCCCATGCAAGAGGCGGGTTTACATCAACAGATGGTGGGTTTACCGGCAACAGTATTTGGTGGCTGCGTTCAACCAACCATAGCATAGGAAATACAGATTATGTTTCAAAAGTTGATGTTCATGGTAACGTTGCTACATATGGTGTTAGTTTTGACAGTATCAATTATTCTTATAATTCTTGTGTACCAGCATTACATATTAATCTTACATCTGATCTTTGGTATCTAACAGATGATGGAACCAGCGGAGAAGGTGGAAGCAACAATGATCCAGTGACAAATCCTGTACATTATTGTTCAAAAAATAATGCTGGTAGTGATACTACAGACTGGAACTATATCTATTTTGGCAGCTATCCACAGACAGAGATTGCTGGGACTGCAATAACTGAGGCGATCAGTAGCGCTCCTTATGATGCAGACGGGGATGCATGGGTTAATGGGGTGAAATACCGCAGGATATCTGCAGGATCTGGTGAGTATCGCTATTTCAAGTGGGAACGAATTAAGTGGCGGGTATTGCAAAATGATGGAAGTACGCTTTTTGTACTGGCAGATGGGGTATTGGATGCTGATAAAAGATATAATGAACAGGGAATTTTTATTGATTGGGAGAACTGTACGCTCAGAAGATGGCTGAATAATGATTTTTACAATCTTGCATTCAGCAGCAGAGAAAGAGGCGCAGTTGTAGAACAAACTGTAATAAATGAGGATCATGGAGAAGTTGATGCAGGTAATGATACCAGAGATAATGTATATCTGCTTTCTATTGGAGAAGTAACAAATCCTGTGTATGGTTTTTGTGAAAACTCTGATACAAGTTCTGAAAGCCGCATGATGAGGCGAAGCGAATATGCAACAGCAAGAGGAGCAGATTCACAATGTCCTTGGTGGCTGCGGTCGCCGGGAAACTCCAGACAGAATGCCGCTTATATAGGTGCATATTATTCATATAGTAACTATAGTGGCAGACTTTATGACAGTGGTACAAGTGTTATGAACCGTTTAGCATTTATACCAGCAATGCATATCAATTTATCCTCAGACCTCTGGCATCTGACCGATGACGGAACCAGCGGAGACGGCGGCAAAGAGATACCGATTTCCCTTAGCACACTGGAAGATCAGACAGTAAAAGAAAATGAATCCACGACATTTGCTGTCACAGCAGCGGGCGGCAACCCGGCTGTTTATACATACCAGTGGTACTATGCTCCGTCACAGTCCGAAGCAGGAACAAAAATAGCGGGGGCAGTTTCTTCCACCCTTACAGTAAGCGGCGCGGAAGGGACATTGAACGAAGGATATTACTATTGTGTTGTAAGCAATGGGAAACAGGAAGCCACAAGCAACCGGGCGAAGCTGACCATTACGGAGCAGCCGGGTGAAACCATCCCGGTTACAGCAGTTGTACTAAGTAAAACATCCCTGGCATTAGAAACAGGCGATACGGAAGAACTGACCGTCAGCATTCAGCCAGCCAATGCCACAGACAAGGAAATCAAATGGTATATCAGCGATCCCTCCATAGCAGCCATCGACATTGGCATAAATAAAGCAGTGATCACAGCAGTAAAAGAAGGAACCGCAGAGATTACAGCAGAAGCAGGCGAAAAAACAGCTTCCTGTACTCTGACAGTATCGAAGAAAGATAACCCGTCTGAACCGGATACAGAGGAGCTGATTGTCAGCGCACCCGCAGATCAGAATGTAAAAGCCGGAACAAGCGCGGCATTTACCGTAACAGCCGGTGGAGGAGACGCGTCAGGATATACGTATCAGTGGTACAGGGCTTCCTCAGCTACAGAAGCCGGGACACAGATCGCCGGAGCAGCAGCATCCAGGTATGAAATACCTGCCGGAGAAGTGACAGAAGCGTTAAACGGATCTTTTTACTACTGTGTTGTGAAAAACGGCCAGCGGCAGGTAATCAGCAGCCGTGCAAAACTGACGGTTAGTCCGGAGGCCTCTGACAGCATCCCAGTCACATCCATTACGCTTGATAAAGAAACTCTGTCCTTAAAAACAGATGAAACAGCCGCTCTGACAGCCAGTCTGCAGCCGGAAAACACAACTTACAATACGATATCCTGGACAATCAGCAGCCCAGAGACAGCGTCTATTACAGAGACAGGCGCAAACAGCATACTTATAACGGCAAAAAAAGCAGGAACCACAACAATTACAGCTTATGCGGGTGAAAAAACAGCATCCTGCATCCTGACTGTAACAGCAAAAGACTCCGGTTCCGGCGGAAGCGGAACGGCACCGGGGGGAAATACAGGCGGCAATACCGGAGGAACTACGGGAGGAAACACAGGCGGCAATACCGGAGGAACCAGCGGAGGCACATCAGGCGGAACTGCCGGGGGCAATGGCGGCAGCGGCACATCCCAAAACCCATCTGTTACCCTGGCCGCGCCCACTGTAAAGATCAAACTGTCTGCAACCACCGCTGTACAGCTTACCTGGAGCAAAGTGAAAGGCGCGTCCGGCTATATAGTATACCGCGCCACATCCAAAAAAGGAACTTACAAAAAAATAGCCACAACCAAAGCGGTCAGCTATACAAATAAAAATTTAAAGAGGGGCAAGACGTATTATTATAAGGTGGCGGCAGCAAACGGAACTGTAACAGGCTCACAGTCCGCTATCGTTTCCAAAGCAATACCGAAAAAACCTGCCACGCCAAAGCAGAGCAAGATTAAAATCAATGTTTCCAAAAACAAGTTTACAATTTCCTGGAAAAAGATTAAAAATGCAGAAAAAATCGAGATTTTACGGAGAGTGGACAAAGGCAAATTTAAGAAATGGAAGACCGTATCCGCCAAGAAAGGCAAAGCCAGCTTTTCCTACAAGAGCTATGCAAGAGGCCACAGATACAGCTTCCAGCTCAGAGTGTATTATACGAAGGAAAAAGTAAAGATATACAGCGGATACTCCAATGTTTATACGATGGTGATGTAAAAAAATGCAGGAGTCCAGACAGGCGTCGCTGATGTCTGGAATCATTACGAAGCAGCTGGAACAGGCCGGAAACCTGTAACAGTGATATATCTGACGCGATGCAAATGTAGAGAAACGGAAGTGTTTAGTTTGAAACAGAAATCAGGAATCCTAAAAAACGTTCTACTCCTGCTGCTGGCAGCGGCAATTTCCCTGCCGGCGTAGGGAAATCCCCTACTGGTAAAAGCTGCTTCCATGGAACTGACGGAATCCCAAAGGAAATCTGCAGACGCCCAGGAAGCAGCCAATCCGGCCAATCCTGTCCATCACTGTACAGGAAGAAACGGCGGCAGCGATAATACGGACTGGGACTATATCTATTTTGGAAGCTACCCACAGACAGAAGTTACGGGAGCCGCACTGACAGCCGCTATTACTGGAGCTTCCTATGATGCAGACAGGGACGCATGGATCGGCGGGATAAAGTACCGCAGAATCCAGAAAAAAGATACCAATTATGATATTTATTTTGGAGACAGTGTATACCGCTATTTCAAATGGGAACGCATTCGGTGGCGGGTGCTGCAGAATACGGGAAGCTCACTTTTGCTGCTGGCGGATAAAGGGCTGGACTGCAGAGATTATCATGCGCCGGGAGGCTCTGTTACATGGGAAACCAGTACTATCCGAAGCTGGCTGAATACCGAATTTTACCATACTGCATTTACGGATTTGGAACAGGGGAGTATCGAGAAACAGACCATAAGCAATGAAGATAATCCCGTTTATGGAACAGAGGGCGGAAATGACACAGAGGATCACATCGTTCTGCTTTCCATGGATGATGCGGTGAATCTGGATTATGGGTTTTGCGATAATTATGGCGTCGCTTCCGCCAGCCGCTGGATACAGCCAAGCGACTATGCTCACGTTCTGGGAGCTTATGCTCATGCCAGCAGCGATACAGGCGGCAATGCGAACTGCAGCTGGTGGCTGCGGTCGCCAGGATGGCAGCAGCAGCCGGGAAGCCGGGCGGAAAATGCCTTATATGTTTCTTATGGCGGCTCTATTGATGTTGTGGGAGCTGCCGTTAGCGGCAACCATATCGCGGCATGTGTACCGGCTTTGCAGTTACATCTGGCTTCCGAACTCTGGCTTTCTGCAGACGACGGTACGAGCGGATATGGCGGCAATGCTTCTTCGCCTGTGTTAAGCCCGCTAAAAGATCAGCAGACGATAGCCGGGACGGCAGTTACATTTTCCATAACAGCGAGCGGCGGAATCCCCTCTGCGTATACCTATCAGTGGTATTCTGCCCAGATGGCGCAAGGTGCCGGAACTCCCATAGCCGGGGAGACTGCTTCGGTATATACGATAACTCCGGACAAAGTAACTGCCAGTCTGAATGGAAGCTATATTTACTGTGTCGTAAGCAACGGCATATTTGAAACAACAAGCAGCCGTGCAAAACTGACCATATCTGCATCTGGAAATCCATCCGATTCTCCGGCTGAATTTCCGGCTCCCAAACTGAAAGTCCGGTTATCCGCCGCCAATGCGGTAAAACTTTCCTGGAACAAGGTGGCTGGCGCATCCAGTTACATAATATACCGCGCCGCCTCCCCAAAAGGGACGTTTAAAAAGATAAAAATGGTAAAGAAAACCACATTTACCAATAAAAAATTAAAAAAAGGAACGACATATTATTACAAAGTAGAAGCCCGTAATGGAAACCGCAAAGCCTTGTCAAAGGCAGTATCCAAAAAAATCACTGGCAAGCCGTCTGCGCCAAAATTAAAGCTTACTGCCAGCGGGGGCAGATTTACGTTATCCTGGGGCAGGATCAAACAGGCGGATAAGGTGGAAATCTATATGCAGGCTGACAACGGCAGATGGAAAAAATGGAAAACCCTTTCTGCAAAGAAAAAAAGTTTTCCTATTCGTATAACAATATTAACTGGAACCAAAGGTGCGCTTTTAAAGTACGGGGATATTACAGGAAAGACGGTATTACCGTATATGGCAATTACAGCAACGCGCCTGCGCTTGCAAGACAAAATTAGATGCTGAAATTATAAAAATGAAAACACAAGGAGGAAGAGTTATGTATTTTTGTAAAAATTGCGGAAGTCCGTATCAGACCGATCAGGCGGTAGTCTGTGTAAAATGCGGTGCGCCAAAAGGGCAGGGGGTAAATTACTGTCACAACTGCGGCAGGCCGGTGCAGCCTGGGGCGGTGGTCTGTATGAACTGTGGAGTCGCGCTGGGAGTTGTTCCCGGTGTTAACGCCAAATCCAAGCTGGCGGCAGGATTATTTGGAATTTTTCTGGGTCAGTTTGGCGTGCATAATTTTTATCTGGGCTATACGACAAAAGCGATTATCCAGCTGGTGATGGTAATTGTGGGATGGCTGACCACCTGCCTTGGATTGGGCGTATTTCTGATATTTGGCGCGGCAATCTGGGGACTTGTGGAAGGAATTATGATTTTGACAGGCAGTATTCATACGGATGCGCAGGGCAATCCGTTAAGGGATTAGAACAGGAGAAAAGAATGAATAAAAAAACAACTGTAACGCTGGCGCTTTTTGCTATGGGAGTCGTTGTTTTTATTATGCTGGTGTTGAATATCTATGTGATTGTGCAGGGAAGGGTTTCTTTGCATCAGACAGCGGAAACAGCAGAACAAACTACAGAAGATACAGAGCAGGCCAGTGAAGGAGAATCGGAATCATTGGCGGTTCCGTTTACGGATTTTCGCGTGGATCGTTCTTCCAACGTAATTGGAGACGCCGCAGAAGCAAAGAGTGGGAAAAAAGAAGAGGATAAGGATGAGGACGGAGAAGAAGAATCCGAAGTTGACAAAGAATACCTGTGTGCCGATGCAATTGTCCGGGTACTGAATGATGATGATGTGGAAGAATTGAAAAAAGGTACGTATGACGATCTGCCGGGAGACAGAGGAATTATCCAGATGGTAATCAATGAAATTTATGCCAGAAATGGATACCAGTTTGAGAATCCGGATATTTCGGCGTATTTTTCCGCCAAAGGCTGGTATAAGCCAAAAGAAGAAAACGCATCGGATATGGATGCCATTTATAAACAGATGCCAGAGATTGATAAAGCCAATATTGATTTTCTGAAAGAACTGAAGTAAAGGAGGGAATGGGATGTTTTGTCAGGCATGTGGAAGCCGAAACAGGGATGATGCAGTGTTTTGTGAAAACTGTGGTGCAAGATTGGATAAGGGGGAACCGGAGATACCAGTGCAGGCACAGACGCCGCCGGTATATGGAGCGCAGATGCAGCCGATGCCAGTGCCGCCTGTTCCTCCGGCGTCGGCGCCGATTGAAACGGTGTATGTAAAGCCGGTGAAACCAGTGGAGAAATGGTTGATTTTGTTTATTGCAGAAGTCGCAGCTGCAGTGCTGGCATTGATTTTTCTGTTTCATAACGCAGCAAAGCTGTTTGAGGCGTCTAAGATTGGCGAACGATATTTTGTGGCGGCAGCCAATGGGGACTGGAGAGAAGCATATCGTATGCTGGAAGTGGAAGAGAGCGGTTTTATCAATGCGGATGCGTTCGAGACCGTAAATCAGACAAACCGTTTTCCTATGGTAAATACTTATTCTGTAAATGAGCAGAAGGAGCTGGATTTGGGAGCGCTTGGAACAACAGTCCAGATTACATACAGAGGACTGGGAGATTCCTATGACAGCACTTACAATGTGGTTTTAAACCGGCAGCCCAAGAAGCAGTTTCTGTTTTTTGATAACTGGAAAGTCAGTGCGGATCAGATAATTATGTCTGATTGTACGGTTCAGGTGCCAAAGGGAGCCGCTGCGTCAGTAGACGGTGTGGAGCTTACGGCACAATCGGCAGGCCTGTCCCAGAGTGAAGAAGGGTATGATATCTACACGATTCCGGCATTGTTTCAAGGAGAGCATTCGGTTACGGTCAGCATGGAAGGGATGGAAACGGTAGAGGATAGTTTTGATACAGGCTATAACAATGGCTATCGTTTGTATGAGATGCAGGTATCCGAGGAGACAGCCAGAGAGGTTATCGCAGCCGGAGGCAGTAATCTGCAGGAAATTTATGCGGCGGCGCTGGGTGGAAGCACTTACGCTACCATTCAGAACCTGTTTACTTCCAATGAAGAATCCGGCATTGAAGAGGACTATCAGAACCTTTTGGAAGCGATGCAGAATGATGACTACTACCGGATAGAATCGATTGCGTTTTCAGAAATCAGCGGGACATCTTACAGTTATACCGATGATGGAGTTATGGTAATTGAAGTAAGCATACCGTTTACGTACCAGCTGGATTATACCTATGAAGACTGGGATGAAAAACAGCAGCAGGAGACTTACAGCAACACGGACAGCGTAACATTTTATTTTATACAGGAAAATGGTTCCTGGGTTTTGAATAATCTGGGCTGTCATGAATTATATTTCTAACGGAGGAGAAAACATATGGCAAAATTTTGTACAAAATGCGGAAGACCTTTAGCAGAAGGAGAAATGTGCAGCTGCCAGCTGCCGAACACATCAGGAGCACAGCAGCATGTACAGGGTGCAATGGGCGCGAACCAACCGGCACAGGGGTATCAGCATCCGGGAGCGGGGGCACAGAGATATCCGAATCCGCAGAGGGTACAGCAGCAGTACCAGCAGGGATATCAGCAAAACCCGTATCAGCAGGGACCATTCCAGCAAGGGATGCAGGGAGCGGGCGGACAGCCTTACAACACGCAGCAGCAGTATGAATACCAGCAGCAGGTACAGCAGGCGCAGCAGCAGTACCAGCAGATGCAGAATGCGGCGTCAAATCTTTTTTCCAAAGCGATCGGGACGTTTATCAGTGTGTTAAAAAGCCCGGTGGAGACAGGCAAAAAGCTGATTGCATTTGCGGATTGGGGCGTGCTTATAATCCTAATTGCATTTCAGGCGTTGATGGCGGGATTTTATGATCTGGCGGTTATGGCAAAAATTTCCAGTATTTCCGCATACATAAAAATGCCTTATGCAAAAAGCTTTTTTGCGGTAGTGCTCGCTTCTGCAGCGCTGGCGTTTATTCTGGCGGCAATGCTGCTTGCAGGCAATCTGATTGCCAAAAATGCGGTCAGCTTCCAGCAGATGCTGGCGTGTGTCGCAGTCAGAAGCGTACTGCTTACCATTACAACGGCTATTTCCATTGTGATTTTTGCATTATTTCCAATTGGCGGAACATTTTTGTATTATGCGTCCTGTCTTTGGGGAACGGTGACAATGGTTATGATTATGCCAAAGAATACGCCGGGCGGGAAGGAAGACTGGCTTGCACTGACGCAGTTTATTGTGTATTTTTTGTTTATGATTGTATTTTTCCTGTTTGCTCTGGTGTGCAGCAAAGCGTTTGTGCCGTCTGCGTCCGGATTAGGCGGGTTAGAGTCGATATTTAACGCGTTGGATTACTATTTCTAAATCGGAGCTGTTATTGCGTATCCGTTGGAAGGGGGGATTTTGTGGATATCAATCATGTATGCCCGCAATGCATGACAGAGCTGAAAGAGGGGAGAAAAAACGCCTGTCCGCACTGTGGATTTGTTTTTTCCAATGCGCAGCAGGTTAAGCATCAGCTGAAGCCGTTTACGGTTTTGGAAGGAAAATATCTGGTGGGCAATGTGCTTGGCGAGGGCGGGTTTGGAATTACTTATATTGGATTGGATCTGGTTTTGGAAATCAAAGTGGCTATCAAAGAATTTTATCCAAACGGTTTTGTCAGCCGGGAGGCCAGTTTTAGTAATGAACTGACGGCTTACGCCGGGAAAAGCATGGAAATGGTTTCCAAATGGCGGGATAATTTTTTAAAAGAAGCCAGAAGTCTTGCAAAGTGCGCCAATCTCGCAGGCGTTGTCGGCGTTAAGGATTATTTTCTGGAAAATAATACCGCTTATATTGTCCAGGAATTTTTAGAAGGCATCACCTTAAAAGAATATGTAAAATCCAAAGGCGGCAGGGTGTCTGCGGACTGGCTGCTGCCAGCGATGGAATCGGTGCTCTCTGCGCTGGGAGAAGTGCATAAACAGGGGCTGATTCATCGGGACGTCAGCCCGGACAATATAATTATGCTGCATTCCGGACAGATGAAGCTTCTGGATTTTGGAGCCGCCCGTGAATTTGACACAGAGGGAAAAAGCTTATCCGTGGTATTAAAACCGGGATACGCTCCGGTAGAGCAGTATACCAGTAAAGGGAAGCAGGGCCCCTGGTCGGATATCTATGCGCTGGCGGCAACGCTCTACCGATGCCTGGTGGGAATGACACCGCCGGATTCTATGGAACGTGTGATTACGGATGAACTGCAGACGCCAGGGCGGCTTGGAATCATGCTTCCGGCGTATGTAGAGCAGGCGTTGATGAAAGCGTTGTCAGTACAGGCGGAAAACCGGTATCAGACGATGGCGGAATTTCAGAGCGCTTTGTATGGCAAACGTATGGAACCGGCAGTAAGGCCGGGCATGCCTCAGGAGTATCTGGCCGGAGTGCCAATCACATATACTACAGGGAACAATACCGGAGTACCGGCCGGAAGCAATACCGGGGTACCAACCGGGTATCCGACTGGTGTTCCGACCGGAGTACCAACCGGATATCCGGCCGGATCAGATCCAGGCGGCCTGCAGCATCCGCAGGAAAAAAAGAATTCCGCATCTGTTGCCGCAATAGCGGGAGGCTGTATCGCGGTTGTGCTTTTGATTGGTGTAATCGTCTTTTTTGCAGTAAAACTGGCAGTTGGCGGCAGCGCTTCAGAAGAACAGACAGCGAAAATGTCAGAAGAACAGACGCAGGAGGAGAAAAATTCGGAATCAGAAGGGACAGAAGCCGCGCAGCAGGAGGCGTCATCTTCACAGGGTGAGACAAATCAGGCAGACAGCGTGTCTGCAGATGTCAATGCGCTGGAAACAGCTATTTTTGAGATGAATGGCGTAGTTTCTGTGCAGGGCAAAGAAACTTATCTGGAATTACAAAAGCCGGTGTCTGTCTATGCATACAATCCGCAGAAGGAGGCCGTCTATCTGGATACAGTTACGTCTTTTCTGATTCAGGATGGCGGAACGATTGGCGATTACGACGGCAGCGGTGTGAATGTCAGAGGGGCAGTATCCATTGGAGAACATGACCAGCCTGTTTTGCAGATGAGCAAATATACGGTAACCAGCCTGTTCGATGAGGACAGTTCCATACATAAATATCATATTGTGCTGAAAGACTGTACCTGGCAGGAAGCCATGGAGGACTGTCTGGCGATGGGAGGATATCTGGCGCGTATCGATTCCGAGGAAGAGTTTGCGGCAATTGTAGAACAGATTGAAGAAAATGAAGCGTATGAATCCGTTCACTTTTATCTTGGAGGACGGAGAGAAGAGGATGAGATAGAATATTACTGGGTGGATGAAACGAACCGTCAGATTGGAACACCGATCAATGACGGCAGCTATTGGGCTGCGCCTGTCTGGATGGAAGGAGAACCAAGTTTTTATGATGGAGACATAGTGGAAATTTATATGAATATGTTTTATTATAAAGATGCAAAGGCATGGATTTTTAATGACGTGCCTGAGGATGTTTCAAAATATTATCCAGAAAGGACGGGATACATCTGTGAAATTGAAAACTAACCTTATTCTTCTGGCCTCTGTTTTGATATTGGCGATCTGCGCATTTTCGTTTCTGTCAGATTCCAACACAGATCCGGAAGGCGCAAAGTCGGCCATAGAAGCCGGACAGGAGACAGAACAGGGAGAACTGGCTGATGTTACGGCAGAGGCCAAGACAGGCACCGATACGGAATATGCGGCGGATGCGCAGCAATCGGACAGCTTGGAAGAACTGCCTGCTGACAGCCATCAGGAGAGCGAAGCTGCAGAAGAAACAGAAGCCGGACAGACGGGATTAGAAGCGGAAGGAACAGAAGAAAAGCAGACGGACAGTACAGCCGCAGAAACGTTTCTTGCAAATATGACATTAGAGGAAAAGGTAGCGCAGATGTTTATTCTTACACCGGAAGCGCTGACCGGTTACAATAGTGTTACTTCTGCGGGCGAAGCGACTAAAGCTGCGCTGCAGAATTACCCGGTTGGGGGCCTGATCTATTTTAATGGGAGTATCCAGTCGGCGGAACAGGTGAAAACGATGGTTGACGGACAGCAGCAGTATTCTATGGAACGGATTGGACTGCCTCTGTTTATCAGTGTGGATGAAGAGGGAGGCAAAGTGGCAAGGGTTGCCAATGACAGCCCGATATCAGTAGAGCATTTTCCATATATGCCGGAAATCGGAGCCGCAGAGGATGCTGTTGCGCGGGCACAGGAAGTCGGAGATGGAATTGGAAGTTATCTGCACGAGCTGGGTTTTAACTTAGATTTTGCTCCGGTAGCGGATGTGCTGACAAATCCCGAAAATACGGTCGTAAAAGAACGTTCTTTTGGCTCAGATCCGGAGAAAACGGCGGAACTTGCAGCGGCGGTAGCCAGCCATTTAGAGCGGCAGGGCGTTTACAGCTGCCTGAAGCATTTTCCGGGGCATGGCGCAACAGCGGCGGATTCCCATAAGGGTTATGCCTATATTGATAAAACGCTGGAAGAACTGAGGGCAGCGGAGCTGATTCCATTTCAGCGGGGAATTGAAGCCGGTGCATCCTTTGTTATGGTTGGGCATATTTCTGTCCCGAAGGTAACCGGAGACGATACGCCTGCGACATTATCCAAAACAATGATTGATATTCTGCGGAATGAACTGCAGTTTGACGGGATTGTAATTACAGACGCTATGAATATGGGCGCGATTACCAATGATTACAGCTCTGGGGAAGCAGCAGTAAAGGCGATAGAAGCCGGCGTAGATATCATACTGATGCCTGCGGATTTCAAAGCGGCTTATGCAGGTATTCTGGATGCTGTTAAAACAGGAAAAATTTCAGAAGAACGAATTGATGCGTCCGTCAGAAGGATCATAACAATAAAACGATCTGGGGGAAACGAATATCTGTGATGAAAAAAGAAATCGGTATACTGATAATTGCAGGAATACTGCTCTGCGGCTGCGGGCGGAGTTTTGATGTAATACAGAAAGAGATTTCCACAGAAAATACCGGGATTGACAAAAGCAGTACAGAAAGCGGGAAGGTAGGACAGGAGACATCGGATGCAGATCGCGGAACCAATGGGAGCAGTGCAGACAATATAGCGGACGGGGAGCTGGAAAACCAGGAGGATAGTTCTGCGGAACTGGAACCAGAAATACTGAATTTTGTAGATGTGTATGGCGAATCCTATCAGACTGTAATTCATCCCGATGTGGAAAAGCATACCTATGATTTGGATGCCTTTTCCAGAAATGGAAACGCGGCGGCTTATACCGGAGATGAAAGATATACCTACAGGCTTGGAATCGACGTGTCGTATCATCAGGGCAGCATTAACTGGGAAAAGGTAAAGGCAGCGGGATTTGACTTTGCGTTTCTGCGGATTGGATACCGGGGATATGGCAAAGAAGGAAGTATTTGCCTGGATAAGCAGTTTTTTCAGAATATCAAAGGGGCAAAAGCGGCCGGAATTGACACTGGCGTTTACTTTTTTTCCCAGGCAGTAAACGAAGACGAAGCCAGGGAAGAGGCGGAATTTGTACTGGAGCAGCTAAAAGGCTATGAGCTGCAGCTTCCCATTGTATACGATCCGGAGAGCATTCTGGACGCGGAAGCACGCACAGATAACGTGACCGGAGAGCAGTTTACAAAAAATACCATTGTGTTCTGTGAACTGGTAAAAGCGGCCGGCTACCAGCCTATGATATACAGTAATATGCTCTGGGAAGCGTTTCAGTATGACCTAAAACAGCTGGCGGAGTATCCCATCTGGTACGCAGACTATGAACCCTTGCCGCAGACGCCGTATCAGTTTGAATTTTGGCAGTATACGAATACGGCCAGTATCGACGGGATTGATGGAGCGGTAGATTTGAATATACAGCTGATTCCGGCAGATTAAATGTAACATTTAAGAGAGGAAAACTATATGAAGAAAATAAACAGAATTTTAACATTAATTTTAGCAGTTACACTGCTGTTTGGAAGCCTTGCGCCAACAGGAACGGTATATGCAGCTTCAAAGACAACAAACACATCCAGTAAAGCCGCAAAGAAGGCATTTAAGAATTTCTTAAGTAAATCTTCTACTGCAACGAGCTGGGACAGCTATTCTTCATTATCGGATCTGAGTTTTATCTGTTTTGACATGGGAAAAGGCTCAAAAAAGATACCAATGATGCTTGTGAAAAACTCAAAAGCTTCTCATGCAGCCGGATATGTTGCTCTGTTTCAGTATAGTAAAGGAAAAGTCAGAAAAGTAACCACCCTTGACTGGGTGGAGGCGATTTATCCCAAAGCAGGTATGATTACACTATGTTATTCTGGCGGCGGTTACGGGGAAATCCATACATACTATTACAAAGTAAAGAGCAAAAATTCGCTGGCAAAACAGGCTGCATATACGGCAATCCTGAGAAAATCAGATTTCCCGGATAAAAAGGCATACGAACAGGTACGTAAAATGTACAGCGGAGATGTTTATAAAATAAACAATAAAACGTCAACCAAATCCAAATTTACAAAATGGTGGAAAAACCAGATCAAAGGAAGCAATAAAATTACGAATATCAATAAAAAATTAAAACAGAACACGCTGGCGAACCGTAACAGTTATTTTAAATAATAATGTCTGATGAAAAAATATAAGAAAAGCCCTCTGAAAGCTGCTGACGCAGGCTGACAGAGGGTTTTTCTTATTCATGCATAACGGGAATTTACAGTTCGAGCAGGCGGGCAATATCGGAGAAATTGATATATAGCTCATCAAAGATGCCGGCTTTTACAGAATCTGCAAATGTATAGTCTTCCATATTTTCCGATTCAAAATTGTACACTGTAACGCGGTTTTTATCCGGATCTACGATCCAATATTCGCGGACGCCTGCAGTGCTGTATTTGAAAAGCTTTGTGAAATAATCCATTCTTCTGCTCCCTGGAGACACAATTTCAATTATCCAGTCAGGAGCGCCAAAGCAGCCTTTGTCTGTGAGCTTTGATTTATCGCAGATTACGGATATATCAGGTTCTACATAATTGGTATCGTCCTGATTCAAAAATACAGCAAATGGGGCAATATACGGCATACAGGCGCCGCCTTTTAATTGAATATAGTTATGAATGGCGGTAAAGAGTTCCCCGGCAGTTAACTGATGCTTCCTTGTAGGCGGAGCCATGTCATATATCTGCCCGTCAATCAATTCGGCGCGTTTGCCGCTCGGCAGTAAATAGATTTCATCTATAGTATGAGTTTTTTTCTGACTGTTCAATACATATGCCATAGCTCATATCCTTTCACATTTGTTTTTTATAATCTTATTATAGAGTTTGCCGCTGAAAAAGTAAAGAGCGTCTGAAGTAAAAACAGGACTGCCGGAACACAGCAAAATTTTGCTGTATGTTCCGGCAGTCCCAGATTTTATTTATCTCAGGTACAAATGTCTCGGAAGACCATTTACCATAACGCATGGATAATCGCCCTGAATCAAAGGACGTACATAATCAATAAATTCATTGGTTACATAAGTGCCTTTCTCGTTGATCCAGTTTCTTGGAACAAGTTTCTCATCATTTGCAATCTTATGCACATCATAAACGCCGGTTGCAGACTGGTAAGGATCGTCAGATACACGGTCGATAACTACCATCTTGCCGCTGTCGCCTTCGTCCGCAGCCTTCACCGCAGCGCCGCCTACCATAAACGCTTCGTTAATATCTACACGGGAAGCAAGGTGAGACGCGCTTCTTTGCAGGGAACTAAATTCAACTGCACGGGTCTTGCAGCCAAGTTCGTTGTTGATCATGCTCGCAAGATAATTTGCGGAACCTGTCAGCTGTTTGTGGCCGAATGCGTCCACATAGCCGGAGCCGCCGCCCGCTTCGCTGACATAAGTGCCGTCTGCCAGACGGATACCTTCTGAGATTGCTACAAAAACAGTGCTCTTTACTTTTAACAGCTCTCGTACTTCTTCAGTAAATGCTTCCAGATCAAAAGCAACTTCCGGAAGATAGATCAAATCCACGCCTTCACAGTCCTCGCCTTTTGCCAGAGCTGCAGCGCCGGTCAGCCAACCCGCATTCCGTCCCATAATCTCAATAATGGTCACCAGCTGCTTGTTGTAAGAAAATCCGTTGCCGTCACGGATAACTTCTTTGATAGAAGTTGCAATATATTTGCAGGCGCTGCCAAAACCAGGCGTATGATCGGTTAAAGCAAGATCGTTGTCAATCGTCTTTGGAACACCGACAAATTTCTGAGGATGTCCTTTTAAAATAGCATAATCAGAAAGTTTCTTAATGGTATCCATGGAATCGTTTCCACCGATATAGATAAAGCATTCAATGTTTAACTTGTCTAAGATTTCAAAAATTCTCTCATAAACATCCTGATCTTCGTGAATTGCCGGAAGCTTGTACCGACAGGTGCCAAGGAAAGCGGAAGGGGTACGTTTCAGGATTTCCACATCCAATTCATTCTTGATATAATCGGATAAATCTACATATTTCTCATCTAATAATCCCTGAATTCCATAACGCATGCCGTATACTTTGTTTGCTCCACGGTCAATAGCGGTTCTGAAAACGCCTGCAAGGCTGGAGTTGATTACAGCTGTTGGTCCGCCAGACTGTCCTACGATAACATTTCCTTTCATTGATAGTATCCTCCAATATTTTTTCTGTTTTTTGCTCGATCCTTGCTATTATAGCATATACGCGTCAGAAAAACCAGACACAGCGGGATTTTTTATTATAAATTTTTTGTAAAGCGGCAGCAGTCACAGTTTCTTAACAAAACTGGTATTGTAATCTAAATACCTATCGTTTATAATAGAGCAAATACCAGAGCGTACCTGGTTTTCATTCAGAGTACGCTTAAAATTTACTATGAAAAGAGGAGTTTACATGAATTTGAAGAAAAAAATTTATTGGAGTCTGATGCTAGTTTGCACAATCTTCTTTTTGGCTGGATGCCAAGGTGCAGAACAGCAGGAAGAGACAGCGCAGCAGACAGAACAGCCGGAAGTAAGAAGCTCATTTGTCCAGGAAAAAGAACCACAGACCGAGGAGATTGAACGAGAAACAGAAACGGAGACCGAAACGGAAACGGAGACTGAAACGGAGACGGAGACCGAAACAGAAACCGAGACCGAGACTGAAACGGAAACGGAGACCGAAACGGAAACCGAAACCGAGACTGAAACAGAGACGGAGACCGAAACGGAAACCGAACAGACAGGCGCGATTGTAGCATCTGCAGATACGTATGATTATGTAGCGCTTGGAAACTCCGTTACCTGCAATGAAATTGATCCCAGTCTCTGGTGGTCGAACTGGGGTATGGCGGCGTCTTCCGAGGAGAAAGACTATGTACATATTGTTTCTGCATGGCTTGGCGGACAGACCTCCAAACAGACGACGACTACCGTTCTGGATATGAAAAAATGGGAAGTGGCGCAGCAGAGAAATGAAGTGCTAAAGAGTTACGAGGGATATTTCAATGAATATACCGATTTGGTTACGATTCAGACCGGAGAAAATATTACCGAATTTAAAGAGACGCTGAGCGCTGATTACTTAAGTCTTGTAGGACTGATCAAAGAAAAAGCTCCAAATGCCCAGATCCTGATGCTGGGAGAGACACTCTGGCCGCTTGAAGAGATTGAAGCTGCCAAACGCGGCGCCTGTGCAGCGTACGGAGTGGAGTTTGTAGAAATGACCGACTTTTTAAATGGATATGAAGCGTTTTACAAATCAGCGCTTGGCGTACAGGTACTGGGTGCGGACGGAGGAATGCATGCGATCAGCAATGAAGTTGTTGCAGCGCATCCCAATGATGAAGGAATGGCATGTATCGCCCAGCTGGTGATTAATCATATCGTAGTAAAGAACTAATACAGCCGGTGCAGCAAATGCACAAATCTGCCGGGGACTGGCAGATACAAATAAATATGTTGATATAGAACGGAATCTGCCCATATCGATTTGCCTGCGGCAATCAGGGTGGATTCTGCTCTTTATGTATACAATTACAATGGCTTTTGGCTGTCTTATGTGCAGGCAGTTATAAGTCGGGCGTTTACACAAAAATACTACTGGAGGGAAACTATGTTAGATCAATCTTACTATAACAAGGCAGATGAGATTATTGCCCAGCATGGAACTGAGCAAAGGTTTTTGATTCCTATCATACAGGATATTCAAAGCTGCTACCGTTATCTGCCGCCGGAGCTTTTAAGCCATGTCGCGAAATGTCTTGGAATCAACGAGGCAAAAGCATACAGCGTTGCAACCTTTTATGAGAACTTTTCCTTTGACGCAAAAGGGAAATATGTGATCCGTGTCTGTGACGGCACGGCCTGTCATGTGCGTAAGTCAACGGCGATTCTGGAGCAGATTTATAAGGAGACAGGGCTTGGGAAAGGGAAGCAGACCACCGATGATATGTTGTTTACGCTTGAGACGGTATCCTGTCTGGGTGCATGTGGCCTGGCTCCTGTACTGACAGTAAATGAAGTAGTTCATCCGGCGATGACCCCGGAAAAAGTACACGAATTGTTTGAAGAATTGAAAGGTGCAGAGTGATGAGAATAGAAAACAGAGAAGCGTTGGAACAGAAGCGGGCAGAAGCAAAAGAAGCCATGAAACGTCCCCTGCACAGGATTTTGGTTTGTGCAGGCACAGGATGTCTGGCAGGAGGATCTGCCGGGATTTATGATAAATTCAAAGAGCTGGCGGCAAAAGAAGAAGGCGTGGAAGTAGAATTTGGAGCAGAGGCTGCACATCCCTCTATGCCATCCGGCAATCATAAGGAAACTGCACATACCGGAGTAAAGCGCAGCGGTTGTCATGGGTTTTGCGAAATGGGGCCTTTGGTACGGATCGAACCGGCCAATTATCTTTATGTAAAAGTAAAAGCAGAAGACTGCGAGGAGATTTTTGAAGAATCCATCCGAAATGACCGTCCGGTGGAGCGTCTGCTGTATGAAGAAGATGGCGTGAAGTATGAGACGCAGGAGAAGATTCCCTTCTATGAAAAACAGACAAGGCTTGTGCTTAAAAACTGCGGGCATATCGATGCGGAAAATATTGACGAATATATCGCGGTAGGCGGCTACCGGGCATTGGAAAAAGTTTTATTTGAAATGACGCCGGAGGATGTTGTACAGGAAATTTCAGATTCTGATTTGCGTGGACGCGGCGGCGGCGGATTTGCCACCGGATACAAATGGAAACAAGTCGCGCGTCAGGAAGAACAAGAGCGATATGTGGTCTGCAATGGCGACGAAGGCGATCCGGGCGCGTTTATGGATCGAAGCGTAATGGAAGGTGATCCGCACAAGATGCTCGAAGGCATGATGATCGCAGGCTATGCCGTGGGAGCGCAGGAAGGGTATATTTATGTCCGTGCAGAATATCCGCTTGCAATTAGCCGTCTGAAACTGGCGATTGCCCAGGCAAACGAAGCCGGGCTTTTAGGAGAGCATATATTAGGAACGGAGTTTAGTTTTCAGATACATATTAACCGCGGCGCAGGCGCTTTTGTATGCGGGGAAGGAAGCGCACTTACCGCCTCTATCGAAGGGGAGCGCGGTATGCCAAGAACCAAGCCTCCAAGAACGGTAGAACAGGGCCTGTTTGCAAAACCAACCGTATTGAATAATGTTGAGACGTATGCCAATGTGCCAATGATTATCAACGAAGGCGCGGCATGGTATCACACGATTGGAACAGAAGGAAGTCCCGGTACAAAAGCATTTGCCCTGACCGGAAGCGTGAAGCATACAGGGCTGATTGAAGTGCCGATGGGGACGAGCTTAAAGAAAATTGTCTATGACATCGGCGGCGGCGTAAAAAATGATGTGCCGTTTAAAGCCGTACAGATCGGCGGGCCATCCGGCGGCTGCCTGGTCACCAGCGATTTGAATGTTTCCCTTGATTTTGATTCACTAAAGAAATTAAATGCCATGATCGGCTCCGGCGGACTGGTTGTTATGGATGAAAATACCTGTATGGTAGAGGTTGCCCGGTTCTTTATGAATTTTACCCAGAATGAAAGCTGTGGGAAATGTGTTCCCTGCCGGGAGGGTACGAAGCGTATGTTAGATATCTTAGAGGATATTGTGGCGGGAAAAGGTACGATGGAATCGCTTCAGATGTTAGAAGAACTTGGGGAGGCGATCACCAATACGGCGCTTTGCGGACTGGGAAAAAGCGCGGCTTTGCCGGTGTTATCCACGATACGGAATTTCCGTGGGGAATATCTTGAGCATGTCAACGAAAAACGATGCAGGACAGGCACCTGTCAGGCATTGCAGCGGTATGTGATCAAAGCGGATGCATGTAAAGGATGTTCAAAATGCGCAAGAAACTGCCCGGTAAACGCAATCAGCGGTAAAGTAAAAGAACCGTTTACAATCAATCAGGCTGTCTGCATCAAGTGTGGCGCCTGTCTGGAGAACTGCCCCTTTGGTGCAATCGTGAAGGAAAGTTAGGAGGAACGAGAAAATGGATTATATAACAATAGATTCAAAAAAAGTACCAATCGAAGGGGAAAAGAACGTTCTCTCCTTAATTCGTAAAGTTGGCATTCATCTGCCGACATTCTGTTACCATTCGGAGCTGTCGATTTATGGCGCCTGCCGTATGTGTGTGGTAGAAGATGACAGAGGCCGGATTTTTGCCTCCTGTTCGGAGCAGCCAAGGCCTGGTATGGTAATTTATACAAATACCAAGCGGATTCAAAGTTACCGGAAACTGATTATCGAATTGCTGTTAGCGTCCCATGACAGAGATTGTACGGTCTGTCATAAAAACGGCATGTGCGAACTGCAGTCGCTGGCATACAAAGTCGGCGTGCATGATGTCCGGTTCCCGAATACCAGGGAAAAGCGCCCGATTGACATGAGTTCTCCAAGTATTGTATTAGATCCCAATAAATGTATTCTGTGCGGCGACTGTGTCCGTACCTGTGCGGAGATACAGGGGGTTGGCGCCATTGATTTTGCATTCCGCGGCGCAAAGACGCAGGTGACTCCGGCATTCCATAAAAAACTTTCCGAAACGGACTGTGTCGGCTGCGGACAATGTGCGGCAGTCTGTCCGACGTCCGCGCTTTCCCTGCGTTCAAATGTCACGATGGTATGGGATGCGATTGAAGATAAAAATACCCGTGTTATTGCGCAGGTTGCCCCGGCAGTCCGTGTAGCAGTCGGCGATCATTTCCAGATGTCAAAAGGTGAGAATTCCTTTGGCAAACTGGTAGAAGCGCTTCGCATTATGGGATTTGACCAGATTTTTGATACGAATTTTGCAGCGGATCTGACTGTTATGGAAGAATCCCAGGAATTTGCAGAGCGTCTTGAGAAACAGGAGAATCTGCCGTTATTTACCTCCTGCTGCCCAGGCTGGGTCAAATTCTGTGAACGGAAATATCCGGAATTTGTCGATCATATTTCCACCTGCCGTTCCCCGCAGGGAATGTTTTCTGCAGTGCTGAAAGAATATTATAAAGAACTGGACGAAAAAGAAGGCAAGAAAACAGTTATCGTATCCATTATGCCGTGTACGGCCAAGAAAGGTGAAATTATACGAAAAGACAACTTTACAGACGGCAGCCAGGATACGGATTATGTACTTACTACGACCGAGATTATCCGTATGATCAAACAGATAGGAATCCAGTTTGATAAAATCCGGGGTGAATCCGCAGATATGCCGTTCTCTCTGGCATCCGGCGGCGGCGCTATTTTTGGCGTTACCGGCGGCGTAACGGAAGCGGTACTGCGCAGGCTTTCTGACAAGAAGGATTACCAGTCCCTGCATGAAATCAGCTTTACCGGTGTCCGCGGCTCGGAAGGGATAAAAGAAGCTGTGATACAGTATGGCGGCAGAGATGTCCGCATAGCGGTAGTCAACGGACTTGCAGACGCCGGACGTCTGTTAGACCGGATCAAAGCCGGTGAAGTTACTTATGATTTTGTAGAAGTTATGGCATGTAAGAGAGGATGCGTTATGGGCGGCGGCCAGCCAGGCCCGGCGGGTCAGCGGACCAAAAGAAAACGTATGGACGGCATCTATAAAGTGGATATGGCCTCTAATATCAAGTCCGCAGATGAAAATCCTGCAGTACAGGCATTGTACCAGGGCTTCTTAAAAGGGAAAGAGCATAAATTGCTGCACAGAAATCTTTAGGAATTCGTCTATTGACTTTTAAAACATATGTGCTAGAATAACTTCTAGTGTGAGTGTGAAGCAAAGGAAGGTTTTCTTATGAGAAGACAGGTTTTATCATTGTTGGTTGAGAATACCCCTGGTGTTACCAGCCACATTTCCGGTTTATTCAGCCGGAGAGGATACAATATTGACAGCTTTTCTTCCGGTGTAACAGCAGATCCGCGCTATACAAGGATTACCATTGTTGCCACCGGAGATGAACAGATACTCGAACAGATAGAAAAACAGCTCTTTAAGCTGGAAGACGTACTGGATATTAAGATGCTAGAGCCGGGCGCTTCTGTGACAAGGGAACTGATGCTGGTTAAGATTCGGGCAAAAGCGCCGGATCGGCAGGCGATTCACAGCCTGACCCAGATGTTCCATGGAAAAGCAGTGGATATCACCCATGATTCCATGGTAATTGAAGTGACTGGCAATCAGGACAAGCTGGACAATTTTCTGGATCTGCTGGGGGATTATGAGATTTTGGAGCTGGCGAGAACCGGAGTAACGGGTCTTACCAGAGGCAGCTCAGATGTAAAATATTTAGATTAACAGATATTAGGAGGAACGATTCATTATGTCAGCAAAAATTTTTTATCAGGAAGACTGTAACTTATCTTTATTAGAGGGAAAGACAATTGCGATTATCGGTTATGGAAGCCAGGGCCATGCACATGCACTGAACTTAAAAGAGTCCGGATGCAGCGTGATTATCGGTCTTTATGAAGGCAGCAAATCCTGGGATAAAGCAGTAAAGCAGGGCTTTGAAGTATTTACGGCGGCAGAAGCGGCCAAGAAAGCAGATATCATTATGATCTTAATCAATGATGAGAAACAGGCAGATCTTTACAAGAACGATATTGAGCCAAACCTGGAGGAAGGCAATATGCTGATGTTTGCGCATGGGTTCAATATTCATTTCGGATGCATCGTACCTCCGGCAAACGTAGACGTTACGATGATTGCGCCAAAAGGACCGGGACATACGGTTCGTTCCGAATATCAGGAAGGCAAAGGTGTTCCCTGCTTAATCGCAGTAGAGCAGGACGCTACCGGAAAAGCACAGGATATTGCGCTGGCATACGCACTTGGAATCGGCGGCGCAAGGGCAGGCGTTCTTGAGACAACCTTCCGTACAGAGACAGAGACAGACTTATTCGGTGAGCAGGCAGTGCTTTGCGGCGGTGTTTGCGCGTTGATGCAGGCTGGTTTTGAGACCTTGGTAGAAGCCGGATATGATCCAAGAAATGCTTATTTTGAGTGTATCCATGAGATGAAGCTGATTGTAGACTTAATTTATCAGTCTGGTTTTGCAGGAATGCGTTATTCGATTTCCAATACAGCAGAGTACGGCGATTATATTACAGGGCCGAAGATCATCACAGAAGAGACGAAGAAATCTATGAAGAAGATCTTATCTGATATCCAGGATGGCTCGTTTGCAAAAGAATTTCTGCTGGATATGTCACCGGCTGGAAGACAGGTTCATTTCAAAGCAATGCGGAAATTAGCTGCTGAGCATCCGGCAGAGGAAATCGGCAAAGAAATCCGCAAGCTGTACAGCTGGAACAATGAAGAGGACAAACTGATCAATAACTAATGGAATACAGATTCGGCCCATCGCCAGTCAGCGGAGCGACTGGCGTGGTTTGGACAGTAATAAAGGAGCTGCTGCATCGGATAAAAAGAGGTTCTTTCTGAACTTTGGGTATAATTAATGAAAAGCAGATATGAAAATATCTG
>CAJUPF010000036.1:0-26541 GCA_910588565.1 uncultured Lachnospiraceae bacterium
ATTATATAGAAATGCAAAGTAAATTTCAATAGTTTTAGGCAGACATTTTACAAAAGTTGCGTGCCGTTCACAATACCATTTTTTATAAAAACAAGAGGGCAAGATAAGTGTTCAACTTTCCGCTTGTAAGAAAATTGGTATATGCAACCCTGCGGTATTGCTTCAGATAATCTAAATGTCGCTGTCCCCAAATGCCTATCAGTTGTTCTTCTTCGACAGGTAATCGTAAATCTGGAATAAAATATCCACTTTCTTCGTGATATGTGCCGCCTAACTGTTCAAATAGTGATTTTGCCATTTTCTAATTCCTCCAGATAAGATATTCACTCCACATATTTGTGTCTACTGTCTTAAACACAATTTTGAGTTTTGTCCTTATCTGGTTTCATACTTAATGTTTACTGAAATATCAAATGAATATGATAACATTCGAGATAATATAATATGTTTAGAACATATTATGAGCCTTACAGAAGATTTGATGAACAGAGACTATCAATCAAAAGGAAATGAAACATTTATCACTGGTATGACAAAGATGGTTAACATAATGAATGCAGATTTAAGCTTAGTTTACAGAAGAATAATTGACTCCTTTCATTATGCGGCGGATTACTGGAATCAAAATATGTATAATAATATAGATCATAAAACTCTGGCTGAATTGGAACTAATTGATTCTTGGGAAGTGTGTGCAAGGCTGGTAAAAAATGATTATGAACTAAGACTGGGTGAAATATGTAATATCTTAAATATAGAATTATTGCCGCCGGAAAACTTAAATATTTCAATGTTGTTATTTTTCCATAATATGCAAGACTTGTATACAAAATATATCAAGCACGGGGCAGATGATATGTGTAAAGAAATAAGCAGACGGGTTGGAAGACATATGGATATCCGATATTTTTGGGAATGATTCAGTTGATGTGTTGTCTGCTGAAAATAAGAAAATTTAAGCGCAGCTATTTGCGCAGTCGGCAAAAAGAGCATGGCTAGAATTTTTAAAAAATTTATAAAAATCAATAAACGAAAAAAGCGTGCCACGAAATATTGAAGAGGTGCGCTTTTTTATCTATAAAAGCCAGAAAAGTTAATATGGTTATATTTTAAATTCAATAGTATGATGCTGTGGTTAAAAGATAACAGATTTTATTTATGCGAAATTTATTGTTTTAATGAAAATCATGATTTCTTAGGTTGTGAGTTATGGTATTCAAAATCAGAAGATTGTGATATACTTTACTTATAAAAAAGTGACTAGAGCACAATTGTCTACTAAAAGCATTCCGCAATGGAAAAATAGAGTTTTTGGAATAAGGTGAGATATCATGGACAATTTTTTAATGAAACCCAAAATAGATTTTGCTTTTAAAGAAATCATGATGGATGAGAAAGCCCGGATTGGATTTCTGTCTGCCGTGCTGAAAATCAGGCCGGAGGATATCAGGGAGACACAGCTCCTTAACACCAGCCTGCGGAAAGAGCATGAGGACGACAAGCAGGGGATCTTAGACGTCCGGCTTTTCATGAACAGCGGCAGGGAGATTAATATTGAGATCCAGCTCTCAGAACTGAAAGTATGGGCAGACCGTTCCCTCTTTTATCTTGCGAAGATGTTTACGGACCAGATAAAACCAGGGGACAGCTACCGTGTGTTTAAGAAATGCGTAAGCATCAGCATCCTCAATTTTACATTATTTCCAAAAGAGGCGGAGTTTTATTCCTGCTTCCATATCCGGGAAGACACCCGGGATTTCCTCTATACGGATAAGATGGAATTCCATGTGATAGAGCTGCCAAAGCTGCCGGAGAAGCTTCAGGAAGGAAGCAGCGATCTTTAACTATGGGCGGCATTTATAGATGCGGAAAGAAAGGAAGTGTTTGATATGCTGGCGGATAAAAACCCATATATAGAAAGCGCATACCGGAAACTGCAGATCATCAGCCAGGACAGGGACAAACGGCTGGAATACGAGGCCAGGGAAAAGGCTGTCCGGGATTACAATGAAGGGCTGCTGGAAGCGGAAGAACGCGGCATTGCCATCGGGCAGGAACAGGGAATTGCCATCGGGCAGGAACAGGGAATTGCCATTGGGCAGGAACGCGGCAGAAAACAGGAAGCTGTTTCGATTGCCAGAAAACTCATCGGCATGGGATACCCTGCGGATGAAATTGTAAAAATCACGCTTCTTCCCAAAGAAGAAATTGAAAGACTTATCTAACTGGATAAGCGCCTGCATTGTAGCTGCTGTTTGCTATTACCCTCCGCAGATTGTCCGAAAACTAATGGCTGATGTGGCTCTATTTAACTTTTATTGCTATTTTTAACAACATAGTGGGAGCTGCATGGCAATTTCAGCCCATTTCTTCATCATTAGTGGGGGAAATATTTGCAGCATTTCGTTTTCATCAGAAAGATATATGATTACATACGCCCAAAGTACCTGTTTTTACTCGAGTGTGCAGCGATTACACGGCGCGTTTTGTTCCCATCATGTTCCCCAGCTGTTCTATAATCCCTGCATTTCCATTGACGGATATTTCGCCGACTTTTTCACAAATCCTTTCCAGATATTCCAGTTCTTTCAGCTTATAAAGCGTCTGGTTTTCGTCCATCAGTTTTGCTGTATTCAGCAGGGATCTGGTGGAGGCGACTTCTTCTCTTCGGGAAATTACATTTGCCTGCGCCGCTTTTTCCGCGACAAGCACAGAATTCATAATTTCCCGGATTTCGCCTGGCAGAATAATATCTTTGATTCCCGCAGTCAGAAAGTTCACACAGAACAGCTCTTCCCGTTTTTTCAGGGCGGCATAAATTTCCTGGGAAATTTTCTCTTTTCCCTCCATTATTTCATCCAGTTTATAATTCCCCACAATTTCCCGAATCGCCAGCTGTACGGCTGGATAAAGCTGGCCTTTTAAATCGGAAATAGCGGAGGCGAACGCGACGGCGTCCCGGATTTTATACAGGCAGGAAACATTCATCCGTATGCCGATTTTATCTTTGGTCAGGATTTCCTGGCCTACGATATCCATACTCTTTTGCTTCATATCCAGTATGCGGCTGCTAATCCGGTGGCTGTAATTCCAGAAATGGTAGATGCCTTTGGAAAGCGTTTGCTGCAGCACATTGTCATAGTATAGAAGGCCAGTTTCACCTTCTCCAACTGATATGGAAGTATAAAAGGCGCCCGGAATCAGGGAAAGCATTGGTTTTGTAACTTCTGCCCGGATTACCGTTTCCGTCATCGGCATCATTTTTATTTCATAGTTGTCAAATACATTCCAGAATGTATATTCTCTTCGGGTGCCAAAGAACGTAAGCTTACCATTGATATAAATAAAAGCTGCAAATCCGTCCGGTATTTCCATATGTACGGTAGCGCCGGCAAATGCAGCGTCCTTTTCAAGTATCTGGTAAGGAACATCCAGATAGCGGAGTTCCCCGGTCATCTCCTCAATCGTAACCTGATAACCTGCCATTTTGGGAAAATGATATGTCCCGGAGCGGATCATCTTTTTAAAAATTCCATTTTTACATACAAATCCTGCCTGATTATCTTTGATCATATACTTCATGTGAAATCCTCCCTCTTTTCATATAATATAATTTCTTGAAATCTCCCTAATACCTGCTTTTGCGGCAGGTTTTAACTTGCTTTTATCCCGGCTTCAACAGTCTGGTGCGGAAAGCTGGTTTAGCGGGTGTCTGGAAGAAAGAACAGATCTGCATTCAGACAGCGCTGCTGATGGAATATCTGCAGGCTGCGGGGCATCCTGAGATGCTGCCAAAAAGCAAACGATTCTGTTACAGGCTGGTGTTTCTTCCTTTTGCAAGCGGTATCCCCGGCTTTCAGGCAGCAGACTGTCTGGCAGTGTTACCTGCACTGCAGGACTGGCTGCACAGCTGGCGGCCAGTTCTGCGGAAGGGCTGGAAACCGGAATAAAAGCGTTTGATTTGTGCGGAGTCGAACCGCAAGACGTGACAGGTCTTCCTTCCTGGATGTGTACTCTACCCACTGAGCTACCGTTTTCACGGGAGGGAGTCGAACCCTCGACAACACAAAATTTTATAGCCACTTTTTAAGAGTGGTGAAATATTTATGGCATACCTGACAGCACGCTGCAGGCACCGCCGGGCAGAAAGCAGCTTCCAATACCCGTGCGCTATAAATTATTTCCGTAAGCAATCGATCCGTTTCGGATAAACGTATTATATCCTTAATTTTCCAACCAATCATTTCAAAAAAGTTGCGAAACCTCTGTAACGGAACTTTGATATCCGTTGCCCCCGGTGCATCTGATATGATATACTTACTGCATAAATCCGGCTTTGATCCCGGAACATCACAGGAGTTGACAGCAAATGTCCGAGTTTAAAGAACTGGTAAAGAGTTTTCCAAAGACAAGAGAATATATCCGGGATTTTTTTGTCTATGGCTTTAAAACCAGGGAGGAATTTAAAATAAAAAGCCCGCGTACGTATGACAATGAACGGCGCCGGCTGGAATGCTGGCTAAAGCCCTATGTGAGAAAAGACCATATATCCGGCGGCTCTAACATTTCACTGGCGATAGACAGCAATCTTCTGGATACCAATCCTTTGTTTCAGGTATGGAAAACAAAAAGTTTTACAGATAATGATATCGTGCTGCATTTTCTGATCCTGGATCTGCTGCAGGATGGCAGCGCAAGGACTGCGGAAGAGATTACAGACGGTCTGCTTGCGGAATATGAAGTCCTCTTTGATATCCAAATTGTCCGCCGCAAATGCAATGCTTATGCCAAAGAGGGCTTGTTTGATAAGAAAAAGGAAAAAAAGACCGTCCGCTTTTCTTTGGATCAGACGCTTGCCAACTGGATTAAGTCCAATGAATCGGCGCTGGATGCGCTTGCGTTTTATCAGATGGCGTGCAGTTTCGGAATTATTGGAAATGGAATTACAGAGCAGATGGATTTTTACAACCAGACGTTCCGTGTAAAACACAGTTTTTTTGTACATACCCTGGAAGATGAAATTCTGCTGGCGCTTCTGGAGGCAATGGACCGGAACGTATCGGTGCGGCTGGAACTGAAAAGTTCCCGAAATCAGGTTGTGAGTACGGCGCATTGCCTGCCGCTGCAGATATTTATCAGCACAAGAAGCGGCCGCCGTTTTCTGTGCGGCTATATAAAGAAAAGCAGACGGTTCAGCTGTTTTCGCCTGGATGCCGTCAAACGTGTGATACCGATGGAAACGGAGGAGGAATACGCTCAGCTTCTGGAACAGCTGGAGCGGAACCGCCCGCAGCTCTGGGGCGTGTCTTTTCAGGGACCGCAGCGGCGCTATCAGGATACATTGACTATGACTCTGCAGGTTATGGAACCGGATGAGAACTATATTGTGGAACGATTGAAACGGGAAGGAAGGGGCGGTACTGTGATAAGGATAGGGGAAAACATCTGGCAGTATGAAACGTCTGTGTTTGACTGCAATGAAATGCTGCCCTGGATTCGGACCTTTACAGGCAGGATATTGTCCTTGAAATGCACGGCAAAATCGGTCGAGCGGCGGTTTTATCAGGATTTGGAGAGAATGTATGGAATGTATGGGATAGAACGGGATGACAGGCAGCCGGATGAATCTGTGGGAGGCGGTGCGCATGGAACTATTTTCAGAAATCAATAACTGCTACTATCAGGTGCTAAGGCGCTTGCTGTGCAGCCAGAATGCCTGTAAGATACAGGATATCCGCGCCCGAATCTGCCAGGAAGGATTTGAAGAAAGTATGTTATCCATTCTTCCAAAACTGGAGGATGGCAGCTGGAATCTGTTTGAACGGAAGGGAGAATGGTATCATTCCAAAATCAAAGCTTCTTTTGCCGTTCCGTTTTCAAAACTGCAAAAATCCTATCTGAAAGCGCTGCTGTCCGACCCGCGTATCGGACTGTTTTTACATGAGGAACAGTCAGAGGCTTTAAAGGATATGCTCTCTGATGTAAAGCCGCTCTGGAAGCAGGGGCAGTTTTTCTATTATGACAGATTTGCCGACGGAGATCCGTATCAGGACGAAACCTACCGCCGTAATTTCCGTCTGCTGCTGCAGGCGCAGAAAAACAGGCAGTATGTAGAGATTGACTACACATCGCCCAGGGGGAAACGGCTTCATCATTACTATGTTCCTGCCCGCCTGGAGTATTCCGTAAAAAATGACAAATTCCGTCTCCTTGCGTTAAAGCAGGCCGGACACGGGTCTATGCGGCTGGAAGTGTTTAATATTTCCCGGATACAGGAAGTACGTCTTACCGAAAAAGTACTTTCCTCACAGGCAGATGTAAATACAGTGATTCGTAATTCCTATTATAAGGAGCCGGTCACACTGCGTATTCGCGATGAGCGCAATGCGTTAGAACGCGCCATGCTGCACTTTGCCAATTATGAGAAAAATACAGTTAAAATAGATGAGAATACCTATGAATGCCAGATATATTATAATAAAACAATGGAGACGGAACTTCTGATTGAAGTTATGTCCTTTGGCCCAATGCTTACGGTAACGGGAAACGCTCAGTTTCTGGACAGTTTGAAGGAGCGGCTGCAGAGGCAGAGAGAGCTGTCTGTTTCAGGAATTAACTGGTAAAATGCAGTATTTTCCGTTAATTATGCGTATAAGTTGCCGATATAGAAAGTAGGGCAGTAAGACAGAACAGAATATCAGAACAGGAGGAGCCTATGAAGATTACACAACAGCACAAGTCATTTTTCTTTGGAAATCAGTTGTTTGGAGGACAGGAGCAGTCAATTGGGGAAAAAGCTGCAATGAAGAAACAGCTGGCGATGAAGGGAGCCATGCATGTCGTGACTTCTACGAATAAATCTGAAAAGAAGATTGATGAATTATCCGAGGAACATAAAGGCCGTATCCGCCAGCTTCAGGATGACAGTGAAGAAGCAAGCGCGTTTTTAAAAGATGTCAATCAGAAGATGCAGGAGACAAAAGAGGCCTGCGGGATTGCAGACGACAGCCAGGAGCAGAAGGATTTGGAGCTTCTGCAAAAACAGTACGAGATGCAAAAACCCGGATCTTCGGTAACGCTTACAGAAGAAGAACAGGAACGTCTGGCCAATATGGGCGAGATGACAGAGTACCAGAAGCTGGCCATGGAATTGTACAAAGAGGCGGATCACTGGAAGACGAAAATGGGTGACTATCAGGATGAAATGGTAGCGGAGGGCAAAGCAGTCCGCAGCATTAAAATTGACCGTCTGAAATCCCATGCTATGGAGGATGCCCAGAAAACGAAGGAAGAGATGCTGGAGGCAGCTTCTAAGGAGATTGTCGGAATGCTGGTAGACGACGCCAAGGATAAGATCGAAGAAAAAGCAGAAGAGCTCCAGGAAGCAGCCGAAGAGAAGAAAGAAAAAGAAGAAGAACTGGAAGAACAGATCGAGGCTGCAAAGGAGAAGAAGAGCCAGGCCGAAGCTGCTGCGGAGGAAGTGCGTGAGAGTATTGCCGATATGACGGAGGCCGCGGCAAAAGGGGATGATATTGTCCGTGATATTGATGATGAGATACAGAAAATCATGGAAGAAGAAAAGCTGCTGTTAGAAGATTTAAAAGGACTGACAATAGATGCAGGAGCCTGAACAGAAAGGGCGGTCAGAGCTGACAGCCCTTTTTATACAGATGCCGGAGAATTACCGGAATGATGTATGTTTACAGCCTATTGAGACCGGCTGCCATAACCCAAATTTGCAGGGCGGGCAGCCGGTTTTTATTTTACGGCAATGGCTTCGACTTCGCAGAGGACGCCTTTTGGCAGTTCCTTTACGGCAACGCAGCTGCGCGCTGGTTTGGAGGTAAAGTATCTGGCATAAATTTCGTTAAATACGGCGAAATCTCCCATATCCGCCAGAAAGCAGGTCGTTTTTATGACGTTGCCATATCCGCAGCCGGCCGCTTTTAAGATAGCGCCGACATTTTTGCAGCACTGCTCTGTCTGCGCTTCAATTCCCTGTGCGACTTCTCCTGTTTCCGGGATAATTGCAATCTGCCCGGAAGTAAAAATAAAACCGTTTGCTTCATATCCTTGGGAATATGGCCCGATTGCGCCGGGCGCTTGTTCTGTACTGATTTTGTTTGTCATGTTGTTCTCACCTTTCTTTATTTCGTATGGAATGCTGCAGCGGGGAACTACGATCTGGCAGCTTTATATATCTCCATCATATCCGCCTTATTTAATTTTTTTATGATCCCGACCGTTCTGGTTTGACCGAAGCTGCATTTATCGGCCAGTTCCTCAATTTGTTCATCGGTAAGTTCTACGCCAAGTTCACGGATGGAAACTGGCATATCAATAGAACGGTAAAATTGCTCCATTGCTTTGATTCCGGCAAGCGCCAATGCATCCAGTTCTTCTGCGGGAAGCGTGGAAAGATCCTGGCGGGAGGCTTCTATCTGATGTACGTTTACCGCAAATCTGGCAAAGCGAAGGGGATTTTCTTTGTATACATATCTTGCCCAGCTTCCCCATACGGCGGCAAGCCCTGCGCCGTGCGCTACGTCAAACATACCGCCCAGTTCATGTTCGAGCTGATGGGACGCCCAATCCCCGCCGTCCGTACCGCATCCGGTCAGGCCGTTATGGGAGAGAGAACCTGCCCACATGACTTCTGCTCTTGCGTTGTAATTGGTGGGATCTTGTTTTAGGATTTTGGCGCATTTAATAACGGTGCGCATCAGGTTTTCGCTGATGCCGTCTGTTAGTTCCATATTTTCCGCCTGGTTAAAGTAGCGTTCCATGGTGTGCATAATAATATCCACACAGCCGCTTTCTGTCTGGTATTGGGGCAGCGTATAGGTCAGTTCCGGGTTTAGTACGGCAAATTTCGGGCGGCAGAAGCTGCTGTGGCATCCGCGCTTTAACCAGCCGTCTTCATTTGTAATAACCGAAGAGTCGCTCATTTCACTTCCGGCAGCGGCAATTGTCAGGATGCAGCCAATGGGAAGGCAGCTCTCCGGAGCCCGTGTTTTCAGATAAAAATCCCAGACATCCCCGTCGCCTGCAACGCCATAGCCAATGGCTTTTGCAGAGTCAATAACACTGCCGCCGCCAATGGCAAGGATAAAATCGACATGTTCCTTTCTGCAAAGCGCAATGCCTTCGTATACAAGGGACAGCCGGGGATTTGGCTTAACGCCGCCAAGGGAGACATATTCGATTCCAGATGCCTGCAGTGCGGCTTCAATACGGGAAAGCAGCCCGGAACGTTTCGCGCTGCCGCCGCCATAATGAAGCAGGATTTTCCGGCAGTGCAAATCCTTTAGCAGCTCGCTGATTTGCAGCTCGGTATCTTTGCCGAACAAGATTCGGGTCGGGGTGTAGTAGGTAAAATTATTCATGGGAATCTTCCTTTCTTCTGTGTTGCTGTGCAGTTATAGTGTATCATCTTTTTCTCAAAAAGAGAATAGCGAATCTGATCGAAACACAATGGCTGGCGCAGTATCCGAAAAGATCAGGTATCGGCAGAGCGTGAGGCGTGAGGATGTATTAGTGTCGAATATGGGTCTATTTGTATTGTATTTGAGAACAATTTTTTGGGGAGATACGGTATAATAAAGCAATCATTGGACGGAGCTGCAGCCTGAGGGGAAAATAAAAAATCTAAGAAAGAAAGAGGATGGTGATTTAAGATGAAAAGGGTTCAAAGAGGACGGAACTTGGTTTCCTGGATACTGGTCTTTTGTATGATAGTGTCCCTGGCTGCCATGCTGCCGGACGGCAATGTAACGGCGGCGGAAGAAACGCCTGTTTCAGACAGCGTTTTTGTGCATCCGGGGCTGATGCATACGGCAGAAAGCATCGAGGCGATCAAAAAGAATGTGGCAAATAATGTGGAGCCGACGATTTCGGCGTATCATGCTTTGGCTGGCGACGGATTTTCCAATCCGGGATGGGGAGGAAGGCCGTTGGAGCATGTCGTGCGCGGAGGAAGCGGGGACAACCGGGCGCAGATGTTCATAGACATTGAACGGGCGTACCAGACCGCGCTGCTTTACCAGTTGGGTGCAGGGGAGCAGTATGGAGAAGCCGCCGTACGAATTTTAAATGGCTGGTCCCATACGATGAAATCTTTAAGCGGAAATGCCGACAGGTTTTTAGCTTCCGGCATATACGGCTACCAGATGGCAAATGCGGCGGAACTGGTGCGGGATCGTGAGGATTTTGACAAAGAGGCTATGGATACGCTTTTGTTAAATGTATTTTATCCGATGAACCATGATTTCCTTGTAAATCATAACGGCACTTCTGAAGGCAGGAGAATCCGCAATTACTGGGCAAACTGGGATTTGTGCAACATCGCGGGAATGCTGGCGATTGGAATTTTCTGTGACAGAACGGACATTTATGAAGAAGCGGTGGAATATTACCGCAATGGAGTGGGGCAGGGCTCTTTTTACAATGCGATGCCCTATGTCTATGATGTAGGACTGGCACAGTGGCAGGAAGCCGGCAGGGATCAGGGACATACAACGCTTGGAATCAGTCTTTGCGGCGCTATTAACGAAATGGCATGGAGCCAGGGGGAAAATCTTTACGGGCTTTCAGATAATCGTTTTCTGAAAGCGGCGGAATATGTGGCAAAATACAATAACTGGGATGATGATGTGCCGTATTCGTATTATGAGCGGTATAATAGCGCAAATGGAAAATGGGAAGGAAATCCGGGAATATCCGGAGCGTCAAGGGGTTCCAGGCGTCCGGTGTTTACCGCAGTATATAATCATTATGTCAATCGTATGGGATTAGAGGCACCGGAGCTGGAAAAAGTGTTGTATCCGGATGGAACTGCCCCGTTTACGGAGGGAGGAACCAGAGGCGGTGATGAGCCAGGCTGGCAGTCATTGACATTCCATAATATCAGCACAACAGAAGAAGGCAAAAATGCGGAAGAGATGAACGGAAATCTCGAAGACGGCATTTACCGTTTCTGGAACAGGAATTCCAAAAAATGCCTGGTGGACAGGAATGGCCTGCTGCAGAGCGCGGCGAAGGGCACAATGGAGGAAGAATGGTGGGAAGTAAGGAATACCGGGGACGGGGAGTATATCGTTACGAATACCGTAACCGGCAGGGTAATTCAGACGGAGGCCGATACCTATACCTCGGATGCGGCGGCTTATAAACCTGGAACAAGATATGTGCTGGGAAATAACGTGACCGGGGAGATGTGCCAGAGGCTTGCATTTCTGAAAGTGACAGGGGATTATATATACCGGATTGTATCCGGTTCCTGCAGCCTTGTTCTGGAATACTTCAATGCAAGGACAGAGGATGACGCGGCGCTTGGCCAGTGGTGGTATGAGGGCGGCTGGAATCAGCAGTGGTATGTGGAGCAGAAGGAGCCCTCAAAAAGGAAGATAGCGGGATTTCATCTGGATGATAAAGCCAGCGGCCTGACGGGAGCCGGAGCGGTTGCTTCTTCCTCGGATACGCTTTCTTTTGTAAAGGATGAAGAGCGTGGAATGGTACTTTCCTTAAGCGGCAGCGAGTGCCTTACGGTTACGAAAGAGGACAAAAGCGCCCTGCTTGGCGGCTGTACGGAGCTCACCATTTCGTATTACAGTAAATCAGGTGGTACGGGCGAGGGGATTCCATTTTATGCCGCGGCTTCTGCAGACGCAGGCAGCTATATCCGTATAGTGGAGCGTGGAACGGGGGTATTTGCAGACCGAAAAGAAAATGGAAGCGGAAATTCTGCAGAGGGGAGTTTAAGCGGTGGCTGGAATCATGTTGTGGCGGTATACCAGGCCGGGCATGTGAAGCTGTATGTAAACGGCGTTCTGCAGTCAGATGCAAAAAACCAGGGAAGCCTTGAGACCATTCTGGGTACAGGCGGCGTCGTGCAGATTGGGGAAAACTTTCATGGATATTTAGACGATTTTACGATATACAATTATGCGATGCGTGAGAGCAGTATAAAAGCTATGGAAGGCCGGAAGCTTGTCGCGGAATTTACGTTTGATGATGAAATTGACGGGTTTGTTTCCGGCGATGCCAGGGCAAACAGCGCAGGGCGGCCTGTTTTGTCAGAGGATGCAAAAGCAGGAAAAGCGTTAAGCTTTGACGGCAGCGGCAGGAATTATCTGTGCCTGGCCAATGATCAGGGAGAACCGCTGGCGGGCGGCTGGGAGGAAATGACCATATCTTATTGGAGTAAGGCGGACGGCAATGGTACGAACTGGATATTTTATGCGGCACCGGATGATGAGCCGCAGGTTCTTGGTTCGGAAGTTTATCTGGGGGCGTTTGAAAACGGCGGTGTATTGACGGTCGAGCGGTACAAGAACACAGGAACCAGAATCTCGAACATAGCCGAAGCAGCTGCAAAGGATGTCTGGAAGCACATTACAGTTTCTTTTGGCAGGAATATGACGGCAGTCTATGTCAATGGCGAGAGGAAAGCAGCGCTTCAGAACCATTATTCCATAGCGGATATTTTAGGGGAGGAAAGTGTCTTTTATATTGGAAAGGCGAACTGGAGTAAGCAGGGCGAATATTGTAACGCGCTTTTGGATCAAGTGCGCATTTATAATTTTGCCCTGGATGATACCGAAGCAAAAAAAGATTATGAAGGGTATCCGGCCGCACAGAACCCTGGGGCGGATGACGCGGATCATTTGGCGGAGAAAGCGGCTGCCAGAGCTGTAATGGATAAAATCAGTGCAATTGGCACAGTAACTTTCACAGAAACATGTTTTGCGAAAATTACAGACGCCAGAAGCGCATATGAAGCTTTGACGGCGGAGCAGAAACCATGGGTAATGAATTATCAGGCTCTTGTTCTGGCTGAGGAACAGTATGAGGATTTAAAGCCTATTGAGAAAAGGCGGATTGCTTATTTTAGCTTTGATAATGAAGAGAGCGGATTTACATACGCGGAGGAAACCGGGTACGCAAAAGCAGAAAGCCAGTCTGCTGTAAAACTTTCGGACAATGCGGTATCCGGTAAGGCGTTAAAGCTGGACGGGGCAGAGAGCGGAAATTACCTGAAACTGATTGATTCGGAAGGCAAATCGATTGTAAATGGCTGTAAAGAGCTTACGGTATCTTATTGGAGCAAACTCTATAGCGCAGGGGCGAACTGGGGATTCTATGCGGCGCCCAATGATAAGACGGTTATCTGGAACCGGGAGAAATATCTGGGTGTTTATGATGGAGGGAACCGGGTTGAACTGAACCGTTATTATAATCTCGGAAGCCATCCGCAGAATCCTGCCGCAGAGGCGGAACTGGGCGAATGGAGATATCTTACGGCGGTATACCGGGAACATGTGACAGAGCTTTATATCGACGGGATGAAAGTGAGCGAAGTTTCCAGTGAGGATACGGTTTCTGAAATTCTGGGAAGGAATGGTACTGCTTATATCGGCAAGGCAAATTGGGGAAATGGCGAATACTATAACGGTCTTTTAGATGAAGTAAGCATTTACAATTACGGCCTTAGCCAGGAAGAGATTACAGAACTGTACGAACAAAATGCCGCACCGAATTATCCGGTTGAGAAAAAGTGTATTGCGAAGTTTTCCTTTGACGACGAGGAAACAGGTTTTGCCGGAGCTGGCGCCAAAGCTCAGTCTGTCGGCGCAAATGTCCTGACCGATCAGGCGGTATCCGGAAACGCGCTGCGCTTAGACGGAAGCAAAAGCAGTAATTATCTGAAAGTTACGGATGCGAAGGGGAACCCCCTGCTTGACTGCTGCGACGAACTAACGGTGTCTTATTGGAGCAAAGTCAACAATACTTCCGCGAACTGGGCGTTTTACGCATCTGCCAATGATAACGGGCAGGGCGTTGGAACGGAGCGCTATCTTGGCGTAATTGACGAGGGAGTCAAACTTACGGCGCAGCGTTATAAGAATACAGGGGAACGTCCGGAGTCTGCGTCGGCAGAGACAGCAAAACGGGCATGGAAACATATTACGGTTGTTTACAGCAAAACAGGAACCTGTATCTATGTCAATGGAGAACTGGCGGGGAGTGAAACAGCCAGCGGCTATGCGCTTCCGGAAATTACAGGAGATCATGGCATCGTCTACATTGGTAAGGCGAACTGGGGGAGCGGAGAATATTTTAACGGCTGGCTGGATGAGATGAGCATTTACAATTACGCAATGTCCCAGGAAGAAGTTACAGCGCTTTACGGAGAGCATACGCATCCTGTGGAGACGCATAGATGTATCGCTGAGTTTACCTTTGACAGCGAGGAAACAGGATTTGCCGGAGAAGGAGCAAAGGCCAATGCCAGCGGCGCAAATGTGCTGTCAAATGATGCGGTATCCGGCAGGGCGTTAAGCCTGGAGGGAGGCAAAAATTATCTGACGCTGACTGATACGGAAGGAAACGCTCTTTTCAAAGACTGTAAAAGACTGACCGTATCTTACTGGAGCAAGATAAGCAATACAAATGCCAACTGGGCGTTCTATGCATCAAAAAACGCTGATACGCAGAAGAATGGAACAGAGTGCTACCTGGGTATCCTTGAGAATGGAACGATTACGGCGGAACGATATAACAACAGCGGTATTCGTCCATCGAATGCCAATGCGCAGAATGTACTGAATGAGTGGAAATTTGTTACCGTTGTGTTCAGCCTTACGGATACAAGTATCTATATTAACGGTGTAAGCACGAATAAAGAAACAGACAGCGAATATAAGATCGAAGATATTGTAGGGAAAGACGGCGTTGTTTATATTGGAAGGGCAAACTGGGGAAACGGTGAATATTATAACGGCCTGATTGATGAAGTGAGTATTTTTGATTATCCGCTGGGAGAAGATGGGATTTTGGAATTATACCATTCTTATCCGGAGCCGGGAGCAGATTTTGCGGCAGCAGAATCTGCAGAAAAACTGATTGAAGCAATTGGAACCGTAACGTTAGATGTGGACTGCAAGGAGAAAATCAATGCGGCGAGGGAGGCATATAATGCGTTGACCGAGTCGCAGAAGAGCCTTATAACGGAAGGCATTTACACAGTTCTGACAGACGCGGAGGCCGAATATACCAGACTGGCGGAGCAGGCGGCGCAGGATGAGTTGGATCGGGAAGCTGTAGAAAGCGCGGAAGCGGTAATCAAAGCAATCGGTACGGTAGCGTATGATGCATCTTCAAAAGAAAGAATTGACCTGGCATGGGAGGCATATGAAACTTTGAGTAAGAAGCAGCAAAGTATGCTGAATCAGGAAACATATGCAATTCTGCTTGCGGCAGAGGCCGAATATCAAAGGCTGGCAGGAGAAAGCGACGAAGGAAAAAAGGATCTGGAAGCTGCAAGGGCAGTAGAGGTAAAAATTCAGGCAATTGGAACTGTCGAATATACGGCGGAATGCAAAGAGAAGATGGATCAGGCCAGGGAAGCATACGACAGCCTGACGGATGCGCAGAAGGGACTGGTTACCACAGAGATTTATAAGATGCTGACGGCGGCGGAAGCCGAATATGAAAGGCTGAAAGAAGAAAAAGAAGAACGCGATCAGCAGGCGGCGAAAGAGGCGGAGGAAGCAATCAAAGCGATTGGAACTGTCGTATGCACGGCGGAATGCAAAGAGAAGATCGCTTTGGCCAGGAAAGCATATAATGCGCTGACCGAAGACCAGAAAAGGCTGGTATCAGCAGAATTGTATAAAAAGCTGACAGCGGCGGAGACCGAGTATACAAAGCTGGAGCAGGCGTCCGGGCAGCAAACAGCGGATCGGGGGGCAGCGGAAGCTGCGGTTATTGCAATCAAAGCGATTGGAACGGTGACGTACAGTACCGGCAGCAAAGCCAAGATTGATCTGGCAAGGAGAACATACGACAAGCTGACAACTGCCCAAAAAGCGTTGATTAACGCGGAAACCTACAAGAAATTAACAGATGCGGAAAAAACCTATGCAGATCTTCTGGCAGCATATGAGAAAGCAGAGCAGGAAAAAGCAGAGAAAGAAAAGGCAGAACAGGAACAGGCGGCAAAAGAAAAAGCGCAGTGGGGAACTGTGCCGGCAGAGGAAAGCCAGAAAGCAATTACAAAAGCGAATACGGACAAGGGAGATCCAAAAGGAAGCGCCTTTGCAGCGCTGAAGGCAAAAGCGGCAGGCGGGAACAAATCCGTCACGCTTTCCTGGAGCAAAGTAAAAGGCGCGGACGGCTATCTGGTTTATGGCGCTCCCTGCGGTAAGCAAATGCAGCTTTTGAAGGAACTTTCTTCCTCCCAAAAGAGCTATAAACAGACAAAGCTGAAAAAAGGCGTTTACTATAAATATATTGTATCCGCCTACAAGAATATTTATGGAGAAAAGCGCATTGTAGCTACTTCCGTATCCGTCCATGCCTGTACAAATGGCGGAAAGTACGCAAATCCGACGTCCATCTTGTATAAGCAGACAAAAGTAACGGTAAAAAAAGGAAAGACATTTACTCTGAAACCAAAGCTTAAGTCCAAAAAAACGGTAAAGACCCATATTGCAAAATTCCGTTATGAGTCGTCGGACCCAAATGTGGCGACTGTGAGCAAACAGGGAAAAATCAAAGGAAAGGCTAAAGGCAGCTGTTATGTGTACCTGTATACGCAGAATGGTATTTATAAACGGGTAAGGGTAGTTATAAAATAATGAATCAGTAAGCAGATATAGTTTTGTGTCGAAAATGGGATTTCTTATGTTGGTTTGGGAGTGGAAGCTTGCCCTAAAAAGAGCTTCTGGAAGTACGTTGTATAAAAGAGGAGGAAGCAAGATGAAAAAATGTATGAGGGTATCAAAGGTGATGGCTCTGGTACTGTCCGTCTGTCTGGCAATTGGATCGGGTTCGGTACCAGCTGCCGCGGAGCAGTCCGCACAGCCGCAGACTGCTATAACAGGGCTGACGACAGAGTACCTGACAAATCCGGTGGGAATCGACGGGGATTCAGTACACTTTGCATGGAAAATGCGTTCCGGCCGGATTGGCGCAAAACAGACAGCTTATCAGGTTGTGGTGAAACAGGGTGAGACAGTTGTCTGGGACAGCGGCAAAGTGGAAGACGATCGTTCTACGGGAATTGTGTGCGGCGCAGCTTTAGAAGAAGGCGTGCAGTATCAGTGGACAGTTACGGTGTGGGATGAGACAGGAACCTCTTATAGCGAAAGCGCTGTTTTTGAAACGGGTGTGACAAATCAGGAGGAATGGAAAAACGCTGCATTTATCCGGTTAAATTCCAGCCAGGCAGCTCCCATTTTTCGGACAGAACAGGCACTGCAGGATAAGGAAGTGGAAAAAGCCAGACTATATATCACGGCGCTCGGAGCGTATGAAGCTTATGTGAATGGAAACCGTGTGGGTGAATATAATGAGCATGGAGGTATTGTCTATCATCATATGAATCCCGGCTATGGAAACAGAGCTGTCAGCCAGGGGTACCAGACCTATGATGTCACTTCTTTTCTGGCAGAAGATTCGAAAGCCGCAGTCTCTGTTCTGGCTGGAAATGGCTGGATTAGCGGAATGGCTACTACAGTATCCCAGCCAGCAGTGAAAGCGCTCCTTCGGGTGACATATAGGGATGGGAGCGTGCAGAATATTGCAACGAATACGACTGACTGGAAAGGTACGTTAAGGGGTGGCATTACAGGAAACGGCGTTTACTATGGAGAAGATTACAACGCTGTGTTTGCAGAGGAACTGGGCGATTTTACGCAGGTTGGATATGACGACAGCGATTGGGTGAATGCGCAGCCAAAATCAGCCGGGGAACAAAAGGTTTCTGTTATTCACAATACATTTGCTCCGGTGGAAGCCTCCTGGGTAAGGCTTCTTGTAAAAGAAGCAGGCCCTGCGGATAATAACAGGGAAAACCTTCTGCAGATTATGGAGCTGGAGCTTTTGGATAAAGACGGCAATAATATGGCAAAGGGAGTTTCACCGGATATTTCGAATACATGGTCGCCTAATGGACAGTGGGGCGCGTCGCATCTTACGGACGGCGATTATGGCTGGGATTCTGATAAAGGATATACTTCTACGGTACTTGGAAATGGCCAGACAGCCTTTGCTTTGGATACTCCTGTTTCTATAACTTTAAATCTGGGGAAAGCAGTAACATTGGAGAACATGAACCTTTATCCCAGAACAAAGGTAACTTCTATAGCAGGCTATGAGTGCGCCAATTATCCTAAGACGTATGCGCTTATGGTATCTGCGGATGGACAGAACTGGAAGACGGTGGATTTAAGCGGAAGCCAGAAGGAAGCGGAGCCGGCGGAAGACACAAACTGGACAGAAGCGGTGGCAGCCAGAGCATATACTGTATCCGAAATGCGCAATTATCTGCTTCATCCGGAAGTTCATGAATTTTACATTGGCAATGAATTTACGGATCGGTTGGCGGCAAAACATGTCAGGATCTCTGTTTTAGAAACAGGCCCGGCAGTGGCGGAGGATAATGAAAACCGTCTGCAGATTATGGAACTGGAGCTGTTAGATGGAGAGGAGAATGTAGTTTCCGGAATTACGCCGCAGGTAAGCGACCATACATTGGACGCCGTTGCACAGTGGAACGCCAAAAACCTGACAGACGGAAATTACGGCGTTTCCAATGACGCCGGATATTCCACGGATATTTTAGGGCGTGGAGAGCAGTTTATGAGCCTGTCTGAGCCGATTACGATTCAGTTTGACTTTGATCAGGAAATCCGGTTTGACCAGCTGAAGTTTTATCCAAGGGCAGAAAAGGAATCTATTTCTTATGGGCTCTGCGCGAACTATCCAAAGGTATATACGGTAGAGATTTCCGATGATGGGCAGAACTGGGAAACCGTTTTGGATCAGTTTGATCAGGGAATGGTCAGAAATGAAACCCTGTATCAGAATATGATAATGTCAGAAACTGCTTATGCGGGAACGATACGCGCCCAGAATGCGATTCCAGGGAAGTTTGCGTCGGCTTATGACAGAGAAGCAGTATCTGCGTATACATATACCAGCGCCACAGGTGCGACAGAACAGTATCCGGCTGGTGAAGTGATGATAGAAGATTCTTATGAAGCGACAGCTTCCCAAAGTGTATTTGGGGAAGGCATAGAACTGAAAAAAGGCCAGAAACTGATTGTTAATATGGGGCAAAATATATCCGCGGTGCCGAATATCACGTTTTCCGGAAGGGAAGGAACACGGGCTGTTCTGAATTTTGCCGAGATGCTTAACGACGGCAGCGCTGCCGGAAACGGAGCGACGCAGGCGGACGGGCCAAAAGGTTCCCTGTATCAAAAGAGCCTGAGAGGCGCCAGATCCAGTGTTTCCTATGTATTTGCAGGAATGGGAAAAGAAACATATCAGCCCGCCATGTCCTATTTTGGCTATCAGTATGTCCAGATTATGGCAAGCGATACGATTACGGTATATGGGCTTACTTCAAAGGCGCTGTCTTCTGTAACAAAACAGACGGGTACCATTACGACAAACAATGAACATGTCAATCAGCTGTTTTCCAATGTAATCCATGGGCAGCTAAGCAATTATTTTACAACGCCGACCGACTGTAATCAAAGAGATGAGCGGCTTTCCTGGAGCGGCGATACCCAGGCATTTGCCCAGACAGCGGTTTATAATTTTGATTCGGCTGCATTTTTAAATGAGATGCAGGATATTTATAATGAAAATACGTTTCTCAAGGGCTATGTGCCTGGTGTGGCGGACGATCTCGACGGATTTTTCCAGCCCTGGGCGGCAGGCTGGAGTGATGTCCTGATTATCGTGCCCTGGGTATTATATCAGCAGACAGGCGATACGGAAATCCTGGCGGAAAGCTGGGAGGCTCTGGTACACTATATGGATTATCTGAAAGCGCATGAAAGAGCGGCGGATCAGGCGCCTGCATCCGGGAATCAGAACTATGGCGACTGGCTGTCGTTCCAGGGAACCAGTATTGAAGTGATGAATGATTATTATTACGGCTATATGAATCAGCTTATGGCTAAAATTGCGGATATTCTGGGGAACGAAGCGAAGGCCGATGCATACAGCCGTAAATACGAAGCAGTAAAGCAGAAGTTCCTGCAGACACATGTGGAATTTACAAATGGAAACCTGACCATAAAATCAAAAGAAGGAAATGTAGGCCTGCAGTTTCAGAGCAATACGGATAAAAAAGGCATATGGGAGAATAATTCCCAGACTTCCCTGCTCTGGATGTTAAAACTTGGTTTCTATAACAGTGAGGAAATGAAACAGGCGGCGGAGGAACTTTTGATTCAAAACATTCGAAATGAAAATCCCTCTGCAGACAGTGTACGTGCGAAATATGGCAGGAATACACTGGCAGTCGGATTCCTTGGCTCCAATGTAATTACGCCAGTGCTGACAGAAATCGGACATGGAGATGTTTCCTATGATCTTTTGCTTCAGGAAGGTCAGCCGTCCTGGCTGTTTGAGGTTTTGGCCGGAGCGACGACGATCTGGGAACGCTGGAATTCCTACACGCCGGGAGTCGGCTTTGGCGACAGTGAAATGAACTCGTTTAACCATTATGCATATGGTTCCGTGGTAGAATGGATGTACCGTTATATGGCCGGAATCAGCGCAGATGAACAGAATCCCGGTTTTAAACATATAATCCTGCAGCCGACGCCGGATTTGGGAGAAGCGTATAATAATCAAAAACGAATTAATTCGGTTGACAGCAGCTATGAATCGTATTATGGTAGGATAAACGTTTCCTGGAAAACAGAGGATCAAAAATTTGTCTCTTATCAGGCGGAAATTCCGGCAAACACGACGGCAGCTCTCTATCTGCCAATTTCAGAGGATGCAGCAGAAGGCGCAAAGACAGCCCAAGGAGTGGACTACCAGGGTATGGAGCTGCATAACGGCCTTAACTGTGCAAAATTTTTACTGCTTTCCGGCGGATACGAGTTTAACCTGAGAGATGGAAAGCTGGAGATAACCTATAAAGCAGGATATCAGGATGGAGAAGGCGAAAACCCAGGCGGTGATTCTGATATAACGCCAAACGATCCGTCAAAACCTGTAAAAGTATCCAGTATAACAGTAAAGCCGGATGCAGAAAAAATCGATGAAACCGGAAGTACGGTTGTAAGAGCGGAGATCCTGCCTGCCAATGCGTCCAATCAACAGGTAACATGGCTATCCTCCGATCCTTCCATTGCCGATGTAGATGAGAAAGGAACTGTAACTGCCAGAAAAGCCGGAACGGTGACAATTACCGCCACAGCTGCAGACGGAAGCAAAACGCAGGGCAGCTGCGTGATTACCGTTGAAAAAGCGAAAGACACAGGCGGTGACGGCAATCAGTCCAAACCTTTTGTGAGAGTAACAGGCATTCGCGTCAAAGCAGCGGCAGAGAGGATTTTTGTAAGCGAAAGCACAACTGTACAGGCGAATGTGACGCCGTCCAACGCGTCCAGGCCAGATATTTCCTGGTCATCTTCCAATCCGGAGATTGCAGCTGTAGACGCGAATGGTACCATAACCGCCAAAAAAGCCGGAACAGCGACCATTACGGCTGCGGCTGCAGACGGAAGCGGGGTTCGGGGCGCCTGTACGATTACAGTTGTAAAACCTGTGGTTCGTCTGAATGCGAAAAAAACAAAGCTGCAGGTCAGGAAGAGTACGACGGCTTTGAAAGCATCAGGTCTGCAGAAAGGCGATCGGATCAAAGAATGGAAGAGCAGCAATAAAAGAGTTGCAGCCGTAACGAAAAAAGGTAAGATTACGGCAAAGAAGACAGGAACGGCAAAGATTACGGTAACAACCGTAAAAGGAGCGTCCGCTTCCTGCACCTTCCGGATTGTTAAAGGAAAGGTAACGACGACAAAGCTGAAGGCGGACGTGAAAAAACTTACCTTAAAGAAGAGGCAGAAGTACCAGCTGCAGATTGCAAGAACACCGATTACGGCTACGGAAAAAATCAGATATACTTCATCCAATGCAAAAGTGGCCGCAGTCACAAAGTCTGGAAAGATTACCGCGAAAAAGAGCGGGAAGGCGACGATAACCATACGCTCTTCCAATAAAAAGAGTACGAAAGTAAACGTTACTGTAAAATAGTATGATTGACAGGAGGACATCTATGAAAGTATTATTAATCAACGGAAGCGCAAAAGAAAAAGGCTGCACCTATACGGCGTTGACGGAAATTGAAAAGACTTTGCAGCAGGAGGGGCTGGAAACGGAGATCATATACCTGGGAGCAGGCCAGGTCCGGGACTGCATTGGATGCGGGCAGTGCAATACAAAGCATCCGGGCTGTATCTTTGACGACGACTGCATTAACCAGGTGATTGAAAAAGCCAGGGAATCCGATGGTTTTATCTTTGGAACTCCGGTTTATTATGCCCATCCGTCCGGAAGAATCCAGAGCGCCTTAGACAGAATGTTTTATTCCGGTAAGAGCGCGTTTGCGCATAAACCGGGGGCTGCCATTGCTTCCGCGCGAAGAGCCGGAACGACGGCGTCTGTGGACGTATTGAATAAATATTTTACCATTTCCGAAATGCCCATTGTATCCTCTTCTTATTGGAATATGGTACATGGCAATAAGCCGGAAGAGGTTTTGCAGGATAAAGAAGGGCTTCAGGTTATGCGCAACCTGGGCAGGAATATGGCATGGCTGTTAAAGTGCATCGAAGCCGGAAAGAATCAGGGAATTATGCAGCCGGAAAATGAATACGCAGATAAGACGAATTTTATTCGATAACTATTTGACATATCCCGGATGCTGTGGTAAGGTAATTACAGTATAAATTAAATAACAATCTTCAGGGCAGGGTGACTTCACAGAATGTGAGGAATTCCCTACCGGTGGTAACAGCCCACGAGCCGCAAGGCATGATTCGGTGCAATTCCGAAGCCGACAGTACAGTCTGGATGAAAGAAGATTCGGATATCATTTTTCAATGCGATGGATCGGCTCTGGAATAGAATGCTATTTCAGAGCCGTTTTTAAATCCGGGACAGACAGCCGCCGTTAGGAATATTTTCAGGGCGGCATACAGAAAAGTGATAGGAAATGCCCGGAAGCTGCAGCAATGTATCTTCCGGTTTTTTATGTACAGCCCGGCATATGGAAGATTGCTGCCGACGCAGCATACGGGGCGCGCGGCGGGCAGGGGAAGATAAATCTTCCCTGCCCGATTGCACACGGGCGCCAAAAGGAAGAATGTCGGCAGAGCTGACGGGCATCCGGCGCACGAGTGGGGAAGATGGCGCTTTTCTGCTTGATTTTGCAGGATGGCAGGGATAACAGAAAGGAAGTGCAGAATGAATCCGGAAGATTATATGAAACTGGCCATTCGGGAGGCCAGGAAAGGGGAAGGCTTTACCAATCCAAATCCCATGGTAGGAGCCGTTCTTGTAAAAGACGGGCGCATAATCAATCAGGATTACCATCACAGATATGGGGAATACCATGCAGAACGGAACGCCATTGTAAACTGCAGCACAGATCTGCGGGGAGCGGACTTATATGTTACGCTAGAGCCTTGCTGCCATTATGGGAAAACGCCGCCCTGTACAGAAGTTATCTTAAGCAGCGGAATCAGGAGGGTGTTTATCGGCTCTATGGACCCTAACCCCCTTGTGGCGGGAAGAGGCGCGGCAGTCCTAAGACAGCATGGCGTTGAAGTGATCACAGGTATTTGCGAAGAGGAATGCCTGGAATTAAACAGGGTTTTCTTTCACTATATCCGAACAAAAACACCGTATGTAGTGATGAAATATGCCATGACCGCAGATGGAAAAATAGCGACCCGCACAGGCGCGTCCAAATGGATTACCGGGGAAGCCGCAAGGGAACGGGTGCAGTTAAGCCGCCATAAATATATGGGGATTATGGCAGGAGCAGGGACTGTACTGGCAGATAATCCGAGGCTGACCTGCAGACTGGAAGGAAAGCGAAGCCCCATCCGCATTATCTGTGATACGCACCTTAGAATCTCGCCGGAATCTGAGGTGGTAAAAACGGCCAGAGAAATTCCGACCATTCTTGCGACTGCGGCAGAAGATACAGAGAGAAGAAAGGTATTTGAGGAATCTGGCTGTCAGATCATCACGCTGCCGTTAGAAGACGGCCATGTCAGCCTTCCCGCCTTGATGCAAAAAGCAGGCGCGCAGGGAATTGACAGTATTCTCTTAGAGGGAGGAGCCATGCTGAACTACAGCGCGTTAAAAAGCGGGATTGTACAGGAAGTCGAGGCTTATATTGCGCCGAAATTATTTGGCGGCGCAGGGGCAAAAACGCCGGTGGCAGGGGTTGGCGTAGAGTTGCCGGATCATGCGTTTTTCTTAAAAAATCCCAGAATACGGCGGGTTGGAGAAGATATTCTGGTGAACTGGGAGGTGGCGTCATGTTTACAGGAATTATAGAAGAAACAGGAAAAATCCTGCATATCGGGCCGGACCGACTTCACATACAGGCGAAGAAGGTACTCGAAGGGACGAAAACAGGCGACAGCATCGCAGTCAATGGCGTCTGCCTGACGGTTATAAAACTGGATGGCCGCGGGTTTACGGCGGATGTTATGCCGGAAACGTTTTCGAGGAGCGCCCTTGGATTGCTGACCACGGGCAGCAGCGTAAACCTGGAACGGGCCATGGCGGCAGACGGGCGTTTTGGCGGCCATATCGTTTCCGGCCATATCGACGGGACCGGAACAATAAAAACCATGACAAAGGACGGCAATGCCATCCGCTGCCAGATTAGCGCACCCGGAGAAATTCTGCGCGGTATTGTGGTAAAAGGTTCTGTCGCGATCGATGGGATCAGCCTGACGGTTGCGGGCGTCTGGAAGGATCGGTTTGAAGTTTCTGTGATCCCCCATACGTTAAGCGAAACTATATTAACCGAAAAACGGCCAGGGGATCTGGTGAATCTGGAGAACGATATTATTGGAAAATATGTGGAGCGTCTGCTGCTGTTTGAAAAAGGGGAATCCTCTGCGGATTCTGCCGGGGCGTCTGGCAGCGACAGTAAAAAAACAGGGCTGACAAAGGAATTTTTGCTGCGATCAGGATTTTAGATATAGAAATATGCGAGGAGGAATAGTATGACTGCGTTTCGTACAGTGGAGGAAGCGATTTCCGATATCCGAAATGGAAAAATTGTACTTGTAACAGATGATGAAAACCGGGAAAATGAGGGCGATTTTATCTGTGCCGCAGAATTTGCGACAACAGAAAATGTAAATTTTATGGCGGTTCACGGCAAAGGCCTTATCTGTATGCCCATGGGAACTTCCCTGGTGGAAAAACTGATGCTTCCGCAGATGGTAGCGGAAAATACGGATAACCATGAGACAGCATTTACAGTATCCATCGATGCGGTGGAAACGACTACAGGAATTTCCGCAAAAGAAAGAGGCATAACAGCCAGGAAATGCGCAGCAGAAGATGCAAGACCGGAAGATTTCCGCAGGCCGGGGCATATGTTTCCGCTGCTGGCAAAGAAAAACGGCGTTTTAGAGAGGGAAGGCCATACCGAAGCAACCGTGGATCTGATGCGGCTGGCTGGTTTAAAAGAGTGCGGGTTATGCTGTGAAATTATGCGGGACGACGGCACGATGATGCGTACGCCGGAACTGATGGAACTGGCGGAAAAATTCCAGATAACCATGATTACAATTCAGGCGTTAAAGGAATACAGAAAGGTGCATGAAAAGCTGGTGGAAGAAGTTGCCGTAACTAAAATGCCCACCCGCTACGGGGAGTTTACCGCCCATGGATATATCAATAAACTGAATGGAGAACATCATGTCGCCCTGGTAAAAGGAGAAATCGGGGACGGGGAACGTATCCTGTGCCGCGTGCATTCCGAGTGCCTGACCGGAGATGCGTTTGGCTCTATGAAATGCGACTGTGGGCAGCAGCTGCAGTCCGCTATGCGTCAGATTGAGCAGGAAGGCCGCGGGATTTTGCTGTATCTGCGCCAGGAAGGCCGTGGAATCGGCTTAATCAATAAACTAAGAGCCTATGAACTTCAGGATCAGGGACTGGATACGGTGGAGGCAAATCTCGCGCTGGGGTTTGAAGAGGATTTAAGGGAGTATTATATTGGCGCGCAAATCCTGCGGGATCTGGGAGCAAAGAGCCTGTGTCTGTTAACCAATAATCCCAAAAAGATAGACGGTTTGTCAGAATTTGGGCTCAGTATAGAAAAGAGGGTTCCAATCCAGATGGAGCTGACGCCGTTCGATTCGTATTATATGCATACGAAACAGAAGAAAATGGGACATATGCTGGACTATTAAAGCGGCGGGAATGTGCAGAAGTGACATTGTATGTTATGAAAAATAGAAAAGGAGACAGAACATGAATATTTTTGAAGGAAACATAGTAGCAAGAGATGTAAAAATTGGAATTGTGGCGGCAAGGTTTAATGAATTTATTACTTCCAGGCTGCTCGGCGGAGCGATAGACGGTTTGAAGCGGCATGAAGTGGAGGAAGATCAGATTGATGTGGCATGGGTGCCGGGCGCTTTTGAAATCCCATTGATTGCCCAGACGATGGCGGAAAGCGGAACCTAT
>CAJUPF010000036.1:26551-32443 GCA_910588565.1 uncultured Lachnospiraceae bacterium
GGAACCTATGACGCTGTTATCTGCCTTGGCGCAGTGATCCGGGGTTCTACTTCACATTATGATTATGTCTGCGCTGAAGTTTCCAAAGGAATCGCCCAGGTATCCCTGCAGTCCAAAATTCCGGTTATGTTCGGCGTGCTGACAACGGATACGATTGAGCAGGCGATTGAACGCGCGGGGAGCAAAGCCGGAAATAAAGGGTTTGAATGCGCAACAGGCGCGATCGAGATGGTAAATCTGATAAGGAACATAAAAGGATAACAAGACACAAAACCGACAGAAAACTATAACGATTCACAGGAAAAGGGTATCGCAGAGAGGAGAGCCGCTTTGCAATACCCTTTTTTTGCGTTTTTATCAGAAAATTCTCTTGACAGCAGCTGGACAGGAAGTTATAATATTTGTAAGCTACAAATAAAAAATATTAATAGTAAATAGAAAGGATTTACAAAGAATAATTATGATACGTAAAAAAGAAAAACACTTAACAACAAGTGAAGAAGATTTGATGGAAATGTTCTGGGCGAGTGATAAACCCTTGACCAGCGTTGATATTTTAACACTCTCCGAAGGCCGCTCCTGGAACGGAAACTACGTACATATTATGCTGCGTTCCCTGCTGAAAAAAGGCATGATTCAGGTATGCGGCACGATACAGTGCGGGACACAATACGCAAGGCAGTTTATCCCTGCAGTTACCAAAGAACAGTACGCTGCGAAACTTGTGATGTCAAAAGGAATTGGGAAAAATTCGATCGCAGCGGTGACAGTAGCGATGGTAAATGAAGTGGATGAGACAGACGGAGAAGAACTGGTGAAGCAGCTGGAAGAAATTATTGAAGAGCTGAAGAACCAGGAACCAAAGGAGAAATAAGTATGCAGATTACGCTTTTTTCTTTATTGATGTCAGTGATATGGAGCAGTGTACTGGCAGCGTTTAATTATTGCTGCCGGAAGAAGAATTTTTTTATCAGGCAGCTGGGGATGACCAATTTATTGTCTTTGTATCTGTTTTCCATTGTCCGGATGCTGGTTCCGTATACATTTTCCTTTACCAGGGTAATCCCCTCCCAGGGGGTTATCAATGATTTCTATAAAAGCGCCTGCATGGATAAAATAGGGGTAACGCAGTTCTCGCTGATATCCGTTCTGTCTGTGATCTGGATGGGTGTGTCAACGGCGCTGATTCTGAAATTTCTCTTTCAATACCGGAAAGCGGTGGCAGAAGTTTCATCTTGTCCGATATGCGAAGACGAGCAGTGCAGGCGGGTATTCCACCGGGTATTAAATCAGAGCAGGACTGAGCTGCGCATTGCGATCCGGCGCAGTGGGAATATCCATGTTCCCATGGGCGTTGGGATATTTAAGAAATCGATTCTTTTGCCTCGGCAAGCGTACAGCGATTCCGAATTATACTATATTCTGCGCCATGAATATACCCATTTCCAGAACCGGGATCTGATGATCAAGCTTTTCATGCACATTTACTGGTGTATTTTCTGGTGGAATCCGGTTATCTGGTTTCTGAAACGGGATTTGTCCCAGATTTTGGAGATAAAATGTGATTTGGATGTAACGGAACGGATGAAAAATCAGGATAAGGCAGGATATTTAACCGCCATTGTTAAGATACTGAAACAGACAGGGGCAAAAAGACAGGAAAAAGCGTTTTGCGGGTCAACCGCTCTGGTTGCGGGCAATTATGAATCAGAAGTGATAGAGCGGTTCCGGATTGTCTCCGCCGTTGATGGGAGGAAAAGAAAGAACGCGCTGTTTACAGGGACATGGTTTCTGATATTTGGAATACTTGTTTTTCTATCCTATTCGTTTGTCATTCAGCCGGAGTGTGAGATATCCAGGAGCAGGATTGCCGCGGGGCAGGAGACGCCGGAAGCTGCAGCGGGGAATCCCTACCGAATCAAATGTATTGACGGAATGTATCATGTTTATTTTCACAAGTAAAGCCCAGACAGGAGGAAGTAACTTATGAGAAAACCGATCGCAGTCAAAACGCTTTTTCGATCCCCGTTTAAAACACTTCTGACGTTCCTGCTGATAGCGGCGGCTTCTTTTGCCCTGTTTTCCCGGATAACGGATTATGCGGTTACGGCGCGGGAAGTAAAAAAGGCGGAGAGTTTTTACAATGGCGTTGCCGCGCTGGATACCAGTATGCCGCCGATCAGCGGTTATGAACAGGAACCGAAGCCGTGGCCGTCGGAGGAAGAGCTGGAAAAATTTTCATCGCTGCCCGGCGTTACCCTTGCGGATACAAGGTATATGACAGACGGGCTGGTAGAGAATTATAAGCGCGTCATAGATCCGGATGCTTATTCTGCGGAAGCAGAATTTGTGCTGGAGGGTATCTATGCCGGATTTGAGGAGACAGAATCTGGCAATGGCTATATTAATTTTACAGATATCACGGTATTTGCCGGTGAAATCAAGCCAGATCCCCGTTTCCCGATGAAAATAAGAGTGATTCCGGATGAATCCTTTTATAAATACAACCCATATTCCAAAAGCTTTTTTGAGGAATTGAAGAAAGGGAGCAGATGTCTTGTGGTCGGCTCTTACAGTGCGAAATCTGGAAGCGCGTTTGAACTTGGCTCTCTTATGACGCGGCTCGAGACGCAGATCGAGGGTTCTGAAAGGGATGTATTGCGTGTGATAGACGGATTGGAGGAGGACTATCTGGAAACGGAGGAATTCGCCTGGTATAAGCAGAAAATTGAAGCGGCAAAGCAGGATAGCATGGTGTATGACATCGTTTATACTTCAGATATGCGCGCGATTCCATATGTAAATGAACACAGGCTGGTGATTTCTGAGGGATATCCACTGACAGCGGAAGAAACGGACGCTTGCGTTGTGAGCGAGCTTTTTCTGGATACCTATGGCTTATCCGTAGGAGACATGATTCATATAGAATTTGGGGACACCTTGTGGAAGCACTTCGGGAATGGAGGAATGAGAGGTAAAACGGCTTGGATGATGTCAGATTTTATCGCTTCCGCAGATTTGGAAATCATTGGAGCGTATCGGTTTACGGACAGCGCAAGCGAGCGGTATATTGACAATTCCGAATGGAGTTATGGCCCTGCCGCCGTGTTTGTGCCGTCTTCGCTTTTGCCGGTTGAAGTCCCGGATGATTATGAGAACCAGATGGGCGATTTCAGCGTTTTTGTGGAAAATCCGCTGGATATTGATGCGTTTCGGGCAGCAGCGGAGCAGATGGCCGCAGAATTGGGCCTGGGACTGCGTTTTTCGGATGGAGGCTGGCAGGGCATGAAAAACAGTTTTGTGACAGGGCCTTTGATATCTTGTCTGACGACAGCGCTGTATGTAACCGGGGCGGCGCTGGCATTGCTGCTCGCCGTGTATCTCTATATCGGCAGGAACAAACAATCCTATGCAATTATGCGGACATTAGGGGTTACCAGCAGAAAGGCCGGAAACTCGATTGCAATTCCTTTTTATCTATTGTCAGCATTTGCAATGGCAGCCGGCGGTATAGCAGGCTTAGGTTACGCTTCTTACACAGCGGCCAAAACGCTTGCCGGCATGTCCAACAGCGGCGCTCCCGACGGCTATGTCTATGTGCTGGATGCAGCGATTCCAGCGGGCGCGGTCATCTTCTGTATGATTTTGGAGCTGGCGTTTACCTCCCTTATACTGATGCTTTTTTTGCAGAAGATGAAGAAAACTTCCCCGTGGGAATTGCTGCAGGCGGGAGCCGTCCGCACAGGTATGCATATGCGAAAGACCAGGAAAAAGAAAGCTCCGGATATAGCGGATACATCGCCTGTTCCCGCCGGAATTGACATGGAGAAAGTTTCCGCGTGCGGTAAAATCCCTGTACACGGGAAATATGGCGCGCTGCGCCAGACGCGTGATTATATTCTGCGCCATATGAGGCGCAGCATCGGCAAAACGGCAGTGTCGCTTGCCCTTATGGCCGTGCTGGCGGCCGGGATTGGGATGTTTGTGCTGGTGAGGAACACATACAGGGACGCTTGCAGGGAAGTGAGCGTAACAGGCGTGGCAACCGGATTTTCCTCAACTTCTGTTAGGGAATTGGCAAAATCTGAGTTGGTGAAAGAGTTCTATTACTATTCCAATGGTAATGTGCGCGTAAACGGCGTTGGAGTTTTAAGCCCGATCACGTTTTCCAATGACTTTGACCATTACCTGGACTATCTGGAAAAGGATTATAAAATCACCTATGCCAGGGGATATGACGCTTCCGTATTTGAGCGTACAGGCGCGGTATGCCTGATGGGGCAAAAGCTTGCGGAAACACTTGACGTCCATGCGGGCGATGACATTACGCTGATGTCAGATAATCTGTACTCTTTTATGACGTGTCTGCACGAAGAGAGAGGGGATTTTGAGTTTTATAAAGACGAAGACGAATTTTTGGCTGCGCTTGAACGGGCGGGGAAATTATATAAAGTCGCCGGAATATTGGAATGTGAAGATGAAGCTGTCAGCATGAGTATTTTTTCAGTGGCAAATTACGCGGCGGAAAATCTTTACAGTCAGCCGTTTGAAGTTGGATACTGTGAATTTAACCTGGCGGACAATCGAAATATAATGGAACTGGACAGTCTGCTGCAGGAGCTGAAAAATCAATATATGGAGTATGCGCCGCAGGCAATGTTCCATATGGATTCGGAGACATTAGAACATGTACAGCGCGTCCGTAATTTGTTGGAAGCATTGTTTCCCATTGCTGTTGCTGCGGCTGTGCTGATCGGGCTGTTCGGGCCAGGACTTATTATTATGCAGTCGGCGCAGGAAACGGCATGTATGCGTATCCTTGGCATGAACAGAACGCGTGTCCGGTGTATTCTGGTATTGGAACAGGCGGCGCTGTGTATGATCAGCATTATCCTTGTGGCTGTGTTTCTTGCGCTGCTTGGACAGGAGAGGTTTGGGAGAAGTATAGAAACGCTTGCTTTTTGCTGGATGCTGTTTGTTCTGGGCTGTATCTGCGGGGCTTTTGCAGCGGCAGTACAGGTAACCAGGTATAAGGTATTGGAACTTTTACAGGTAAAGGAGTAGAGAAGGAGGTATTACGCAATGTCAGCTTTAACGTTGGACAATGTAACATATATTTATAAAAATGCGCAGCGGGCTGCTGTTTTGGGAGTTTCCTGCAGGTTCGAGGAAGGGAAGGTCTATGCCATTGCAGGGCCTTCCGGCTCCGGGAAATCCACGCTGCTTTCCCTGCTTGCAGGGCTGGATCTGCCTACGGAGGGCGAAGTTGCTTTGGATGGGGATAGTCTTTCAGAGCTGAACTTAGATCGCTATCGCCGTGAGAGCATTTCTATGATATTTCAGGCATTTCATCTGTTTCCTCTGATGACGGTAATGGAAAATGTCTGTTTTCCCATGGAATTGTGCGGCATGAACCCGAAGGATGCCAGGCCGCGGGCGGCGGCGCTGTTAGAAAGTGTGGGTATTACAGAAGAACAGATGGGGCGTTTCCCTTCGAGGCTTTCCGGCGGTGAGCGGCAGCGTGTGGCGATTGCCAGAAGCCTTGCTTCCAATGCGAAAATTATACTTGGAGATGAGCCCACGGGGAATCTTGACAGTGTGAATACGCAGAATATTATAGATATTCTTTGCAGCCTTGCGCATGAGAAAGGGTATTGTGTGATTATTGTTACGCATGATATGGAGGTTGCGGAAGCTGCGGATGTGGCGTTTCGGATGAGGGATGGGGAACTGCGGGTGGAGATGTAAGCGGGTGTGTGTTTTTCATGGGGGATTGGAGGTGGTTTCAAGCATCCAGCCCCTCGCCGAAGGCGGCTTGGAATGGGCTGGATGCGTTACAGTTTGCGGCCGGGTTAGGCCGTGAACCAATGTCATGAACTTAAGGGGCAAGCG
>CAJUPF010000037.1:163-32441 GCA_910588565.1 uncultured Lachnospiraceae bacterium
CCTCTTCCAGCTTCTTATACTCTGCTTCTGCGTCTGTCAGCTTCTTAAGGGTTTCCGCAGATACCAGCGCTTTCTGCGCGTCTGTCAGGGCATTATAGGCTTTCCTTGCGGCTTCTATTTTTTCTTTACTGTCTAAGCTTACGGTTCCGATGTCTTCGATCAGCTTCTTTACAAAATCAGCCTTTTCCTGATCGGTTTTTCCCGGATTCTGGGAACCCTGTTCCTCTTCCAGCTTCTTATACTCTGCTTCTGCGTCTGTCAGCTTCTTAAGGGTTTCTGCGGATACCAGCGCTTTCTGTGCGTCTGTCAGGGCATCGTAGGCTTTCCTTGCGGCTTCTATTTTTTCTTTGCTGTCTAGGCTTACGGTTCCGATGTCTTCGATCAGCTTCTTTACGGCGTCTGCCTTTTCCGTATCGTCATCTCCGCCGGAAACTGCAGCCGTAAACTGATAAAAATCTACATTCATGATATTTTTTTCTGTTTCAGAGCCACGGAATACCAGGAAGATATTCTTGGTTCCAGTCGCCTTCTGCTGCAAATCACAGGTTACCAGCTGATAAGTATCCTCGCCGCCGGTTGCCGGTACGTCTGCCGTTCCAATCAATGTTCCTTCCGGGCTGTCCAGGCGTACTTCAATTTCGCCTCCCTTTACGGATGCCGCAGATACACTGAACTTCTCTGCGCCTTTTGTGCCAAAGTCCAGCTGTGCGGCGGAAGTCCAGTCGCCGTTCTGCAAATCGGTCAGAGCCATATTATAATCTTTAAATAAATATCCGTCTTCGCCGCAGGGCGCCGCTTTTATGCCGGCATTCCATGCTATGGTTTCCGCTTCGATCCGCTCATATGGATTTATGCTGTGAAGCTGGGAAATACCAGCGTAGGTTCCTTTAATCGGACGAATTGTGCCGTCACTGTTTAAATCAATTTTATCAATATGCGTCGAACGGTATCCTTTCTCTACCCCAAGCGCTTTTGATACAGTCTGCGCATGGTAGATAAAATAGCTCTCCCCTTCAAATACAAAGGTTGCATGGTGGTTATTGCCGCCTACGCCAAACCATACGGAAGGATTGGAGAAAATTTCTCCGGCATAGGTAAACGGTCCCATCGGGTTATCACTTGTCATGTAGCAGATGCTTCCGTATCCCGGATAGCCGTCTTTGTGGGGAGCGATAAAGTTTGAACAGTAGGAATAATAGTAGGTATTTCCGAATTTAAAAATACCGCCGTCCTCAAACATACAGGGAGCGTCAATCAGCTTCGCTTCGCCGTCAATGCTGACCATATCCTCGCCCAGCTTTGCAACTCTTGCCGTCTTTGGATGATTCTGTTCTCCATCTGGCACGCCTCCGCCAAAATAGATATACGCGCTTCCATCGTCATCCACCAGTACGGCCGGATCAAAGCACCATACCACGCCTGCGCATCCGGGCGTCTGTCCGGTAATCAATGCCTTTCCATTGGGATGCTCTTCATCTACCGTAGGATCTGTCCACGGTCCTAACGGTGTTTCTGCTTCCAATACGCCGATGCCGGAAGCGTCGTTTGCAAAATACAGGAAGAATTTATCTGTTCCATTCATTTGCTTATAGGCGATTGCTGGCGCCCAGGAATGAGCCGCCCATTTTGCAGCGCCGTCTTCTCCGGCAACTTTAATTGCCCCATGATCGGTCCAGTTCATCATATCCGCAGAGGATACGACTCTTAAACTCTTAATATAACCAAAATCGTTATCTTTTACGTTACCTTCTTCATCATACTGGTAATCGTCTGCCGTCATATAGACATAGACTCTGCCGTCGTAGACAATCGCATAAGGATCTGCACCAAATTCCTGCGTCATAATCGGATTTCCATATCCTAATTTTTTCGCAAGCGCTTTAGTATCCAGATACTTCAAATTGACAGACGCAGAACAGTTGGAAGTATCATATTCCGCCGCGCCATTGTCCATTCTGATATAATCCGCGCTGACAGTAACGGTTTTATCTTCGTCCACATAATTTTTTACAGCCAGTTTAATAGTTGCAAAACATTTGTCCGCAGAAGTAAAGGAAATTGCATCTCCCTTTACGGTAAGCGTCAGCCGTCCGTTCCGGAATGTATAAGAAGCATCGCCTTTGATCTGCTCCTTCTGAAATACCACATCCGTTACTTCCAGCAGAGAAGGAATAGAAATAGAAGCTTTCAGTTCCTTATGTCCTTCTTCAAGATTATCCAGATTCAGTTTTACTTCGCATGTACTGCCCACAACGCCGCTGATTTCTTCCGCAGCTGTCATGCCTGCCTGCAGAGAATGCTCAGAAGAGCCGTCTCCTGAAATCTGATCTGACACGCGGAAATAATCATAATCCACATATCCGCCCGCCGTCTTTGTCGCATAGTTAAAAATCGCAAACCGGCTTCCCATAAAATGCTTCAGCTCATAGCTTAGTTTTGCAGTTTCTCCCAGTTTTGTCCAGGAAGAGCCGTCCCAACTATAGTAAAAGCTTACGGTATCTTTGCCGCTTCCATCTTCGTTTCCTGCAAAATTAAAATCTTCTTTCAGGTATACAATATCAGAAGTGCAGTCCACACTTCCCTTTACAGCCGGTTTGTCTTCCTCAGCCGCGCTGTTTCCGGAAGCGTCCACCATAATCAGTTTTGCGGAATCGCCGTCCTTCTTTACTGCGATATAACTATAATTGTAAGAGAAGGCTGCCAGGCCTGCCACATCACCGGATTTCATATGGCTGATATCCATCTTGATCCGTCCGGAGCAGGTAGGGCCATAGGTTCTCTGGGTCAGCGTATTCCTTGCGTTTAAAATGCCAGATGCTTTATTCCCGGTTGTCAGACGCAGCCAGCCGTTCCGCTCTGTCAAAGACCAGTTGTTGTTATTGGGGTTATGGTTCCACTGCCATACAAGATCCAGATTGGAACCGTTGTAATCATGCTCACCGGATTCCGCCGGTTCTTTTGCATCGTTTACTTTTTCGATCATTGATACATTGTCCACATAAAAATCCATCAGATCGGCTTCTTTTGTAGGTTCCGCTACCCAGTCTGTTTCAAAGAACAGGTAATTTTGGCTGGCAATCGCGTCTTCCGGCATGGTCCATTTCGCTGTTATTTTGGTCCATTCTCCTTTTTTTGCCGTTGCGCTTCCCAGGACTGTGCGGTAGAGGTAATCCGGCCCGTTCTGGATTGTGATATTAAATTTCTTTGTATCTATGCCTTTGTTATATTTTACCCATGCTTCTATTGTATAGGTATTTCCCGGCGTCAGTTTGTTGCTCAGATCCTGGCTGGGTCCATGGGCACAGGCTGTCCGTTCCGTAACAACAGCGCTTGCCTTCCCACTCTGGGCGTCTGCCTCTGTTACGGCAACATTAGCGCCTTCCATTCCTGTCCATGGTTCAATTCCCTCTTCAAACGATCCATTCCGGATCATATTGTCAGACGGCGTCGTCAACGATGTGTCATCCATGTAAAAGGTCATGACTTTATTATCTGCTGCAGAAGACATATGTACATAGACAGCCGCCTTATCGTCATCATAGCTTCCCATTGTCAGTGTGTAGCTTATATTTGCCCATTCGCCCTTTTTTGCCACTACCTCGCCCATGGGAATATAAGATGCTTCCCCATCTTTATTGCCGGTCAGCGTTGCGACGATCTTTTCCGTATCACCGCCCGTATCATATTTCACCCATGCGGAAAACGTGTATGATTTTCCTGGCGTTGGATTGTTAAAGTCAAAACGCGCGCCATGCCACTCAGCCGCACAATTTTCTACTTTCAGACATTTCTCATCCTTATGGCCCACGTTTGCTGCCTGTGTAAGGGTTGTCGGCCCCATAGCGGTCCAATCGCCTGTACCGTTCTGGAAAGAACCGTCAGAAATCAATTCCACCAGAGAATCACCTGGTTCTTCACCGCCGCCTGATGCTTTTGGCCCTATTATGGAAATATCGTCCAGATAGTAGTCCATCAGGTCATCTGTTTTGTTTATATCACCACTATGCCAGGGCGTTTCAAAAAAGACATAATTCCGCGTTGTACTGAATGGGAAATCCGAACTCACATCTGTTGGAGTATACTGTATGCTAAACGTTGCCCACTCACCCTTTTTAGCCTTGATTGCATCGTAATTCGCCTGACGATAGTTATAATCCGGGCCATTTTGGAATGTAACGTTAAAATTTCGTGCAGCCGGGCCATCTGTATATTTAAACCGGCCTGAAACCGTATAGGTTGCTCCCTTTTTCAATTTGCCGGAAAGATCATAAGCCGCACTAGAAGCAAGCGCTGTTCTGCCGTTCACCAGCAGCGCATGATTCGCTGACGGTTCCTCATCCGTCACCACTTTAATCTCTGCGCCTTCAAATCCGCTCCAGCCGTCGGTTCCACTCTCAAAATCTCCGTTTGTAACAAGCTCTTCATTCTCCGCTCCGTCTGTTTCTTCGCTGACGGCTGCCTCCTGTGCCGCCTGGAAAACAGGCTCGTTTGCTTCGGCCCGCGCCGCAGCCGTATCCCCGGAAGCCTCAAATACCCTGTGTTCCGCATCGTTATAAAATTCATCTGATTTTACCAGAGATTTGATATCGCTTCCTGCAGCGGGAAGCTGCATCTTTACTTCCACTGTCCTGCCGTCGCCGTCTTTGCCAAGCATTGGCCAGCCGTCGTTCCAGGTACAGTCTGTCAGCACCGGGACACGCCCGACCGCTCCATGATCCTGAAACAGAAATCCATACCATTTCCCGTCAGCGGTATCAATGACAGCTCCCTGTGCCACGCCGCCTCCTGTGCCGTTATTCTGGAAATCCGCTTTTAAAATAACCTGGTTCTCCCATTCCGTACTGGGGAATGTCCGGCTTCTGTGGCAGATTTCCGTGCGGACGCCTCCTGACGGCCAGCAGACGTTAAACACATAGTAATAGCCGTCCTTTTTCAAAATATGCGTCCCTTCGCCTTCCAGCCCGGTTCCGATTACTTCTTCTGACCACTGCTCCGATTTCACGTCAAAGAGAGCCTGTTCCGTGTCTTTTTTAACAGTTTTCAGATCGTCTGAAAGCTCCGCGCATTTAATCTCGCCGCCGCCGTAAAGGATATAGGCTTTTCCATTGTCATCAAAGAACAATGACATATCATGGAAGCTTCCATTCAGGGTCGTTTTCGTCCATGCGCCGCGTTCAATATCGTCTGTGGAATAAAGATACGCCGTCCCTGTGGTATTGCTGTTAAACGCCACATAATACATACCGTCATAATATTTCAGGCTGGCCGCCCACTGGCCATTGCCGTACATACTTCCGCCATTCCTTAAGTTCATGGCGTCCGTATCCCCCAGTATGTCATAGACATAATTTACAATCTCCCAGTTTACCAGATCCGTAGATTTCATAATCGGGCATCCCGGAGACAGATGCATGGTCGTACTGACCATATAATACGCGTCCTCCACACGTATAATGTCGATATCCGGCACATCGGAATAAATCACCGGGTTCAAAAACGTCCCGTCCCCCTGATCGGATGATGTGCCCGCCAGAACTCCTGTCGGTACCATGGTAACTGCCATGACTGCCGCCAGAATTATGGCGCATAGTCTCCTCCATTTGTTTTTCTGCGTTTTCCTCACTAAAATTTCTCCTTTCCTGTCTGAAAGCTTTTACGCTTCGTATTTCATAGGATAATTATAGCAAAATACGCATCAGATACCTATTTTGTAACTTACGATTTTACTTTGTTTTTTTGCTTTTTTTGCAAAATAAAAAAGTGTAACAATAAAAAAACGCCCTGCGCTATAATCAGTCTCATAGCGCAGAGCCGTTTAATTTCGTTTCTTTCTGTACGCGCTTGGCGTACAGCCATATCGTTTTTTAAATAACGTATAAAAATAATTGCTGTCACGGTACCCTATCTTTTCACAGATTTCTGAAATCTTCTGGTTGGTGCAGCGCAGCATTTCTTCCGCATGTACCATCCGTACCTGGGTCAGATAATCGATAAATGTAGTTCCCGTCTCCTGGCTGAATATCCTGCTGAAATGGTTCGGGCTGATTCCTACATAATCCGCAACGCTGTTTAAAGAGATATCTTTATAAAAGTGGTTCTGGATATACCCCTTTGCTTTTTCTATCATCCACCCATGCTGGTTTCCGGCCAGGCTGTCACGGATTTCAATGCATCGTTCGAGCATCTGCCGGATATACTCCCTGGTCTCCTCTCTGGATTTGATATGGCTGGAGAATTCCTGTGTATCTTTTACCAGACTGCCAAGACCCGTATCATCCTTTAATTCACTTAAGAAGCTGATTGCTGCCAGCTGAATGTCAATTACCACATACTGCCGGAATAAAACTGACTCCATATTGTCCTCTCCGGCGCTCTCTATATACTTGTCAGTAAATTCTTTTGCTTCTTTTTTCAAGCCTTTTTTCAGAAATATTTCTATAGAATTTTTATTCCATGTTTTGATATCCACCTGACCCAAAGACAAAAGCCCGTTCTGCAATTCTTCTTTTCGCTTCCTCGCCCATTTTAGTTCTTCCGTCATCGACTTATATTTCCGGTCTTCCAGAATCTCTGTCTGCGCTTTATAGATAGATGCAAAGAGATCTTCTTCAAAAATAGGCTTTAGCAGATAATCCACCACTCCAATCCGAATGGCCCGCCTGGCATAATCAAATTCACTGTATCCACTGATAATGATCAATTTTAAATCCGGCAGTTTTTCCTGTAAGAGTTCTCCCAGTTCCAGCCCATTCATATACGGCATCATAATATCTGTAATCAGAATGTCCGGTTCTGTCTTAATAATTTCAGGATACGCGATCTCTCCGTCTCCCGCCTCCCCGACTACCTGAAATTCTTCACTTTTACGATTAATATAAGTAATAATCCCTTTTCGGATAAAAGGTTCGTTTTCCACTACAAATATTTTCAGCATTTTCTCATTTCCCCTTTGCTGCTGCGATCCTCCGGGCTACTTCCCGCTCCAGTTCTTCCTCATAAGCGGCTATATCCACCTGGGTATGGTAAACATCCATATACTGCTCCCATACCGCGTCAAATTCTTCCGGAGCCGACATAATCACCTTGGGCAGCCATTCATGCTTCACTTCATCCATCGCTTCTTTTGCTTTTCCATATGCTGTGTCCGCAGTCCAGTTATTCGTCGCCGAATACAGCGGAAACCAGGGCGCATTTTCCTCTGCCGGCTCGTTCAGAAAATCCATCCAGTTCCGGAACCCATAGGCGTCCAGCACTTCACGATCTGTTTCATTAAGTATCCTGTAAAATTCCCTGGGCTGTTCCGCCGGATCTACTGTATTGATCCCATCTTCCAGCATTCCCAGATAATGTGGAAAATAAGAATACTGACACATATTGTTTACAAGCCACGCGCTGTCTCCCGCATGTTTCCATTGGTCATCCGTCCGGTAAAACACGCCGTCTTTTCCTGTTTCGTAGTCAATGCCTTCTTCTCCCCAATAACGAAGCGTCATAATCTCAGGCTTTAATAAGTCATTTAAAAACTGCAGCGCGCCTTCCACATCTTCACAACTGACAGAAATCCCAAGTCCATTGGATGTATTCAATGCCGCTTTACTGGTATATGCCCCCTGGATGGAAGCGTCTGCCGTAATAGAAAGCGGCACATATGTCCTGTCATCTTTTCCCTCTCTGTTCAGCACCCACTCTGCTTCCTGAAACTGCCAGCGCTGATCCACCATGCCAAGCACATTTCCCTGAGACAGTTTTTCCAGATACTGCTGGTAAGACTGTGTAAACGTCTCCCTCTCTATCACGCCCAGATGAAATTCCCGGTTCAATTTCTCATAATATTGCCGCGCCTGCGGAATGGTGTCATAGACCGACACCTCGTTCGTCTCCGGATCTACAATAGCGCATCCGTCATTTGGATAGCCTGCCAGAAATTGCGGCACATTTTCCAGGCAAAAATACCGCCAGTCTTCACATAATATTTCAAACCCTGTATTTTTCTCGCCGTTTTCATCCAGAGGATGTTCCTTTAAATACCGTTCAATTAAATCGAAATACTCGTCCAATGTCCGTATCGTGGGATATCCGGCCCATTTTAACACCCGTTTCTGTATCCAGAATGCCTCATCCGGGGGATAGCAGATTGTTACTTTTCCATTTACAGTATAAAACTGAGGAATAAAATAAATATGCCCGTCACTCTGGCGCATCCGGTTCCATTCTTCGTCCGTCAGCAGATTTTTTAAATCAGGATACTTCTCCAGATAACCGTCCAGCGGAATATAAGCCCCGGCCTCCAGAAGCAGTGACGTAGCATTCATTCCATCGATAAAATCCGGATATTCTCCTTTTTGAATCATCGCGCTGATATACTCCTTATCCGTTTGTCCGGATAAATAAGAAATCTCCGCCTTTGCCCCGATTTTTTCCGCAATCGCGTTCATCACCCGGTTATTCTCCGGAAGCTCCTGCCCGGATGTGGCAACAAAACAGGTAAAGGTTTTGATTTTCCTCCCTCCGCATCCTGCCAATATAGTCCCCAGCAGAAACACTGCCAATCCAAACAGGTATCGCCTCATTCCATGTCCCCTCCTGTCCTGTTCCACTTCTTTTTGGCCCGGGAATCACTGTATGGTTTCAGAAGTATGATAACCGTTGTCCCCTCGTCTTTGGCGCTTTGAATCTCAAATGCAACATTACCTTCACAATACAGCCTTAGCCGCACCATCGAATTGAGCATCCCTACATGAGCAGTTCCTTTCAGATCCGCCATAGACGCCTGCTCCATCAGCCTGCGGATATGCTCTAGCTGCTCTGGTTCTATGCCCGCCCCATTATCTGCAATCTCAATCCGAAGCCGCCTGCCTTCCCTGCGAACCGCAGCCGAAATCTTCCCGTTGCGCGCCTTTTCCACGCCATGCACACAGGCATTTTCAACAAACGTCAGAATACCGAACTTGGGAACCATCCACTCCTCACAGCCTTCTTCCAGTGAAATTTCATAATCCAGCCGCTCCCCAAACCGGTATTTCTGTATATCCAGATAACTTTTTATAAATGACATCTCCTCCCGGATACAGATAAAATCCCTGTCCCACTGGGAGGCCTGACGCAGCAGCAGGGAAAACTTTCCAAGCATCCGCTCTGTCTCCTCTTCGCCTTCGATTAAACTGTGCATCCGGATACTTTCTAAGGTATTAAACATAAAGTGCGGATTCATCTGGCTTTGCAGCGCGTTTAATTCCGCCTGTTTTTTCGACAGTTCCAAATCCTGGCGCTCCTGCCGGATTCTGCCGACCTGCGCAATCACAATCAGCGGAAAAGAAATATCAAATAACACAAGAAGCACAGATACAAACAGGTTTCGTCTCATGCCCCCAAAGATTCCCTGACGATCCGCCGTAACGAATATCTCCCAGTCTGTCCCATACAGTTCCACTCCACCAGATACTTCCAGCGTCTTTTTCTGGTATGCGCTCCTCGCCGTAAAATCCTCTGTCACATCATCGGAACGATTGGAAAAAATAATATTCTCTCCTTCACATATGTAAATATCCGCATTCTGCTCTTCATGGAAAATATTCTGCAGCATCCTGGTATAATCCACATCCAGTTTTAAAACGGCAGTTCCCTGGCTGATATCCATCTTACGGACAATAGATATATTCCTTGCCCTCTGGTAATGCCGCAGATAGGGATTGTCATTATAACTGGTACATACACGGATTCTCTGGCTGCCCTCCTGGAATTTCCGGTACCATTCCTGATTTTTCACTTCTTCTTCCTGGATAAAATAGGTGCCGTCCGTGATTGTCCTATTATCAGTAACTATGGTAATACGGTATACAGACTGGGCCGTATAATAATACCGGATTACATTATCCTTTAACAGCTGATTGAAGTTCTCATAGTAATCCACCCCGTCCGTATAGTCCTGAATAAGAAACTGGTTCAAATCGCTGTTCATATAAAGATAATCGGAAACAGAGACCGCATCATCCACATTCCGCTTCAGTTCATAGATAATCCGCTCCGTTACTGCCCTCATCTCACTTTTCTGTTCGCGCTCTTCATTGGAACGCATAAAAATAAAGAAGATACCGTTGATTACAAGCATTGGAAGTATGGCAAACAGGAAATATCTTATTGTCATTTTTCTCAGAATCCCTTTTATCAATTGCCATCCCCCCTCGTATGCGTATTATTTTAATTGGCATTTTGTTTTATGTCAAGAATACGGACAGAAAAACGCTTCTTTAGGCTTTTCAAGTTATATCAGTCTATGATACACTGGATTATATTTGAAAATTTGTAGAAAATGTGATTACAGATATCAGATACCGCAGGTAGGGACTGGCCGGGAAATGCCTGGATTATGCCAGGGAACTTGCAAAGCGTGAGAACTGTTATAAAATAATGCTGCTTACCGGATCAAAACAAGAAGAAACACTCAGATTTTACAGAAAAGCCGGATATAACAGTGAAGATAAAACAGCATTTATCCAATGGTTATAGGAGGAAGCATGGACAGAACTTTATATGTAACCGATTTAGATGGAACATTATTAAACCGGCAGGACAGGATTCATCCGAAAAGTATCGCAATTATTAACGATCTGGTGAAACAAGGACTGCTTTTTACCTATGCGACCGCAAGATCCCTTGTATCGGCTTCTGTCGTGACAAAAGGATTGTCAACGGATATTCCGGTGATTGCGTATAATGGAGCGTTTATTTTTCACCCTTCCACAGGAGAAATTGTGTCAAAAGAAATGTTTCAGCCAGAAGAAATGCAGCATGTCAGAACACTTCTGGATCAATTTGATCTGTATCCCCTGGTCTACTCTTTTGTAGATGGAATTGAAAAGGTATCCTGGGTAACTTCAAGAGAAAATGACGGCATCCGGCGATATCTGTCCCTTCGAAAAGGAGACAGACGGCTTCGTCCGGTTTCTGATAAGGAAGACTTATATAAAGGTGAAATGTTTTATTTTACCTGCATTGGTGAACGGGATGCATTGCAGCCGGTATATGAGATATGTTCCAAAGACATCCGGTTTTGCTGCACGTTACAGCGGGAGCTTTACCGTCCGGAATACTGGTTTGAAATTATGCCGGCCAAAGCAACAAAAGCAGAGGCGATACAGAAATTAAAGGCAATCTGGAACTGCAGCCGGGTAGTTTCCTTTGGAGACGCGGTCAATGATATTCCCATGTTTGAACTATCCGACGAGTGTTACGCGGTGGAAAATGCAGTCGATCAATTAAAGGCAATCGCAACTGGGGTGATTGCCTCGAATGAAGACAATGGTGTCGCACGCTGGCTGAAGGAACATGCTAAGTGGTAATACTTCCATGCAAATCGTCCGGTTTGCCAAGTATAAGATCCAGCCAGCGGCTAAACTTCTGCAAAATATGCCAAATCAGAACCTTCAAGACAAAAACAGCCACATCAGAACATAGCTTACCAGAAATCCGATTGCTGCACTCGCAAACATAAGCAGTATTTTCTGGTAAGGACGTTTGCCAAGCTCCTGCTGCCGTTCCATTTCATCTAAATGTTTTCCTTCGGTAAATGCAACGATTTCCTTATAGGTAGCAATGTCATTGTCCTTTTTGATTCTTTCCAGTTTTAGCGCAATATACATGGTAACTCCAAACAGGATTCCCCATGGAATCAGCGCATACACGCCAATCCATACAGAAAGCGGAACGGCAGAAATAACAGTCAGAATCAAAAGCGCTGTAAATATTCTGCCATATTTGTTGAATTTTTCAATTTCCGTAATCAGGATTTCTTTTTTCATAATTTCAGCATCTCCTTTTATTAATTGATCCAGAGATACGTGAAATAAGGAACCAAGCAGCAGCAAAATGTGAATATCCGGGTAGGTTTTACCTGTTTCCCAGTTTGAAACGGTCTGCCGGCTGACATATACCTGTTCCGCCAGTTCTTCCTGTGACAAGTCCATATTCATCCGGTATTTCTTTATCTGTGTGCTGACCTCCAATTGTTTTCCCCCTCCTTCCGAATGCAAAGTGCTCCGAACATTCTCTTGATTTGTATCTCCCAAACTGCAATAAATTTTAGCATCCGGTAAGTACAAATTCTATCAAAAAGCTTTGACATCCGCTCAAATTCTGCTGTCAAAGGGATTTGACATTCGGCTCACAGTCTGATTTATGCCAGCCTATAGCCATAATACTTCTGTACTGTAAATATGATACAATTCGTTATAGGTTCGTTTCAGATCATGATATTTTCCAGAAGTATGAATCCCGTAAATTTCATCAACCGAATATGGCAGGTTGGGTAAATCTTCTCTTGTTACAATCACAAAATAATTATCTGAAGCCTTTACCGCAGCTGCAAACTCCTGCGTTTTCACAAATTTATGTTCTTCATCCAGAAAAATAATCTGTTCGTGGATATTTGGCAGTATAAGATTCCAGTCATTTCCACCAAGTGTCCGGCAGGGACGTTCAGAATAGACTTCGACTCCAGAACTCTCTCCAAGAGCTGACGCCTGATCCAAAAGGTGGATTAACTTCGATTTCCCTGTAGCGCTGTCTCCACGGATAATTGTAATATTTCGCCGGATATTCAATTCATAACGCAGCTTATTATTCTGTACTACAATATGATATTTCCCTTTCATACATCAACGCTCCTTTATGTTGATCGCTTCTTCCAGATATTCTCCATAACTATGAACAATCACTCCGGTATTGAGCATAACAGCCTCAAAACCTGAAACGGCGCTAAAATCCATCACATGATGCAGGTTGATCGTCAAATCTTTCATTCTGCCCAACTCTGCAATCCATTTTACGCAATTATCCCCGCAGGCGGAAGCATTAAAAATTCTGCCGCTTTTATCAAAAGCCATCAAAATCAGAGTTTTGACGCCGCCGGAAATCTCTTTTGTAGAAATCGGGCCAAGCACCGGACTTTGAATCAGATGTGTACCGACTACATCTGATTTATCAATATCTTTAATCATTGCAACTGTCAATGGATCTGTAATCCACTCATCTTCATATTGATTATCAAAATAAGTTGGCGGATGGTAAACAGCATGTTCCACTTCTCCAAATACAATTTTCAACATTGCTCCATTCTCCTTTCAGGCAATATTTATTTTTTCTAATTAAAATCCAAAATCATCGACAAATGCAATATCAATCATAAACTCATACTGCTGTAAGATATTTTTCTCATCGTTTGCATCTGCAAGTACCAGATAATACTTCTCTCCATGCTTATATTCTCTTGTTTTAAAAATAAACTTCTCATGGAATGTGCGCCTCTCCGGCGCATCCTCACGGCTGTTTGCTGCAATTGGAACCTCATACGATATTTTCTCTCCTGACTCCGTTGTAAAGTAAGCTGTAATACTTCTGGCCTTCATAGTATCTGTTACCTTCTCCGTCTGAATAAAATCAAAGAATGTAATCAGGTTTGTTACCTTTCTGGTAACAGAAGTAAGAATTACATCTACATAATCGTATACCACGCCTCTTGTATTTGTTGTAAGCTCAATAACTGGTACAAGCATCTCCTGCAAGGAGGAACCGCCATGAACATAATTCTGCCCGCCGCCTGCAGCTTGAAAGATATCTGCTCCAACAGGCGTTGTAACGTATACCTGATTTATATATGGCATCGTTCTTGAGACCATTCCCTGTTGATGTACCGCCTCTGCTGTTAATAAAAAACGCTTATTAAAATATGTGCAGCTGTCTTTTGGATAGGATATTTTTTCAAATTCCTGCGGTTTATCCCGTTTATATAAAAACCCGTGATCCGCTGTAATATAAAACCTGCCTGCCGACACATCACTGATCAGCTGTTTTACTAACTCATAGATTTCCTGTATCGCTTCACTGCAGGCATGAAACACCTCATGTTCACAAGCCTGGTTATCCCCTCTTGCATCCACCTGGTTATGATATATATAGACTACCTTCTTATTTTGCAGCAATTCCTGTGTACGCTTTCGGTTCTTAAATATTTCATCAAAAGAAACGGCGGCATTATTTTTATTTTGTGCTTTCAGTATCTTGTCTCTGGCAGCCAAATCGCCACAGGCCTGTCCGTCCACAGTTACAGTAAGAGACGAATCCACATTCCATTCCTTATGCGGAAGCAAACCCGCCATTCCAACGGACGTCACAGAAGGCAGTACGCTAAGCATTGCTTCTATCTTTGCGTCACATTTCTCATCAAGTTCAAATCTGCACATCAATTCCTTTGCACATTCATATCGAAACGCATCAGAAATAATAACAATAATTCGGTTATTTTTCGCCTCAAAGCCTTTGAGATAATGCTTATAGAAATCGTCCTGTCTGACAAGCCCAACGGTTTGCATTGTTTTATCTGTGAAATTTATATTCCACTTTGGCGTTAAGTTCTGTAAATATGTATTGGAATAGATATGTTCTACCCGTTCCCGTACATTTGAAAATCTATCTGCTTCCGAAACCTGGTCAAAGGAGTAATAGAACCATCTGTAATAGGAATCAATAAGATAGGTTTCCTTCTGATAGTTGTCCGCCAGTCCCCTGATATCACTTGTAAATTCCATCAAAGAAACTGACTTCATCAATAAATATGCATATTTCAAAGCCTGATACTCATATTGAAATCGTTCTCCAAAGTGGTATGCTTTTGAACCCCTCTGATCTGCAATTTGTGCAATGTTCATTCCCTCAATCTGAGCATCCAGAATCTCATCAGTCAACTGCTCTAATGACCAGTCTATTATGATATCATCCAATCCTTCAAAAGCGTCACATCCCAGAATATCAGACAGCTGATTGTCTCTGTCTTTGGAGTTTTCCCCGTCCTTTTTTAAATTATCCCGGATTCGGAAGACAAACCGTAATGTCTTATCTGCTTTTTCAGCAAGTTTATCATATGCTTCCTGATATCGTACATGATCCATTATGTTACGAACGAATACCACTACATTATTTTTCTTCTTTAAAATATAACTCTTCATAGACGCCGGAACGGTATCCTTCAATGATGCGGACGCATAGGTAACAATCATACAGGAAGCCAAATCATTCAGGCTGGGTTTTTCTGGTTTATAGCCAAAATACTTATTACAGTATTCCCAGAACCTCTCAGTCAATCCATGATCCTCAATCGCTTTTATATACTTTTCACTGTCACCTAACAGCAGCCGCTTCATGATTTCTTCAAAATCAGGTGTTTTAACCTCCGAAAGCACAGCAAGCAGACCAATATCAATTGTCTCAATATGGAAATGGCTAATTCCTAAATCTTTAAATTTTTGTATTCTAATCTTATTTTTCCAGAAATTGCTGTATTGTGATAAATACTCTTTCAGGCAGTTGTCGATACCAAGTTCCTGAGACATCTGCGATACACGGTCCGTACAATAGGGAACGGAATAATAGCAGATATCCGCCAGAGGATTTTCCGCATCGTTTGGCCTTGGAAAAGGAGCATATACTAAAAACTTACTATCTTTATCCGACTCATGGAACAGCCATTTTGAATAAAACCAGTTTGTACCATCCAGAATATGTAACTTCACTTCACCCAATTGCAATTCAGATACTTCATCCTCAAATTCACCTTTGTCATCGAACCAATATACAATTCTCGTTTCCGGTTTCGCAAACTCTGTCTTTAATTGATCTTGAATATTTTGTAAATCCATATACTCTCCAGGCCTTTCTTTATGTGTTTTAAACTACTGTTTCATAATTTATATCTTCGCCAATAGATTTACTGTTCTTGCCTTCTTTCCTTCCCGGGCGACTTCCACACCCTGGAATTTGGCATAGTTTACCTTTATGCCATCATCCAGATCAATCTGAATCCGTTGATTTGCAATATGCGCGATTGCTTCATCGTATATCTTGATTTCTGCAAGTTGTTTTGTATACTTTGTAATTTTTTTTGCTGCAATTCCTTTTTCTCTGGCACCAGAATTTGACATCGCTGTATATTCTGCTGACTCAAGCGCCTGTTCTATCGCATGCTGCATGTTATGAAGATATTCCGTCCTGATTCGTCCAACAGTATCGTCTTGATAACGATGCACATAAATGAAAGCTTTAAAAGAGTTTTCTTTTCCCGCATCAAAAAGCCAGTAAATCGGGCGTTTTCCAGAACCAGCCATTGAGTAATCATTACAATGCAATTTGTAGAAATCATGTAAAAAATAAGATCGGATTTTTTCTTTTGCAGTATTGCCTTTTGTCCCTAATGCGTTCGATATAAATTCTAAATTATCTTCCAGATATTCAGAGCCAAAAACATACGAAAGCCAGCTGACAAATGTTTCAACCATATCGTCTTTTACATATACGTCTTCCGCTATTAGAATAATATTGTCTTCATTTGGTTCCCATCCACTATCATTGGAAGCCTTCCAGGTTCCGCCAGCATATTCGATTCCCTCTTTCGTGAATGAATATCTTCCAAAAAGACATCCCACAAAATAGGAACACAGCGTATGCATATCATATTTTACATCCGCCTGCCTTAAAGATAGCAGCGCATCTTCTACTTCAGGTCTTACTTCCTCTTCTAAACCATAAATTGCTATAAATTCTTTGTTGAGTTCTTCTTCATTATGCTTGAGTTTTTCATATCTTTGACGGCAGATACTCTCCCATCTGCGGAATAATTCTCTGATAGATACGGATGGCATATGTTCTGACTGCATAATTTGAAGCAATGGATGTGTTTTAAAATCCCAGGATGTCTCATAGGAATCCCAGTCATTTTTGGAAATCAGAACATTTTCTTTTGCCAGCTCATTGATTCGTTCTTTCGGTTTATAAATAACTGGAAACCTGGACACTTCCCCTGACTGAAAGTTTAAAGTCGGATTTAATTGGCCAAATATATATGTAAAAACAGATGAGTTCAGCAAAGCAATGATATATTCTCTTTTCTCAGCCAATTCAAAAATGCAGCATCCTCCATTATCAAAAATAAATCCCTCATCAAACCATCGGATACTGAAATTTATGCTTGATACCGTTGACCAGGTCAATCCAGGCTTCATAAAATATTGATAATTTGCAATAACAGCAGATTTAATAGCTCTTATTGCCGCCGCGTCATGATACCAGTCAATCAAATATCCATTATTTCCATACCATTTACGATATCCCCCGCCTTTATTATAGGGATACCATCTTCTGTTTATAGAATCTTCTACCGTAATTTCTTTGCTTCTCAAATTCACATGATTATAGTCTACTTCAAACCATAATCGAAGAAAACGTGCATTATCAGACGTTGAATTGCCTTTTCTTGGAGCGGCCAGTTCTCCTAACGGCGCCCCTTTTCGATAAACATTCCTTACATTGTCGCTTATCCAATATGCAAATGGCATACCAGGTATCTTACCAATCGTATCCTGCGATGCATAATACCATGTGTTCTTTTGTAAGAATCCCTTTTCTTTTTCGGATTGTGACATATAACCGGTTAATCTAATATATGTCCCTTTATATTCACGCAAAAGATTGTTTCTGAATACAAAGCTTGTGGTCTGTACGACTTCGCCGCCGATTTCTTCAAATGCCCTGGCGCCCAAATGTGCCATATTGATAAACTGATATCTTGATAGTCTGCCTCTTAACCGTTCAAAGCTTGACAAAAACATCCACGATTGCTGAGTTATCATTGCCTGATACCCATAGCTTTTTGTCAACTGAGTCAGTCTCTCTATAAAAACCGCATACAAGTCAGCTTTACTATCCGGATAATTCTTTTTTACAAAATGATTTAATTTGCCATCTCCATTACTGACTGCCATATAAGGCGGATTTGTAATTGAAACCATGAATTTATCACTCAAAAGACTTGCAGCAGCAATTAAATTGAATAGTTCTCTCTTTGTATCGTCGATTCCTATCGTTTCAAAAGATATCTGTGCAGCTGCATCGGTATCATCCAGAAAGTCCCGCAGCTCATCCCAGTCATGTTTTTCAACATGTAATAACGAGCCAAACTCCCGCCCATCTTCCAGCGACTGTAACAAATCTGCAATCCTATGTTCCAGTTCCTTTTTCCTGGTCTCCGGAAGAGAAGCTCCCATATACGCGATATGATGTTTCTTTATGCTTTTACTATCTATCGTCGCAAAAACGTTCGGCACAGGCTTTTCCCCATGTGTTCCGGCAAAAAATTTTCTGTTATACCCTCTTCCCTTCATCATCACTGCAAAATACGCCAGCTGGTAGGCTCTTTTATCGATATCCAAGCCATGTATATTATATTTTACAATTTTAAACGCAGCATCCCTCTTGTTATATCCCGCACTTTCATAAATATCCATTAGAACGTCAAACATCGCGGCTAAGATATGCCCGCTTCCCATGCAGGGATCGATGCAGGTAATGTCTTCTGGTTTTAACTCCCGATATGACGCGCGAATTTCAGCCAGCTTTATATGTACCGGCTCTTCCTGCCCTGCTTCCGGCAGATAATACTTCCATCCAAATTTTTCCGCTGTCTCTTTCTCATCCACGCCTGGATCTAAAGCGCGCAGATGTTCTATCCACACCCTGCCGACGGAGTTTTCAACCATATACCGTACAATCCAATCCGGCGTAAATAACTGGGTCGCAGCCGGTATCCGCTCTTTGCTGATTTTCACTTTCTTTTTCAGCCTGGCAAAGGTGTCATCCTTCAGCTCTGTATTGTAATACTGGTACAGCCACCCGATAATCTCCACCTGCCCGGTAGGGCTGCCATCTTCATCCAGGCTATGTACATTGAAATCTTTCTCGTCCACGCCGTCAATCAGCATCCGGATCACATCATCTTTATTTGTAAATGAAATATGTAACAGCAGTTCCATATAGTCTTCGATTTCCTCAAACAGCCCGGGCAATACTTCATGCAATAAATTGCATTGCTTTATAAATAGCAACTTAAATAAATCATCCAGCTGGTTCTGTATCTTCGCTTCCGTGATGTATGCTCTTTCCTGATCCGTAAAATCCCAGCCAATATCAGGAGCCATAGTCACAATATCCGGCTCATGTTTTCCTTCTTTTTCGGAAGAAAGCACACGGATTCTAACTGGATACATATAATCATTCACTTCCATAAAACGGATTGCGCAGATACGGTTAAACCATGTATAGGCCGCTTCCTCCATCACCGTCTCAAAGCCGTGGGCGTGAATCTGGGCAGCCAGTTTTCTCCTTTGGGCACACTGTTTTCTGTTTAACGTCACTTCTGTTCCTGCCGCTGTCTGATATACTTCAAAATCAGCGCCTTTTGTAACTGCCTTGCTGCAATTGTCCGCTGTAATCCCCAACATGCCCGCCTGAACCGCAGCTGATGCAATCAGCTTATTTCTTGCATCTATAGCAAATTTTTTAATTGCATTTTTATTCATGTGCTTATATCCACCAATGTCTCCTTAACTCAATGTAATAATTGTATCCTGCTCCAGTTCTTTCATCAATCTCTGTTTCATGCTTTCAAGAAACTGGTCAATATCCTGTTCTGTTTCAATCGAATACGTTCTTACTCCTGTTACATTGCTGATAGAAATATTCTTTCTCTTCTTTACCTTTGGCGCAGCAGGCTGTACGGGTGTCGGCGCTGTTTCTCCGCCATCAGTCTTTGGCGTTTTTGCCGAAGCAATAACCGGATTGGGCTGATTGGCGATCTCATAGTCAGAGATTTCGTCCAGGCAGCGAAGTTTTAAGGTATCGCTTTCTAATCGAATATTCTTTACTGCCGCTATCTCATTGGATGTATCTAATTTCTTCTTTAATTCCTCAAACCAGGCAGCAAATTTTGTTCTGAAAACAGCAGCAAATTTCTTTGTTTCCAATATATCCATTACTATCTTATAGTCATCGGAAACTACTGGCTCCATTTCTTTTGCTTCTTTGTCCAGCAATGCCCCATACCGGTTGACAAACTTCCCGCACAATTCCGGAAGCTTATGAATCTGGCCAAACGGACTCCTGCTGGTTACAATTGCTTCCATCTGAGCAATATCATCTATAATCTCCTGATCTCTGACATAAGTTTTGCTGTTCTCAAACATTTGGATAAATTTCAAAGCCTTTTCAAAAATCGGCTTCTGCTCACCCTTGAAAAAATCAAACACCGGCGCTGTATCATCTGCGTCATCCAGCAGATCATCCCGTTTCTTATCGACTATCCTGAAAAATTCCACAGGTTCTTTGATGAACCTAATCTCTTCCAAAGCCTGTTTTGCTTGTTCCATAAGTGATTTACAGGGAAGTTTTGCATTTACACGATACTCAATCATAAGATTGTTGTAATCATCCAGCTTGGCCTTAGCGTTGCTCTGGAAATTCTTCATAATAACATCGTCGTCATCACTTGATACCGTATATCCGAAATAATCTTTCATTACTTCCTTTGCTGAACGAATCTGACTGTCTGTTGCTCTTTCCCGAATATCAATTAAAAGCTTCTCCACAAATTCCCGCTTCGTAAGATATCGGACCAGTTCTTCTTTCGGATTCGTAAGCAATGACAAAATCTGGCTATTGTATGTCATAGTTATTCTTCCCAGTTTGAACAGCATGGCAGCCAGCCACTGTACATCCTTTGGATCAAACCCATACGGCGCAGCCATAAATTTATCCTGTAATGATTTCAGAGAAGTTTTCATACGTCTTGCATTATTCAGTCCGATCACCTGAATCACTTCCTCTAAAGCTAACTTATTTGGCGTCGCATCGCTTGTGCCAAGGAATGATATCTGGCCATTGTCATCCTGAAATACCGCTGCAATATCGGATAGTTCCGGCGCAGTCTCCATATAGGCCAGCTTGTTATACTGCATAGACACAAGTTTACCAAGCGCCTCATTGATTCTTGCTGACGGCTCTTTTGCTGAAATCGCCGCTTTATCTCCATTGACATAGATATCTGCATGTTTCAGGGCATCTTCTATGAAAATTTTGATACGGTCTTTCTTTTCGATTCTTTCATCTTCCTTTGCTCTTCGGATACTGTCAAAGCTTCCTCTTGCGCCCGCGGCATTTTTGTTTAAAAACTTATAAATTTTAATCGATTCCGTAATTTCTTCGAGAAATGTAGTGTCATTTGGAAGCTTTACAATTACGGAATGTTCCTGCATGGAACGCATACGAAGCGCGGCGTCCAGATTATCTCCGCCATAGGGCGTGATCACTGTAACCCCGATATCATTCGACTGATTTCCCTTAAAAAATCTGTCATCCACTTTCTGATTAAACGGGAATAAATATCGATTGCTATATCTGTATTTCCTCTCTGTGAAGATTTCCTCAAAAATAACGGCAGCTGCTTCTCCAATAATCTCTCCCATTTCCACAGACTCATTGTTGATAGCGTTATTAATTTCCTGTTCTTCATTTGTCAGAAAAATATAGAGTTCACCATTCTTCTGTACCAAAGTCTCTCTGATAAGCCTTTTTAAGGAATCCTCAATGTTAGAACGAACTTCAATACGGTCATTATCTATATTTGATATCATAAGGGTGGTAAGGTTGTCCACATTTGCTTTGATTTCCTTAACATACTTAATCATAAACAATACTTTTAAAAGTTCCACATCAAATTCATTCAATCTGCTGTTGCCCTCTGCATCAGAAATCACCTGGCTGTGCTGATGATCGATAAACTTATGTAATGGATTGTAAAAATAACTGAATGGAACGAGCGTTCCATCCTCCTGCTCCATAATTCTGATTGCTGACTCCTGAAACAATGCAAGCATAGAACGGGACTGATCGGATAAATGCTTTCCACTTGCACCATGCGTCCTTACAGCAGTCAGTACCTGCCCAAGCAAATGAAACTGGTATGGAATAAATGGATAACAATCTGCAAAATCTGATTTATCGGTATATAGTTTTTTATCAGCTGTATCGGCTGTAAACGTAATTAAATTTTTGATTACGGATTCTTTCTGCTCGTACAGCAGCTTTAATGCAGATGCAGAAGTTTCATTCTTTGCAAGCACACGCTTACGGATCACTTCATCCACGTTCGATGCGGAAAGAGACAGTCTTGTATCAAAACGTCCCTGAATCTTTGAAAAATCATTGCCTTTTGTCCTGGTAATGGAGTCAATATCTTCCTGGCTGGTTACAATCACCCATGCTTTACCTTTGCAGGCAGTTCCCAAATCCTCTACAATCGTCTGTAAATTAAGCATAAGCTGTGTATCGTCCGCTATATACTGGCCAATTTCATCCACTAAAAATATAACATGATGATTCGGGCCTTTGTTCGCAAGGTATTCCCACACAAGGCTTACAAACTTCTCAATACTCAAATCATAGCTGCTTTTCGCGCTTTTGCACCAGTTTCTTGCAGCTTCCTCACTCATAAAGTCCATATCTGCAATTGTCTTTACGATTTTATCTTGTATCACAGCAAATGCCTGTCTTTTTTTCTCCCATGGAGTGCCTGTATTTGCTTCAAATCTTTCTTTAAACTCCTCAAATTTGCCTTCATTATCTAACTGATGCTCAAACTCGGCAAGATAAGGGATAGAGCCGCAATAGCCCTGCATTTCATAAAAGACTTTTAGAAACACTTCTACAATAGCTTCTTTTCCAGAACCAATTTTTGCGGAACCTTTAGAATCAATATTAAATAACATAACATCGGATGAGACAGTACCGGAATGGATCATCTGTGCAATCAGCGCCTGATCTTCTATCTTTCTGCCATCCGTAAAGTATTCGATTGCTCTCTTTCCTTCCACAACACGATTCCGTAAAAGGTATGATAAAATTTTAAGGAAATGAGACTTACCGCTTCCAAAAAAGCCGGAAATCCATACGCCCATTTTATCTGTGTTGTGTCGGATTCCTTTCTCATAGTTATCAAAGAAATCTCTGAAATGCTTTAAGAGTTCCTTTGTCACTACATACTCGTCCAATTCCTGATACATATTCTCTTCATCTGACTGGCCTACTTTTATCACGCCCTTGATGTCACGATCAATCTGTTTTTCAAACATATGTTTTATCTGCATGTTACAATCCCCCATAGCTATACCAGCCGGAACGCTCTGTAATAATTATGTGAATCCATAGTTCCAAATAGTTTCAGATCCTGCCCGCTATATTCGCCCGGATAGAAAAGAATTACCGGAACGGTGTCTAATACCTGATGCAAATTATTTAATATATTGTGGCCTGTAATAATTGGATGGCACGTTCCGACTCCGGTAAGAAAAAGAACAGAATCTGTCAAGTCTGTCTCTAATATTTTTGAAAGAATAAGATTCTGCTCATTTGTCTCGTCCAATCCTAATGTCTCAACCAGGCTGTCAGCCATTTCAAAGAACCCATTTTCTTTCTCCAAATCGAAAAATGCTTCTAAATAACCTTCTTCTTCCAATATTTCTACCATCAGATGAAACAAATCGAACTCAATGATCTGAAACGCTTTGTTTCCGTTATTTATCCTGTCCTTCAAGCGCTCAATATAATGTCTGACATTCCGTTCTTCTACTGGGTTATAATCAAAAATATAATATCCCACTTCATTGCCCAGGCCTTGATTCTCCCTAAAAGAATTTTCTGATATTTTTACCTCTATCTGATTTAATCTCGCATCTAAGCCTGCCATACATTAGACTCCTTTTACTGCGCAAATATATACATGCATTCCATTGTTCTCAAGCAGCTCTTCCATTCTGTAATCCATAAGTACATGTCTGATATTCCGTGATCTGGTGGATTCCAGCAAACCCGCATCTGCTAAGTTTTTCAAATAGCATTGCTTTAGTTTTGCAGCTCCCGCTTCTGACCAGCCTGCCACTTCCTGGCTCTGTGCCGCTTTATCATCAAAAAATACATTCATATCTCTGTCTTCTATCGTCTTCTCACCCAAAATGATTTTCCCCCGGTATACCTCATACACAAATTCAAAGAACATCCTGTCTGTATGCATAATGCTGATAAGCGTTAATAACTTCGCACTTTCAGAATCAGCTTTTACAAAGAACGCAATCGCGGCTTCCGGAAGGGAATGCAGCCTGTTATATACATAATGAAAGGTTCTTCTTAATCTTGTCTCATTTCTAAGCGAAAAAAGATTCTCTGATAAAACCTTATCTCTGATTTCCGCTTTTGACATTCCCGCTGCCATAAGCTCAGCTGTTTTTCTGGCTTCTGTAAAAGCGAAAACCTGAGATACCATCCCTGCACTATACTTCATTCTGTTCACCAGCCTTACCTTTTGTTTCGCCTTTTGTCATTCTGGCTGTGGCGCTGCCATTTCCATTCCCTCTTATATCTTGCTTCCTCATTAAAAACACTATAAAACACCCAGTTATTCTAACATGAAGCCGATACGCTTTCAATGTTTTACACATTTTTGTTTTTATTACCAGAAGTTTTATTTTGAAAACTCTTTTTGTTTGTTTCTTTCTTGCTCCCCCAAATCCGCCTCTCCATGCTCTTACGGCTCGAACGTAATCGTCGCTGTCGCGATCTCCTCGCGAAATCTCGCATCATGTTCTACAAACAGCATCGTTGGCCGATACTCCAACAACAGTTTTTCAATCTGCATTCTGGAAAACACATCAATATAGTTCAGCGGTTCATCCCACACATACAGGTGCGCCGGAGTAAGCAGGCTTGCAGCAATCAGTACTTTCTTTTTCTGGCCTTCCGAATACTCCTCCATATGTTTCAAAAACTGTACACGTTCCAAATCAAGCTGCCGGAGTATGGAACAAAACAGGCTTTTATCCAGGTTCCGCTCCATACAAAATGCAGAAATACTGCCCTTTAGCATAGAAGTATCCTGACTCACCCAGGAAATCACCAGCCCTGACGCCGTTTCACAAATGCCTGATTCTGTCACAGGCCAAAAGCGTTCCGCAAGTCCTGCCTTCTGCAATATCATCTGAATCAGCGTTGATTTTCCGCACCCGTTTTCTCCATGCAAAGCGATTCGATCCCCTCTGTGGATGGCAAATGTCAAATCCGAAAAAACAGGCTCCTGTGCATCCGCATACTGTACAGCATACTCCCGGATATCCACAAGCCGTTCCTTATGATGCGCCAAAGGCGTAAGCCTTAAATTCACCGGCTGTTCCAAATCTTTTAAAAGCCCTTCCTTTTCTCTGATTTCCCGTCCGATCCGCTGTTCCATCTGTTTGACCCGGCTCTGCATCTTTTTGGTCTTTGCGCCGATATAAGGTCTTGTTCCTTTCCCTCTGTCCGGCTCTTTCACCGGATCAAACCCTATCTTTGCAGCTTCATTTTTCTCTGCCCAACGGGCAGAGCGCGCCGCTGCCTGTTTCAGTCTTCCGATCTCCTTGAGATGCTTTTCGTTTTCTGCTTTTGCAAACTGATCGTTCCGGCGTTTATTCTCCCACCAGCTGGAAAAATTTCCGCTCTGGACTTCGATTGTCTGCCTGTTTAAAACAAGGACATGATCCACACAGGCATCCAGCAAATCTCTGTCATGGGATACCAGGATAAAACCCTTTTTAGAAGCCAGATATGCTTTTACCTGTTCTCTGGAATTTTGATCCAGATGATTTGTCGGTTCATCAATCAGCAGGAAATCATTTTCCCCGGAAAACAGAACAGCAAGCAAAACCTTCGTCCGTTCTCCAGGGCTTAACGTCCCAAACGGCCTGTATAAAATTTCCGCACTTTCAGAAAGCTGTTCCAGTTCACAAATCACACGCCAAAGTTCGCATTGCTGTTTGATATCCTCGATAAATTCCGCTGCAGGCAGCTGCATTTGCACCTCGCTTACCGTGTATGGAAAATAATCAAACACCGTCGATGTGCGAATACTTCCGCTATAAGAAAATTTCCCCATCAGCAGGTTTAGAAACGTCGATTTTCCCTTACCATTCCGGCCGATAAACCCCAGTTTCCAGTCAGTATCAATAGAAAATGATACATCTTCAAATATATTGTCAAAGCTTCCTTCATAGGAAAACGTCAGGTTCGTTACATAAATCTGTGCCATATGCATCCCTCCTCTTATGGTTTTACATACAAAAAAAGAACTATTTGCCGCCAAACAGTTCCATTACATACTATAACCTCAAAAAAGTACGCCTTAGCATACATTCACACCGAAGCGCAGCTGCATCAGCAGCGATATCACTTCTTTTTCTGCACACAAAAAGAGAGGTTATGAGAACATAATCCACTTCTGGCAGCATGATACCAAAGCATGTCTGAATATACTTTCCAAACATACTCTGACAGTATACAGCGGATGCTCCATCCCAAAGCCTATACACGCCGGAACAAAACTCCCTCTGATATACTGAAAAAACGTCATGCAATCAAAAGTAAATTATCTCCTCATCTTTTCACCTCTCTCTTTTGGACTGGGGATATTCTAACAAACTATTTTTTCTTTGTCAATCCTCATTTTCCGGATATTCTTTCCCTTTCCAATACCACCATTTCAATTTTTGGGGATCGTGCTGCTCATGCTCCGCATAATATACCGCGCAGCGAAATACGTACAAAACGCATCTGTCATCCTGATATCCCTTTTTCAGACAGTTCAGATGATAGAGTTCTTCCGGAACCTTCCCTTTCAGATCTGCGATTGTATGTATGCCAATATTTCTCAAATGCTGCGCCATATTTTTCCCGACTCCTGGTATTTTTGTCAGATCACAGATTTCTTCTCGCATTCTTTTCACCTCTTATTCCTGCGGCTTTATTTTGCTGCTGTTTTCTATTATTCTTGAAAAAAACTAATCTGATTCCTGCTGTTGCCATACCTGTTAGGATAAAGCGCTCTGGCTCGTTCTGTGTATGTTTCAATAAAAGCTGTTTTGGCTTCCGTATATCCATCCCGGTTATGCTCATACTGTTTCCATAATCCAAGCTTTAGCTGCTCATAAGCCTTTGCCGTGTCCGGATGCGCATTCAAATAATCCCGAAAGTACAATTCACGGTTATCTCCGGCAAAGCGAAGATGCAGATGATACACTTTTTGGGCGAAACCGTTCTTCGTATAGCCCCGGTTGAATGAGATACGGTCTTGTTTCTCGGCCATTCTGGTAAAACCGATTCGTTCTATGACTTTTGCAACTGCTTCTATATCTTCGTCTGCGTCGATTTCAACCAAAATATCGATAATCGGCTTTGCCCATATCTCTTTTATTGCCGTACTTCCAATATGGGCAATTCGTCTGATCTGAAACGGATGTAACGCATCTGACAATATGCGTTCCTGTTCCGCATAGTAATCCTTCCACTCCGGTCTGTGTTCTGTAAGAAAAATCGGAAAAATCTCCCACAGTTCTTCCAATGTCAGTTCTGAAAGTTCTCTGCCCATCTGATAATCTCCTGCTTATCCATTCTTCTATATGATTTACTCCGAAATCACTGCGGAAAGTTCAGCCGTTCCCTTCCTTTTTCTGTATCAACATTGGAATACAGACGCTCCAGTTTGAAATGCTGCCATCCGGCAACACTGTAAAATGGGCTCAGCAGCAATTTTAGTACCGGAATGATTTTCAACCACGCTCCAGCATTGTGTCAATACACTTCCGCGCTTGTGCTAGTACATCCGGCTTTAGCTTGATTTCCTCGCCGCCCGTTCCCTGTATGCAATGATACACATCCATCAAAGTAGTAAGCTTCATATTACTACAGATACAGTCTTTCGACAAGGCGTAAAAATGTTTTCCGGGACAGGCAAACTGCAGATGCTGTACAATGCTGTTTTCTGTGCCGATAATAAACTCACTGTGATCACTTTCTTTTGCATACTGCATAATTCCGGTTGTGCTCCCGACATAATCTGCCTCTGCAGAGATTTCCGGAAGACACTCCGGGTGAACGAACAGCAATGCATCCGGATGAAGCCTGCGTGCTTGTTCCACATCCCGGACAGAAACCTGGGTATGCGTGGGGCATCCGCCCTGACAGAATACAAAATGTTTCTCTGGAATCTGGCTGGCCGTCCATGCGCCCAGATTACAGTCCGGGATAAACAGAATATTCGGATTCTCAAGGCGGCGCAGGATATCCACGGCAGACGAAGACGTCACACAGACATCACAGGCTGTTTTCAATTCTGCTGAAGTATTGATATATGCTGCCACAGCATAGCCCGGATACTGTTCTTTCAGTCTTTTTAGCTGCTCTGTATCGATCTGATCCGCCATGGGACAGCCTGCCTGCGGATGAGAAAGCAGCACTCTTTTTTGGGGCGAGAGAATCTTCACCGTCTCTGCCATAAAACGGACGCCGCACATCAGTATAGTTTTTTGATCTGCTTTGGCGGCTTCCAGGCTTAATCCAAAAGAATCCCCTACATAATCCGCGACTTCCCAGATATCCTGGCTCTGATATGCATGAGCTAAAATACAGATATCCTGTTCTTTTTTCAGTCTGAGGATTTCATCTTGAAGTGATTTTGTTGCAAACATGTTTTCCTCCTTCTGGCGCACCTGCTGCGTCATCCAGGTAACTACGGCGGTTACCTCTCTTTTTTGTACTGATTATATAGAAACATCGAAATACTGTCAATACAATGTTGTTTACAATTATATTGTTATATGTCTTGTCATATAAAAAGATATATGCTATACTGTAAAACCAGAACAATCCATATGTGCAGTACATGCACACAGAACAAGGGAAAAGGAACTAGCAGGATGAAAACAGATATTTTAATTGCCGGGTGCGGCTGCAGCGGTTTATACTGCGCACTGCAGCTTCCGGAAGAAATGCAGATTACCATACTTACCAAATCGGATCTTACCAGCAGTGACTCCTTTCTTGCGCAGGGAGGAATCTGTATGCTGAAAGACGAATCCGATTATGCCAGTTATTTTGAGGATACTCTGCGGGCAGGCCATTATGAAAATGATCGCACGTCTGTGGATATTATGATCCGCTCGTCGGGAACTGTCATACAGGATCTGATCTCCTATGATGTGGACTTCCAGCGGGATGCAACAGGAAATCTGGCATTTACAAGAGAAGGCGCACATTCCAAAAACCGGATTTTATTTCACGAAGACGTTACCGGAAAAGAAATCACAGAAAAGCTTCTTGCAAAGGTACAAAGGATGCCAAATGTAACACTGATGGAACATACTGCGCTATTAGATATTCTCTGTATGGAAAACACCTGTTTTGGAGGCGTGATACGGTGTGCGGACGGCAGCTTAGATACGATAGACGCATCTGTTACCATACTGGCAACCGGCGGCATTGGCGGATTATACAAGCATTCCACCAATTTCCGCCATTTAACCGGTGACGCTCTTGCAATTGCCATCCGGCATCGGATTGCGCTGAAAGACATCAATTATGTGCAGATTCATCCTACCACGCTCTATTCTCCCGACGACAGCGGCCGCAGTTTTCTGATTTCCGAATCTGTCCGCGGAGAGGGGGCAAAGCTTTATAATAAAAGCTATCAGCGTTTTGTAAATGAACTGCTCCCAAGAGATCAGCTGACCGCAGCGATTTTCGCGCAGATGCAGAAAGATCATACGGATTATGTCTGGGAAGATCTGCGTACCATTCCTGCAGATGAATTGTATCATCATTTTCCAAATATTGTTGCACATTGCGCTTCTATGGGATATGATGTAACAAAAGAATGTATTCCGGTCGTTCCGGCACAGCACTATTTTATGGGCGGCATTGCCGTAAATCATAACAGCCTTACGTCCATGAAGCGCCTGTATGCCATAGGCGAAACGGCATGCAATGGCGTACACGGAAGGAACCGCCTTGCCAGCAATTCTTTATTGGAAAGTCTTGTTTTTGCAAAACGGGCAGCGGCGGATATCGCCTTACATACAACTGACCTGCAGACTGCATCCTGTCCGGTTCCCTCAGCAGATCTGACCGCTTATCAAGACAGCAATGCATTAAAAGCAGAATATCAGACCATGGTTCTGCATGAAATTGCACATGCCGACGGCCAGAGCCAGTCTGCGTAGTAACCATCCTATAGGAAAACAAATAAATTTTTATTGGAAAGGAAATATTTATGTTTGATCCAATTACATTAAAATTAAATGCAGATCCTCTGATTTTAAGCGCATTAAAAGAGGATATCACAAGCGAAGATGTTTCTACCAACAGCGTTATGCCCTTTGCCAGACAGGGAAAAGCCGATCTGATCTGTAAACAGGACGGCGTTATCTGCGGACTGCAGATATTTGAACGGGTATTTCAGCTTTTATCCGAACATATCCCGGCGTCATCCGACATCCATACAGCGGCAGAATTTTCTGTCAGCGACGGCGATTCTGTTCAATATGGACAGCTGATCGGAACAATCAGCGGAGATATCCGCATCCTGTTAAGCGGTGAGCGGACTGCCCTGAATTATCTGCAGCGCATGAGCGGAATTGCTACCTACACCCGTTCTGTAGCAGATTTATTAAAAGATACGGATATCAAGCTTTTAGATACGAGAAAAACCTCGCCCAATAACCGTATTTTTGAAAAATACGCGGTCCGGATTGGAGGCGGAACGAACCACAGGTACAATCTTTCCGATGGCGTTCTGTTAAAAGATAACCATATCTTAGCCGCAGGCGGCGTTGGCCGCGCAATTCGGATGGCCAAAGAATATGCTCCCTTCGTCCGGAAAATTGAGATTGAAACGGAATCCTTAGATATGGTAAAAGAAGCTGTAGAAGCAGGCGCTGATATTATTATGCTGGATAATATGGAGCCTGCGCAGATCAAAGAAGCCGCAGCCTATATTGCAGGAAGATCCGAGATCGAAGTTTCCGGCAATGTAACACGGGAATTGATTGCCAGTCTTTCGGATCTTGGCGTGGATTACATTTCCAGCGGCGCATTGACCCACTCCGCTCCGATTTTAGATCTTTCCCTAAAAAACCTGCATGCAGTAAGCGGCCAAGTAACCGCTCCCTGACTGCATCAGCTTTCTTAATAAAGCCTGCCAGGGACAGCCAACCGCTTATTTAGAAAGGAGTCAGTACAGATGAATGGAGAAGAACGCAGAAACCAGATTTTTCAAATACTCTCCGGCAGCAGCCAGCCGGTATCCGGCGCTGCCCTTGCAAAGCAATTTCAGGTCAGCCGTCAGGTGATTGTACAGGATATTGCGCTGCTGCGCGCCAATGGAGCAGAAATTTTTTCCGCCAGCCGCGGCTATCTGATTCCGAAAGAAAAAAGGGCAGCCAGCCGTATTCTGAAGGTATTCCATACAGACGCGGAGACAGAAGAAGAACTGAATCTGGTGGTAGATTCCGGCGGTAAGGTGCAGGATGTATTTATTTACCATAAGGCGTATGGTGTGGTACGGGCGGATATGAATATCCGTTCCCGGCAGGACATTCAAAACTTTATGAAAGACATCCGTTCCGGCAAATCGAGCCTGCTGAAAAACGTAACCGCGGGCTATCATTATCATACGATTCTCGCAGAGGATGAACAGACACTGGATTTGATTCAGGAAAAATTCCGCGAGAGGGGACTGTTAGCAAAGCTGCAGGACTATGAACCGGTTAATTTTTGGGAAAAAACAGTAAAAACAGAGCTGGCGGAGGATAACAGATAATGCTATTCTCCGCTCAGCTGCTGTATTTTATCTCCCATGTTCCATGATATTGCGCAAATAGTTTCTGATTATTAGCAATCTTTTAAAATCCCTCGATCTTCCTTTGAATCCGCAGTTCCCTCCTCTTTTTTGCTGCCTCCCATTCCGCCCGTTCCCCTTCTGTTTCCAGCAAAACAGACGGCACCTGCCGTGGAACGCCCTCGGAATCTACTGCTACCAATGTTAAATATGCCCGGTTAATAGGCCTGCGGACTCCCTGGGGATCTTCCACATACGTATCCACACGGACTTCCATAGAAGTCGTCCCCACATAGGTTATTCTTGCAGTCAATACAACCAGATCATTCTGAAAAGCTCCCCGGATAAACCTGAGATTGTCTACAGACGCCGTAGTAATCATTCCGCCGGAATGCCGCATACCTGTCAGTCCCGCAATTTCATCAATCCACTCCATCAGCTGCCCGCCAAATAACCTCCCCGCAGCATTTAAGTGCTCCGGACGCACCTGATAAATATGTTCTATACTGGAATCCGCAATTCTCTTTACTTTCTGTTCCATCCTGTTTTCCCTCCTGCTATCCTGTCTTCCCGCAACGATTCGGCCTTTGGCTTTGTAGTTACCAAATCCTGCTGATTTCTCTATGTATTTTAGTATATCACAGAAAAATCAATAAAAAACAAATGTTTACGGTTAGAGGGAAGTAATTTCAGATTAGGCGGTATAGCCCC
>CAJUPF010000038.1 GCA_910588565.1 uncultured Lachnospiraceae bacterium
CGTATTTGGCTTTCAGGGCGTCGGGAGTGACGCCGAGGAGGCTGAGGCGGCGGAGACAGGACCCGGGGAAAACCAGTTTGATTATAGCGGAACCTGGGCAGCGGGCAGCGGTGGAGCAGGCTTTTATCAGGGAGACAATTATTGGTCAAATACGAAAGATGCATCACTGACATTCCGTTTTACGGGAACGTCCGTCAAATATTATACGTCAAAGGAACGAAACCTTGGCTATGCGGCGTTTTCCATTGATGATGGGGAAGAAACAGTCGTAGATCTTTACAGCGAAAGCAGCTTGTACCAGCAATGTGTTTATGAAGCGGATGGATTAGCCTATGGGACACATACCCTGAAAGTGCTTGTAACCGGGGAGAAAAATGCAGCCTCTTCGGATTGCTGTGTGGTAGCGGATAAAATTGAAGTGTTTACAGAAGCAGAAGCCTGCAGGCATGAGAATACCGCTGTCTGGAATCAGACAGAGCCATCCTGCAAAGATGGTTATACAGGGGATACTTACTGCCTGGACTGCGGTGAAAAGTGTTCTGAGGGAGAAGCAATTTTGGCAACCGATGATCATCAGGCGACAGATATCCGAGGCAAAATAGAAGCAACCTGTACAGCGACAGGCTATACAGGGGATGTTTACTGCGCCGTATGTGGAACGAAAATTGCGGATGGAAACGAAATTCCAATGACTGCACATATATGGAATAACGGCGTTGTCACAAAACAGCCGACAGCAACAGCAAAGGGAGAAAAGACCGTTACCTGTACTGCCTGCGGTATCACAAAGAAAGAGGAGATACCAGCATTGGGCGAAATGAAACCAGTGACGCCGGAGAATCCCTCCGGAGATGCAAATAACAAGCCGGATAACAAGCCTGGAACTTCAGATCAGACAGATACGCCGTCAGAATTGCCAAAGGCTGGGGATGTATTAAAATCTCCTTCTTTAAAAGGCGTGGTATATCAGGTAGCTTCTGTTAAGACGGTAAACGGAAAAACGACGGGGAAAGTCATTTATCAGATGCCTGGTACAGCGTCTGTATCAACGGTAACGATTCCTGCGGAGATTACAGTGGATAAGATTACGTATCAGGTAACTGCGGTTGCTGCCAAGGCGTTCCGGAATCAGAAGAAACTGATAAGAGCAACAATAGGAAAAAATGTGGCGGTTATTGGAAACAGCGCTTTTTCCGGCTGTACCAGCTTAAAATCAGTAAAAATGGGAAGTGCGGTAAAGAGCATGGGAAGCAGTGTTTTTTCCGGCTGTAAAAAGCTGTCTTCTGTAACCATAGGCAAAAATGTAACTTCCATTGGAACAAAAGCTTTTTATCAGTGTACCGGTTTAAAGAAAATAACAATCCCGTCTAAAGTCTCCAAAATTGGAAAACAGGCATTTGACGGATGTAAAAATTTAAAGACAATTACAATCAAAACCAAGAAACTTACCAGTAAAACGGTAGGAAGCAATGCATTCCGGAAAATACATGGGAAAGCAGTGATAAAAGTGCCCGCAAAGAAGAAAAAAGCATATACGGCATTTTTGAAGAAACGTGGGATTGGCAAAAAGGTAAAGATTACAAAATAGCAGAAGACAGGGAGACGGTAACAATATCGTCTCCCTGTCTTCTGTTAAATTATCTGTATCTTTAGTTGGAAGCAGAATCTTCCCTGGCAAATTCCAGAATCCGTTCCAGATCTGCCAGTAGCTCTCTGGAGTAATTTTCTGCCTCGCGATAGATTCGTTCGGCCTCATGAAACCGTCCGCTGCTGATTGCGCTAAGCGCAGCAGAGCCATATGTATGAAATTTACGGTGCTTGGCGCCCAGTTTCTCCCATATGGGCAGCACGCCAGGAATATCCGGCGTCATCGCATAGTAGAAATGGCCGAATCCGCATTTGGAAGAATCCAGCTGCAGAGGGCTGACTTTCTTTTCATGTATGATTTTGTGCAGAGTATCCAGCCATGCGCGATGGGAAGAGATGGCATTGCTGACATACTGGGCAAATTCTTCATTTTCCAGATGATAGAAGGCATCTTTTGCCATGCCGCCCATTTTCTTTACAGTTTCATCAAGCGTCTTTTCAATGTCGACAACCGGCTCTGCGGCCGCCTTTAATTCTTCTCCGACGGTCTGCATAAACTCCGTGCTGTCCTGCAGCTGATTTTCCATCTCTGTCATGGAGCTGCTGATCTCTTCGCTGACTGCAGCGATAGAGCCTATGGAATCGTTGACTCCGGAAACATAGTGTTGGCTTTCCTGATTTAATTCCCATACGTTATTGATTTTATCTGCCATGGATATCAGAGAATCAACGGTATCTGTAGAACTTTGAACGCTTTTCAAGGACGCATTTTCCATATTTTCCACAAACGCCCGCATATTGCCTGTCAGCTTCTGCGTTTCTTCCGCCAGTTCCCGGATTTCGCCCGCTACTACAGCAAACCCTTTTCCCGCTTCCCCGGCTCTTGCAGCTTCTACGGAAGCATTGAGCGCAAGCAGGTTTGTCTGCATGGAAATAGAATCAATTCCTGCAATCACAGCGTTCATCTGATTGATGATACGGGTCAGTTCATCCATATCATTCTGCATCTCACGGGAAACGGAAATCGTCTGATCCGAGAGTTTTTTGATATCTGTCAGTTCCTGCTGGCCTTCTTCAATTCTCTGGTACACTTGATCTGTCTCTTCGGAAACCTTTAGAATCGTATGTGTCAGTTCTTCATGCCGGTTCCTTGACTCGCCTGCAGAGGTTCCAAAGATGGCTTCCGCAGCCTTTGATACTTTCCGGGAGATATCCTGTATCTTTTCTGTCTGATGCTGCATGACCAGGTCGAGAGAACTGATCTGCATAACTGCCTTGATATTTTTCTCAAATACCTCTGCAAACTGCTGTCTTCCATCGGTAAGCCTTCCGTAAATCGCCTTCAGTTCCGGATTCATGGAGTAATCGGCTTCTTTCAATTCTGAAACAGCCTGTATCAGCTCTTTTTTTCTCTTCTTAAGTACCATCTACACATCCCCTTTTTTGGATTTTTATTTATTATGATACAGGTTTTTTAACTTTTTGCAAGCTCTTTTTATAATTTGAAAACGAAAAATTTTGGAAAAAAACTTGACGTATTATTTTTACTGTGTTAGAGTATAGGAGTTGTTAAAAGCAAGTAGAGTATCCGCTCTCACCGAAGCGCAATTGGGCGACTTATGGTTTATTATTTAACTGGCAGTTTTGTGTCGGTTTGTATTTGAAGTGGATAGTCTGTCTATCTGCTTTTTTTATGAAAAAGGGATTTTTTTATTATTTATTTTGGAGGTGCACAACCATTAGCGATTTAATGATTAATGAACAGATCAGGGACAGGGAGGTACGCCTGATTGGGGTAAACGGAGAGCAGCTTGGCATCATGTCATCCAGAGAGGCAATGAAGTTAGCTGAAGAAGCAGAGCTTGATTTGGTAAAAATCGCTCCTACTGCAAAGCCGCCTGTATGTAAGATTATTGATTACGGCAAGTACAGATACGAGCTGGCGAGAAAAGAAAAAGAGGCGAAGAAAAAGCAGAAGGTCGTCGAGATCAAGGAAATTCGTATGTCACCTAATATCGAATCAAATGATTTGAACACCAAAATGAATGCGGCGAAGAAATTCCTTGAAAAAGGTAACAAAGTAAAAGTCACACTGCGTTTTCGCGGACGTGAGATGACTCATATGCAGAGCAGCAAGCATATCTTGGATGATTTTGCCGAAAGCCTTGCAGATGTAGCAGTTATAGAAAAAGCGCCAAAAGTTGAAGGCAGGAGCATCAGCATGGTGCTTACAGAGAAAAAGTAACGATTTAAAGGAGGAAATCACTATGCCAAAAATGAAAACAAAAAGGGCGGCTGCTAAACGTTTTAAAGCAACCGGAACGGGAAAGTTAAAGAGAAATAAAGCTTACAAAAGCCATATTTTGACAAAGAAGACCGCTAAGACAAAGAGGAATCTCAGAAAGTCTGCCATAACAGACAAAACCAACGAAAAGACCATGAAGAAGATTTTACCATATTTATAGGAATCAGTTAAGGAGGAATAGACAATGGCAAGAATAAAAGGCGGTATGAATGCCAGAAAGAAACATAATAGAGTATTAAAACTGGCGAAAGGTTACAGAGGCGCAAGATCCAAACAGTACAGAGTTGCAAAACAGTCCGTTATGAGAGCGCTGGCATCCTCTTATGTCGGCAGAAAAGAGAGAAAACGGCAGTTCCGTCGCTTGTGGATTGCACGTATCAATGCGGCAGCAAGAATGAACGGGATTTCTTACAGCCAGTTTATGTATGGCTTAAAGCTGGCAGGCGTGGATATTAACCGCAAAATGCTGGCAGAGATGGCAGTAAATGATGCGGCTGGATTTGCAACACTTGCAGAACTGGCAAAAAGCAAAGTGGCATAAGAACAGAACGGGCCTTGGAAAATGGGAGTTTTCCGGGGCTTTTTATTTTGTTTGGAAAGACCTTGCATAGCAGTTTAAACCGAGGGTATGCTATAAGTAATAGCGGAATGATAAGCGGCTGCTTTCGGACAGGTGCAAACAGTAACAAACTGTTATAATCTTGTCCTTTATTTCAAAGAAAAACTTGAATCATACGTAAAACGTGGTATGATAACTATATAGCATATAAAGGAGGAGAACAGAATGGCAATTTTAGTAACAGGCGGAGCCGGGTATATCGGCAGCCATACATGTGTGGAACTGCTGAATGCAGGATATGAAGTCGTGGTATTGGATAATCTTTCCAATTCCAGCGAGAAATCACTGGATCGGGTAAAACAGATCACCGGGAAAGAGGCTAAATTTTACAAAGGGGATATTTTAGACCGGGATATTCTGCAGAAGCTGCTTGAGGCGGAAGATATTGAAGGCTGCATCCATTTTGCAGGATTAAAAGCAGTAGGCGAATCCGTGTCAAAACCCTGGGAATATTATAACAATAATATAACCGGCACATTGACACTGGTAGATGAGATGCGCAAGCATGGATGCAAGAATATTATTTTCTCATCATCCGCTACGGTATACGGCGATCCGGCGATGATTCCGATTACCGAGGAGTGTCCGAAAGGAACCTGTACAAACCCCTATGGCTGGTCCAAATCGATGCTGGAGCAGATTTTAAGTGATATGCAGAAGGCAGATCCGGAATGGAACGTAATTCTGCTCCGTTACTTTAACCCGATCGGCGCACATCAGAGCGGCTTAATCGGTGAGAATCCGAATGGAATCCCGAATAACCTGATGCCGTATATTACACAGGTTGCAGTCGGAAAATTAAAAGAACTTGGCGTATTCGGCAATGATTATGATACGCCGGATGGAACTGGCGTTAGGGATTATATTCATGTCGTGGATCTGGCTGTTGGCCATGTGAAAGCGCTTGCCAAGATCAAAGAGAACGTTGGGCTTGGCATATACAACCTTGGCACCGGAACCGGATACAGTGTACTGGATATTGTCAAGAATTTTGAAGCGGCGACAGGCGTTTCGATTCCGTATTCCATCAAACCGAGAAGGCCGGGCGATATCGCTACCTGCTATTCGGATGCCACAAAAGCAAAGAATGAGCTTGGCTGGACTGCCCAGTATGGAATTAAGGAAATGTGCGCAGATTCGTGGAACTGGCAGAAGAATAATCCGAATGGGTATGAGGATTGATTTTGTACAGAACGTGTTACAGGCTTTTGGTGGGGAACCAAAAGCCTGTTGTTTTTCATAAATATATAAGCATATATGAGCTGGATTCTGAAATTTCCCTTGCAATATCTGGAAACAAATGCTATACTGATATAAAATATGATAGTAATTAGATTGAGAGTGGGCGAAAGTCCACTCTTAAATTATGTTTGCATTGGGGTATTGGCGGCAAAAGCTGCGCCGGATTCCAATAAGAAGGCAGCGTCCGGCGTTTGGATACGCAGCATAGAAGGAAGGTGAAAGAATGGGAAAAGGAAAGAAATATGAGGAACAGACAGAACAGCTGCTCCTTCCAATTTTGGAGAAGTATCAATTTGAACTTGTAGATGTGGAATATGTAAAAGAAGGCAGTTCCTGGTACCTGCGAGCTTATATCGACAAAGAAGGCGGCGTTACCGTTAACGACTGCGAAGCAGTGGCCAGAGAGATGAACGAGATATTAGATCGGGAAGATTATATACAAGAGTCCTATATATTTGAAGTAAGCTCTCCAGGGCTTTTGAGGCCCTTAAAGAAAGAAAAAGACTTTCAGCGCAATATCGGCAAAGAAATTGAGATCCGCACATACCGCCCTGTCCGCCATGAAAAAGAATTTATCGGCATATTACAGGCATACGATGCGGACAGCGTCACGATAACGGATGAAGACAAAGAAGAGATGACATTTCAGAAATCCGACATTGCCCTGATTCGCCAATACGTCAGATTTTAGAATTAGAAAAGAATATACAGGAGGTTTCATAATATGAGTAGCAATAATGAGTTATTAGAGGCACTTACCATATTAGAGCAGGAAAAGAACATTCCAAAGGAGACATTGTTAGATGCCATTGAAAACTCACTGATCACTGCATGTAAAAATCATTTCGGGAAATCGGAAAATATCAAAGTTCAGATCGATCCGGTCAGTTGCGAATTTCATGTGTTTCAGGAAAAAACAGTTGTCGGGCAGGTAGAAGATCCGGTTACCGAAATCAGCCTTGTCAACGCAAAGGCGATTGATTCCAAATATGAAATGGAGGACATTGTAAATATTGAAGTAAAGTCCAAGGAATTTGGCCGTATTGCAACACAGAACGCGAAGAATGTGATTTTGCAGAAAATCCGGGAGGAAGAACGCAAAGTGCTGTATGACGAGTACTACAGCAAAGAAAAAGATGTAGTAACCGGTATTGTCCAGCACTATATCGGTAAAAATGTCAGTATTAATCTCGGCAAAGTAGACGCCATACTGACCGAAAACGAACAGGTCAGGGGCGAAGTATTCAAGCCGACGGAACGCATCAAATTATATGTCCTCGAAGTAAAATCCACGAACAAAGGTCCTAAAATTTTAGTATCCAGGACACATCCGGAGCTGGTCAAGCGCCTCTTTGAGTCAGAAGTAATGGAAGTTAGGGATGGGATTGTAGAAATTAAGAGTATTGCAAGAGAAGCAGGCAGCAGGACAAAGATTGCCGTATGCTCCGGCGATCCGGATGTAGATCCGGTGGGCGCCTGCGTCGGTATGAACGGGGCAAGGGTAAATGCCATTGTAAATGAGCTGCGCGGTGAGAAAATCGATATTATCAACTGGAATGAGAATCCGGCCATGCTAATTGAAAATGCGTTAAGCCCGGCCAAAGTAATATCTGTTATTGCGGATGCGGAAGAGAAGACGGCCAAGGTGGTCGTTCCGGATTACCAGTTGTCCTTAGCGATTGGCAAGGAAGGCCAGAATGCAAGGCTTGCGGCGCGTCTGACCGGTTTTAAAATTGACATCAAGAGCGAGACGCAGGCAAGGGAAGCCGGAGATTTCATGGATTATGAGAATGATTACGAAGACGAAGAATATGATGAATATGAAGATTATGAAGAATACGATGAAGAATATGACAAAGAATACATGGAAGAATACGAAGAAGGCGAGGCTGGCATAAAAGAATATGAATAAGAAAATTCCAATGCGTCAATGTGTCGGCTGCAGGGAAATGAAACCGAAAAGGGAACTGATCCGTATCATCCGGACAGCGGAAGAAGAACTGCTGATTGATGCAACCGGCAAGAAAAACGGCAGAGGCGCATATATCTGTCCAAATCGGGATTGCCTTAAGAAAGCCGTAAAAAGCAAAGGCCTGGAACGTTCCCTGAAGATTGCCATTCCACAGGAAATCTATCAGGATTTTGAAAAGGAGATGGAGAAAGTTGAAACCAGATAAAGTATTGTCCATGTTGGGGCTTGCTGCAAAAGCAAAGGGCGTCGTAAGCGGCGAATATCAGACCGAGCACGCAGTCAAGGCCAATAAGGCATATCTTGTAATCATTGCAGACGACGCCTCAGAAAACACCAAAAAGATGTTCCGCAGTATGTGCGAATTTTATAAAACAGAAATTGCTTTTTATGCAGACAGAGAAGCGCTGGGGCATTCCATTGGCAGGGAATTCCGGTCTTCTGTGGCGGTAACGGACGAAGGACTTGCAGAAGCGATAAAAAAAAGGCTTATGCAGGCAACAACTGAATAATGGAGGAGTAAGTATATGGCAAAAGTGAAAGTACATGAACTTGCAAAAGAATTAAATATCCAGACAAAGGAGCTGATCGGTTTTTTGGAAAAGAAGCAGATCGATAAAAAAAATCCCATGAATAATTTAGAGGAATCCGAGGTTAGCATGGTAAGAGAGCATTTTGTAAAAAAGGAGGGAAAAACGATTACGAAGCAGGAAACAGAAGTAAAGACAAATGAAAGCAAAAGTGGGGAAGCGCCCGGGAAAACGGGCAAGAATGAGGAAACGCCCTCCGGGCATACCTCTATGCCCGGGAAAACGGGCAAGAATGAGGAAAAGAACTCCACAGAACGCCCTAAAAAGAAATCCAGCATAACTGCCGTATTTAATCCCCAGAACAGCCAGCAGGGCATGAAACGCCGTCCCAGAAGACGTCCCAAAGATCGCACACAGCAGGAGAAGGCGACTGTAAAAGCGCAGGAGAAGCCAGCGGTAAAGCCAGCGGTAAAACCGGCAGAAAAGCCGCCTGTAAAGGCAGAACCAGCGCCTAAGACGGTGCCAAAGCCAGCGGAAGAAGTAAAACAGAATACGGCTGCAGCGCCTGCGCCGACTCCTGCACCGGCTCCTGTCCGTGAGGAACCCTTAAAGACTTCCGCTATGCAGAACGTGAAGATTACAGGCAATATTTATCAGGACAGACCCAAGCCGGAAGCACGTCCGCAGGGTGAGAAGAGCCGTTCTGGAAGAGAACGTTCTGCAGCTGGCAGGAACCAGGGAGACCGTTCCGGGAACCGTTCATTTGGTGACAGGAACCGTGGCGGGCGCAGTGAGAACCGTCCCCAGGGCGACAGAGGAGGAAGAGGTTTTGACAAAAATAATCAGAGGTCTGGCCAAAATAACCGCCAGAATCCGAATTATAATCAAAGCGATCGAGGTAACCGCCAAGGCAGTTCAAATCGCCCGAAGGAATTTAAAGGCAAATTAGACAGAGAAATCAGCAAATTCAATAAAGAAGCGGTAGCGCCAACAGAAGAATTAAGAGGCAAAGAGACCAGGGAACGGTCAGACAGCCGCAAGAATAATAACCGCAAGCAGGATCACGATAAACTGGGCAAAAAGCAGGAGCGGTTTATCAACCTTGAAAAACAAAGCGGCAGGAAGAAACCCCGTCCGCAGAAACAGGAAAAGGAAGAGGCGATCAAATCCATTACGCTGCCGGAGAAAGTTACGATCAAAGAGCTTGCGGAAAAGATGAAGGTACAGGCAGCTATTATTGTCAAAAAACTGTTCTTAAAAGGAACTATGGTAACGGTAAACCAGGAAGTGGATTACGATACCGCAGAAGAAATAGCGCTGGAATTTAACTGTATTGCCGAGCCGGAAGAAAAGGTGGATGTAATTGCGGAACTGTTAAAAGAATCAGAAGAAGATGAAAGCAAATTAATTCCGCGTCCTCCGGTAGTCTGTGTTATGGGCCATGTCGATCATGGGAAAACATCCCTTTTGGACGCTATCCGTTCGACCAGGGTGACAGACCGGGAAGCGGGCGGCATTACACAGCATATCGGCGCATCGGTTGTATTGAGTAACAATCAGAACATTACATTTCTGGATACACCGGGACACGAAGCGTTTACGGCTATGCGTATGCGCGGCGCCAATGCGACAGATATTGCAATCCTTGTGGTTGCGGCGGATGACGGCGTAATGCCTCAGACGGTAGAAGCGATTAACCATGCAAAAGCAGCCGGTATTGAAATTATTGTAGCGATCAATAAGATTGATAAACCAAATGCCAATATCGAGCGTGTAAAACAGGAGCTTTCCGAATATGAACTGATTCCGGAGGACTGGGGCGGAAGTACGATTTTCTGTCCGGTGTCCGCACGTACCCGGGAAGGGCTTGACAACCTGCTTGAGATGATTCTTTTGACAGCGGAAGTATGTGAGCTGAAAGCCAATCCCGATCGGAACGCAAGAGGACTTGTGATAGAGGCACAGCTTGATAAAGGCCGCGGGGCCGTTGCAACAATTTTGGTACAAAAGGGTACACTAAGAGTCGGGGAGCCAATCGCCTGCGGAAGCTGTTATGGTAAAGTAAGGGCAATGATTGACGATAAAGGAAGAAGAGTCAAAGAGGCGGGGCCGTCTACTCCGGTGGAAATCCTTGGTTTAAGCGGTGTTCCAAACGCAGGCGAAGTATTTGTGGCGATGGATACCGAGAAAGAATCCAGGGCGTTTGCCGAGACTTTTATTTCCGAAGGCAAGGAACGGCTGCTTGAGGAGACAAAAGCGAAGATGTCTTTAGACGATCTGTTCAGCCAGATTCAGTCCGGAAATGTCAAGGAATTGGATCTGATAGTAAAAGCAGATGTACAGGGTTCCGTAGAAGCGGTAAAACAGAGCCTGGAAAAATTGTCCAACGAAGAAGTCATTGTAAAGACAATTCATGGGGGCGTTGGCGCAATCAACGAATCCGACGTAATTTTAGCATCCGCATCCAATGCGATTATTATTGGATTTAATGTCCGCCCGGATCAGACCGCAAAAGCGACTGCAGAGCGGGAAGGCGTGGATGTAAGGCTTTATAAAGTAATTTATAATGCGATTGAAGATGTGGAAGCTGCCATGAAGGGTATGTTAGACCCGATTTTCGAGGAGAAGATTCTCGGCCATGCGGAAGTGCGCCAGATATTCAAGTCTTCCGAAGTCGGCAATATCGCTGGTTCTTATATCTTAGACGGTATCTTTGAACGCGGCTGTAAAGTCCGTGTTACCAGAGAAGGAAAACAGGTTTTTGAAGGAGAACTGGCTTCCCTGAAACGGTTTAAAGACGATGTAAAAGAAGTAAGAGCCGGATATGAATGCGGACTTGTACTGAATGGATTCAGTGATATTATGGAATTTGACCAGATTGAAGCATATAAGATGGTGGAAGTGCCCAGATAGAACACGAATTGCAAAAGCCAGACTGCAGCGAAATCTGGGCTGCTGCCGGAATGGAGTAAAAATAAATGAGAAAAAACAGTATTAAAAACACCAGGATCAATGGCGAGGTTATGCGTGAACTGAGCAATATTATCCGCAGCGAGATCAAAGACCCGCGGATACATCCTATGACAAGTATTGTGACAGTGGAAGTGGCGCCGGATCTGAAAACCTGTAAAGCATATGTCAGCGTGCTGGGAGATGAGGCTGCACAGGCGGATACCATAAAAGGATTAAAGAGCGCTGAGGGCTATATCCGTACCAAGCTTGCGTCGAATATTAATCTGCGGAACACACCCCAGATCCAGTTTATTTTAGATCAGTCTATTGAATATGGCGTAACAATGTCCAAAAAGATCGATGAAATAAACCGGAACGATGCCATACGGCGGGGGGAAGAAGTATGAAGAGTTTTGAGGAACAGCTGACTGGGGTAAAGAGCGTAGCCATTGCAGGCCATGTCAGGCCGGATGGGGATTGTGTCGGTTCCTGCCTTGCGACTTACAATTATATCCGGAACTATTATCCCAAGATAGAAGTCGCTCTTTATTTAGAACCTATCCCCAATAAATTCAAATTCCTTGCGGGCGCGGCAGATATTCTCCATTCCTGCAAAGAAGAGAAGATTTATGATTTGTTTATCTCACAGGACTGCGGGGATATTGACAGGCTGGGCGAAGCGGCAGATTATTTCCGGGCTGCAAAACGGACAATCTGCGTGGATCATCATATCAGCAATACTGGGTATGCGGATGAGAATTATATTTTCCCATATGCAAGTTCAACGTCAGAGCTGATTTTTGGCCTGATAGGGGAAACAAAGATAACCAGGGAGATTGCCGAATGTTTGTATGTGGGTATTATCAATGACACCGGAGTATTCCAGTATTCCTGTACGTCCGCGAAAACCATGGAAATTGGCGGAAAGCTGATGGAGATGGGAATAGATTTTCCCCAAATTGTAGATCATACGTTTTATACGAGGACGTATGAACAGAACCAGATACTGGGCAAAGCATTGCTTGCCGCCAGGCTGTATGCAGACGGCAGGATTATCGCCAGTGTGATCACAGCAAAGGATATGGCAATGTATCATGTTTTGCCGCGGCATTTAGATGGCATTGTAAGCCAGCTTAGGGTGACAAAAGGCGTGGAAGCGGCAGTTTTACTGTATGAAACGGAAGACGGCGCTTACAAAGCCAGCCTGCGTTCCAATGGGCAGGTCGATGCGGCTAAACTGGCAGTTGCGTTTGGCGGAGGCGGTCATGAACGTGCGGCTGGATTTTCCATGGAAGGCAATCCGGATGCAATTGTCAGTACGATTGTGGCGGAAATCGAAAAGCAGTTATAGGAAACCGATATGGACGGGATAATCAATGTATATAAAGAAGCGGGTTTTACCTCCTTTGATGTGGTGGCAAAACTCCGCGGTATTTTAAAACAGAAAAAAATCGGACATACAGGGACTTTGGATCCGGAGGCGGAAGGCGTACTCCCGGTCTGCATTGGAAAAGCGACCAAAGTATGCGAATATCTGACCAATAAAGATAAAGTCTATCAGGCGGTACTGCATCTTGGGATTACGACAGATACGTATGACAGCTCCGGCAGTATAGTAAAAGAACAGAATGCAGAGATTACAGAAGAAGAACTGCGGCAGCTGATTGCCGGATTTACCGGCAGGCAAAAGCAGGTTCCGCCGATGTATTCCGCTTTAAAAGTAAATGGCAGGAAGCTTTGCGAGCTGGCAAGGCAGGGGATTGAAGTGGAGCGGAAGGCCAGGGAAATTGAGATTTTTTCCATTGAGATATGCTCCATACAGATGCCGCTTGTCACGCTGCGGGTGCATTGCTCTAAAGGAACCTATATTCGCTCGCTGTGTCACGATATTGGAGAACAAGCTGGCTGCGGCGGCTGTATGGAAAAGCTGCTTCGTATACAGGCGGCCGGATTTTTAGTCCGGGATACATATCGTCTGCATGAAATTGAGGCCATTGTGAAGGGAACAGATCCTGCGGGCAGAAGCCTTTCTGAGATTCTTCTTCCGGTAGATCGCGTGCTATTGGAATATCCGAAGGCTGCTGCTAAGAGCGGGATGGAAAAGCAGCTGGCAAACGGCTGTCAGATTCCGGCAGATAAAACGCTGCAGGCCGGAGCGTATACCGAAGGTATATACAGATTGTATGACAGCATGGGAAAATTTGTGGGATTATACCGGTATGAAGCAAAAAACAGAGTATTCAGACCGGAAAAGATGTTTTGCTGAGTAGGAAGAGTGATATGGAATATATTAAAAATACGACAGATTTTCATATACCAGAGAATACGGTAGTTTCTCTGGGAAAGTTTGACGGCATTCACAGAGGACACGGGCGTCTTCTGGAATATTTGAAGGAGAAGAAAAAGACGGGATTAAAAACCGTCATATTTACATTCGATATTCCGCCGGGATGGAAGCTTGGTGCAAAGAAAGGCAAAGTACTTACGACAAATGAAGAAAAGGTGCGTATATTTGAACAGCATGGGATTGATTATCTGGTAGAATGTCCCTTTCTGCCGGAAATTATGCATATGGAGCCGGAGGAGTTTGTCAGTATGCTTGTCCGGCAGCTTCATGTAAAGTGCATGGTTGTGGGAACAGATTTTTGTTTTGGCCATAACCGGAGAGGAGATTACCGGCTGCTGCTAAAGCTTGCCGGGCAGTATGGATATGAAGTTGAAGTGGTGGACAAGGTGCAGGCGGACGGACGGGATATCAGCAGTACTTTTGTGCGGGAGGAGATTTTGGCCGGGAGGATTGAGCGGGCAAATGGTTTGCTGGGCTATTACTATTTTGTCCAGGGAACCGTTGTACATGGCAATGAAATCGGGCGGACGCTGCGTGCGCCGACTGCAAATCTGCTGCCTCCGGAGAACAAACTTCTGCCGCCTTTTGGCGTCTATGTAACACGGACAAGTTTTCTGGCAAATCCGGAGAAGAAATATGGCGGGATTACAAATGTAGGCTGTAAGCCTACGATAAAAGGCAGAAATCCGGCAGGTGTAGAAACACATTTGTTTGATTTCCAAAGACAGATCTACGGTGCGGATATTGTCGTGGAATTTTTGGCATCGGTGCGGCCGGAAGTGAAATTTGATTCATTGGATGAGTTAAAACGGCAGCTGCAGAAAGATATTTTATTTGGAATTAATTATTACGCAAATGTTACGGAATTATAAAAATACATTGACATTGCAGACGGACATTGTTATACTCTTATCAGTAAACTGATTACCGCAGAAAATCTTAGGAGGAATATATGAGATTGTTTAGGGATAATAAATTTGTCACTGTTGTTGCGATGGGAACCGTTTTGATTATATCTGCTCCGCAGACGTTGGCTGCAACCGGGATCAGCGCAGGGATTTCGGAGCGGATGGCTGTAAATATAGAAGATGATTCCAATGTAAATGCAGGCGTTTCTTCTGTTCTGGCTGACTGTATTGATGTATCTGCCGCAAAAGCGACGATTTCTTCAGGAGAAAGTGCAGTAACCGCTTTGGGCCAGCAGGAGACAGTATGCGGTTATACGAATATTGGCATTGCCAATGTCGAAAGCAATCTGAATGTCAGAAAAGAAGCCAGTGAAGAATCAGAGCTTGCGGGTAAACTGCCAAGGGACGCCGGCTGTGAGATATTGGGAACCGAAGGGGAATGGAGCCAGATTCAGTCTGGTGAAGTGACCGGATATGTCAAGTCAGAGTTTTTGCTGACAGGCAAAGAAGCAAGGGATTATGCGCCGCAGATCAGCTCTGCAATTGCAACCTGTACGGCGGATACGCTTCGCGTCAGGGAAGAACCCAATACGGAGAGTACGATTTTAGCCCTTATGCCCAATGGGGAAGAAGTAGAGGTTTTAGAAGATCAGGGAGACTGGATTAAGGTCAGCGTTGACAATGAAGAAGGATATGTCAAGGCGGATTATGTGACAGTATCCAATGAACTGACCAAGGCTATGACGATGACTGAGGTCAGATATGGACAGGGTGTTTCTGACGTTAAGGTGGATCTGGTGTCTTATGCATGTCAGTTTATTGGAAATCCATATGTCTGGGGCGGTACCAGCCTGACGAATGGAGCGGACTGTTCCGGGTTTACGTTGTCGATATTTGCAAAATATGGTATCTATCTGCCTCATTCTGCAGCAGCACAGGCGAATTGCGGCAGAAGAGTCAGCGCAAGCGAAGCTCAGCCGGGAGATCTGTTCTTCTATGGAGGCGGACGGATCAGCCATGTGGCGATTTATATTGGAAACGGCCAGATTGTACATGCAAGTACCAGAAGAACCGGGATTAAGATTTCCAATGCTTATTATCGGTCACCGGTTTGTGTAGTTCGGCTGTTAGATTAAACAGTAAGAGAATTGTAGCAGAGAAACACATATCAGATAAAACAGATCTGGTATGTGTTTTTTTATATTATACTTGTATCTGTCCGATATCTTTGATAAGATAAAACAGTAAGTTTTTCCAATTAAATCACAGGAGGTTTTTATGAAAAAGGAAAAAAAGCGAATTATCTGTGTTTTGTTTGCAGTCTGCATGATTGTGACGGCTCTGATGATTCCGGACACAAAGGCAGCGGCGGCTGCGGCTGCGAAAAAGGTACATATTGGCGTGAAACAGACCTGGTCAGAGGGAATCGAGGTAACCTTGGAAAAAGGAGAGTATAAGATTGCCAATTTGAAGACATCCGGCAAGAATCTCTATGCGCGTATCACCTATACGCATTCCTATCATGATAGCGCGGGAACTGCGACAATTAATATGTACGCGAAGAAAAAGGGCAAATATACGGTTTCTTTTGATGTGGTAGATCGGCAGAACAGAAAGACAACTTCCCACAAGGCAACGGTATATGCTTATGATGACAATCCGGTTAAGAAAGTTACCTTTGACGGCGAAGATACTTTTTACAGGATTTCTTCAAAAGCGAAAGGCAGGTTTAAAGTGACGATGACAAAAGGCTACAGCCTGCAGTCGATTAAAGTGACGACTTACGATAAGTCCGGCAAGGCGGTAACGAAGAAGTTAAAGAATGGAAGCAGCGTCACGCTTGGCAAGTACCGGTATAAGAACGCTTACGGCAGCGGCGCTGCAGAAAACTGGCATGCAGGCCTGCTTGCAACGACGAATTTTGAGATTACCTACAAAGATAAATATACCAAACAATCCAGGACAACCAATTATATGCTGTACCGTGTCCCAAAGAATTAGGAAACAGAGAGGAGGAACTGTTTTATGTGTACATTAAAAAGAATGGCCGGACTGATTTTTTCGGTATGCCTTATGGCTGCAGTGATGATTGTTCCGGATACGGCAGCTTATGCCAAGGCGTCAGTATCATCCCAGTCAGTTGATATGACGCCGGAATTTCAGAACCCTGATATTATTGAGATTACCTATGACGCTGCGAATGCACAGCTGAAACATATTAAGACAAATAACAAAAATCTGATTGCGCGGCAGACGTATCAGAAGAACCGCAAAGAGGCAGACCGATGGGATAAAGAAAATCCCTATGGATGCGCGAAGATTGGCCTGTATGCGAAAAAGACAGGAACATATAAAGTGACGTTTGACGTATATGCTGGCGGCAAAAAAGCGAGTTCTCATTCTGTAAATGTGTTTGTACGGAGCAATACAGATACGGATTATCCGATTAAGAAAGCGACATTTGCGGGTAAGACAGAGTTTTACGGAGTGACAGGCAAGAAAAGCGGCAAGTTTAAAGTAACGATGAATAAGAATTATAAACTGAAGAAAATCGAAGTAAGGACATATGACAAAAACGGCAGGGAAGTGGTAAAGACGGTTAAGAACGGCGCAAAGATTACGCTTGGCGCCTATGCGTATAAGTATGAAAATGATTATAGCTATCATTCTTCTTACAACAGTTCCTGGTATTACGATCTAAGCACACGGTTATTTGCGGAGACGTCTGTCCGGGTGTATTATCAGAACACAAAGACAAATGCAGAAAGCTCTGCTTCTTACACACTTTACCGTAAGCCGAAAAATTAAAAACTGTTTACAAAGCATACTGTTTGTGGTAGAATATTGGAGTATGAGTTTAGCCCGTATTCGGTAAATGGACACTCCGACCTTTTGCTGAGTATCATACGACAGATGGGCGATTAAAAATAACAGGAGGATTTATTATGATCGCAAAAGAAAAGAAACAGGCAATTATTGCAGAGTACGGCAGGACACCCGGAGATACAGGTTCACCGGAAGTCCAGATCGCTATTTTAACTGCACGAATCCAGGAGCTGACTGAGCATTTAAAGGTGAATCCGAAGGATCATCATTCCAGAAGAGGACTTCTGAAAATGGTAGGACAGCGTCGTGGCTTATTGGCGTACTTAAAGAAGGTGGATATCGAAAGATATCGTTCTTTGATTGAACGTTTAGGAATCAGAAAATAATGTATTCCCCAAAATAGAGTGGAATTATTTTCCACTCTATTTTGAATGTAAGGCAGAAGATGGCGCCGAGACCACTGATATGCATACTTTTAGGGGTATGTATATCAGTAGTTTCGGAATCTTCTGCTATTGTATGTTGAAGATATCTGAATTGCAGAGGCAGAAAATGAAGAAGGAGAAAAAATATGTACAAAAGTTTTTCAATGGAACTTGCCGGCAGGACGCTTACCGTAGATGTGGACAGAGTCGGCAAACAGGCGAATGGATGTGCGTTTATGCACTATGGTGAGACGACCGTATTATCTACGGCAACGGCTTCGGACAAGCCCAGGGATGGTATTGACTTCTTTCCGCTGAGTGTGGAATTTGAAGAAAAATTATATGCAGTAGGCAAAATTCCGGGAGGATTTAACAAGAGGGAAGGAAAAGCATCAGAGAATGCAGTTCTGACAGCCCGTGTGATTGATCGTCCTATGCGGCCGCTGTTTCCCAAAGATTACCGGAATGATGTGACGCTGAACAACATGGTTATGAGCGTAGACCCAGAATGCCGCCCGGAGCTTGTGGCGATGTTAGGAGCTGCAATTTCCACCAGCATTTCCGATATTCCGTTTGACGGTCCCTGCGCTATGACACAGGTAGGTATGGCCGACGGCACATTTATTGTCAATCCTTCCCAGTCCCAGTGGGATAGCGGGGATTTGAAACTGACGGTAGCTTCCACTTCAGAGAAAGTGATTATGATTGAGGCCGGAGCTAATGAAATCCCGGAGGATAAGATGATTGAAGCGATTTATATGGCACATGATATCAATCAGACCATTATTGCTTTTATCAACCAGATTGTGGCAGAAGTGGGCAAGCCGAAACATACCTATACAAGCTGCGCAATCCCGGAAGAGATGTTTGAAGAGATCAAAAAGCTTGTTCCGCCGGAAGAGATGGAGGAAGCGGTTTTTACAGATGTAAAACAGGTCAGAGAAGAAAATATCAGAAGCATTACAGAGAAGCTGGCAGAAGCTTTTGCGGAAAACGAAGAATGGCTGGCTGTATTGGATGAGGCTGTTTACCAGTATCAGAAGAAGACTGTCCGTAAGATGATTTTGAAAGATCATAAGCGTCCGGACGGACGCGCGATTGATCAGATCCGTCCTCTGGCGGCAGAAGTGGATCTGATCCCAAGGGTGCATGGCTCGGCGATGTTTACCAGAGGACAGACTCAGATTTGCGATGTTGTAACCTTAGCTCCTCTGTCTGAGATTCAGAGAGTGGACGGGCTGGATGAAAATATTACGGAAAAGCGCTATATGCATCACTATAATTTCCCGTCCTATTCGGTTGGAGAGACGAAACCTTCGAGAGGGCCGGGACGGCGTGAAATCGGCCATGGCGCGCTGGCAGAGCGGGCGCTGCTTCCGGTGCTTCCTTCTGTTGAGGACTTTCCGTATGCAATCCGTGCGGTGTCTGAGACATTTGAATCGAATGGCTCGACTTCTATGGCGTCTACCTGCGCATCCTGTATGTCCCTGATGGCTGCGGGCGTTCCTATTACGAAGATGGTTGCCGGTATTTCCTGTGGGCTTGTAACCGGGGATACGGATGAGGATTATCTGGTGCTGACAGATATCCAGGGGCTGGAAGATTTCTTTGGCGATATGGATTTTAAAGTAACCGGAACCAAAGACGGTATTACAGCAATCCAGATGGATATCAAGATTCATGGGCTGACCAGGGCAATTGTAGAAGAAGCGATTGCAAGAACCAGGGAAGCAAGATTTTTCATTATGGATGAATGCATGTCCAAAGCGATTGCAGAGCCCAGGAAGGAAATCAGCCAGTATGCGCCCAAGATTGTGCAGATCCAGGTAGATCCGGCTAAGATTGGCGATATCGTCGGCCAGAGAGGGAAAACGATTAACGAGATTATTGATCGTACCGGCGTAAAGATTGATATTACAGATGACGGTTCTGTTTCTGTATGCGGCACGGATCAGGCTGCAATTGACCGCGCAGTGGAAATGATCCAGATTATTGTAACTGATTTTGAGGCGGGACAGATTTTTAAAGGGAAAGTTATCAGTATCAAAGAATTTGGCGCATTTGTAGAATTCGCACCAGGAAAAGAAGGAATGATTCATATTTCCAAGATTTCCAGAGAGAGAATTAACCGGGTAGAGGATGTTCTGACCCTTGGCGATAAGGTGACCGTAGTATGTCTTGGCAAAGATAAGATGGGCAGAATCAGCTTTTCTATGAAAGACGTTCCAAAGAACAGGAATTGATAGTAAAAGTAAAGCCGGAAAGCTGAACGGATACAATTGAGATTATAAAGGATAAAGCAATCACTTGTTATATAGAGCAGGTGATTGTTTTTTTTATCAAATCAGGTATAATTGTAATAGAAATAAGAATCAGGAACGTATAGGGCAATATGGACATAGCTGAAACGATTGTGCAAAACGAATGGATTAAAATTTTAAATACGCTTTAGGAGGTTTTTTATTATGCAAATGACGTTTATACGCCGCGCAGCCACGGCGTTTTTGGCTGCAGTTTTCGTGGCTTCTTCTGTACCGGAGCAATCAGCGGCAGAAAGTGTTTTGCCAATGGAACCTGCTGCCGATACGGAATCATCACAGGAGCTTTCCCGTGTATCGGTGCATGATCCGTCTGTTATTAAGGCGGATGGCACATACTATCTTTTTGGCACGCACCTTGCCGATGCCAAATCCACAGATCTGATCCGCTGGACACAGATGAATCCGGACTGGAATGCCCGTGGGGATGACAGCTGGAAGCAGGATTCCGTATATGGGGAAGTTCTGGAAAATCTGTCCGAGTCGTTTGCCTGGGCAGGTTATAATGACGGGGATACGGCAAATGGCGGTCTGGGCGTCTGGGCGCCGGATGTTACGTATAATCCTTACTATTTGTGGGAAGACGGCTCAAAGGGCGCATATATGCTTTATTACAGCGCTTCTTCGACCTGGAAGCGCTCCTGTATTGGCTATGCGGTTTCAAAAGTGGTGGAGGGGCCATATCAGCATATCGATACGATTATCTATTCTGGCTTTACCAAAACCGGAGAAGTGGATCATGGATTGGGAGGGCCTTTCAGCCACAGCGACAGAAATACAAAATGGGATAACCATTATCTGAATTTGTCAGAGCTGATCGAAGCGGGCAGACTGTCCGGTATCAGCGACAACTGGTTTACCTCAACTGGCGGCTGGCGGGAAGCCTATGCGCCCAATGCCATTGACCCTACGGTGTTTTTTGACAAACATGACAATATGTATATGGTATATGGCTCCTGGTCTGGAGGTCTTTTTATTCATGAACTGGAGAAAACGACAGGAGCTGTAAAGTATCCGGGGGAGGACAGCACAGAATCCGTTTCCGGAAATTTTACGGACCGTTATTTTGGAACCCACATTGCGGGCGGCAACCATCAGTCCGGAGAGGGCGCCTATATTCTCTATGATGCGGAGACAGATTATTATTATCTGTATGAAACTTATGGGGGCTTGTTATCCGGGGGCGGCTATAATATGCGTCTGTTCCGCTCAAAACATGTCTATGGCCCATATCTGGACGCAATGGGCAATAACGCTAAGGACAGTGGCCGGGACAATGAGAAATATGGAATTAAGCTAATTGGAAATTACGCGTTTTTGGATCAGCCGGGGTATCGTGCGGCAGGTCATTGCTCCGCATTGATTGATGAAGACGGGCAGCGGTACTTGTTTTACCATCAGAGGTTTGATTTGCCCGAAAACCAGCATGAAGGGCATCAGATCCGCGTGCGGAAGCAATACATGAACGAAGATCAGTGGCCGGTGCCTTCCGTCTACGAATATCTGGGGGAAACAGCAGGGCATTATGACAGAGAAGATGTGGTTGGAAGCTATGAGCTGATTGATCATGGCACACTTACAAATGGGGATATGATTGGTTCCCAAAAGCTGGAACTTTACGCAGACGGGACAACTGGCGGAGCCAGGCTGGGGACATGGGAAATGTCTGCAGGGGAAGGCAAAGATTACGATTATATTACCCTTCGTTTCGATGGGGTTGTGTATAAAGGCGTACTCAGCAGGCAGAGAAATGAGGAGACCCCGTCAAAAGAAGTCCTGACATTTTCCGCCATAGGAAACAATAATACCTGTCTGTGGGGAAGTGGGGAAAAAGAGATTGCAGCAAAGCCAGAGCCTGATCCAGATCCAACGCCAGACCCGGATACTGGAACCAAACCAACGCCAGCCCCGGATTCTGGGACAAGTACGAATCCAGCGGAAAAAGAGGACTCTGTACCGGTGCAGAAATCATTACAGGAGATTTCCGTAAAAGCAGAGTTTAAGAAAACGTATGGATGCAAAGCGTTTTCCCTGAATGCCAAACTAAAACAAGGAGATGGGGTATTAAGCTATGTTTCCAGACAGCCCTCTATCGCTTCCATAGACAAAACGACAGGGACAGTTACGATCAAAGGAACCGGGATTGCCAAAATCGTAATCACAGCTTCTGAAACCAAGGCCTGTCAGAAAGCAGCAAAGATTGTAACAATAAAGGCTGCGCCCCAAAAAGTCACTTTCACAGAAGTAAAAAGCAAAGCTGCCAAGAAGGCGGTTCTGAAATGGAAAAAAGTGAAGAAAGCCAGCGGATATCAGATCCAGTATGCCGCCAATGCCAGATTCCGATCCTCTCGTATCAGTTCTGTTCCAAAAGGCAGTGCGAAATCAACCGTCATATCCAGGCTGAAAAGGAAAAAGACCTGGTATTTCCGCGTCAGGGCATACAAAAAATCAGGGAATACATTGGTATATGGAGCGTATAGTAAAGTCCGGAAGGTAAAAGTGAAGTAATTGTTTGTAACAGTTCAGCCTGCAACTGCGCACTTGCTGCGCAGTTAGCAGCCAACGAATTTGAACAGCCGGGAATCCGCCCCTTTGCCGCAGGCAAATTTAAAATGGGCGGATTCCGTAACAGTGAAGCCGGAAGGCTGAATTGTTATAATTGTTTTTCGATCAGAACATGTTTCTGATCCCAAAAGTATGCATAAACTAAAAGAAAAGGCTTTTATGCAATGGATCAGGTTCGGAGGAAATTAAAGACAGACTATGCGCATAAACAGGGAATTACCGGCCGGGGGATTACGGTTGCTGTTATGGATACGGGTATTACGCCACATCCGGATTTTGACAGACGTATTCTGAAATTTACGGATTTTACCCAGGGAAGAACAAGGGCTTATGATGATAACGGGCATGGCTGCCATGTTGCCGGTATTATAGCCGGAAGCGGCAGGATGAGCCGGGGAATGTACAGGGGGATGGCGCCGGATTGCGGTCTTTTTGTAACAAAAGTACTGGATCGGAAGGGAAACGGAAATACACAGCAGGTATTAAAGGCCATTGACTATGTAATAGAAAATCAGGATACGTATAATATACGTATTTTGAATATATCGGTGGGTATGCTGCCTTCAGCAGATGAAGCGGAGAAGCAGAATCTAATGGCTGCTGTAGAGAAAGCCTGGAACCATGGAATTGTCGTCGTGGCGGCGGCAGGCAATAACGGACCGGAAAAAAACAGCGTGACAGTTCCCGGCCAATGTAAGAGCATAATCACGGTTGGGAGTATTGATGATTATGTAAAACGGGGAAGGGGGCTAAGAGATGGTTATAGTGGAAGAGGGCCGACGGAATGCTGTGTGGTAAAACCGGAGATTTTAGCTCCCGGAACTGCAATCAGAAGCTGTTCCGGCAGAGGGGGCGGCTATGAGGTAAAAAGCGGGACATCGATGTCAGCGCCTGTGATTTCCGGGGCGATTGCGCTGCTTTTGCAGAAATATCCTGAGCTGACCCCGGCACAGGTCAAGCTGCGGCTGTATGAACGGGCAGTTGTGCTGAAAGAATCCAGAGAACGGGAATATTGGGGAGTTGTATATCTGGATCGCTTGTTATAAAATAGGAGAGACAAAAGACAGAAAACGGAGGCAGAGCGATGAAAACAATAAAACGGATTGGGAATCTTCTTTTCAGCAGGCTGTTTATGGTGACAGTGGGAATTTTACTGCAGTTTTCATGGGTTTTTCTGACATTGTATGATTTCAGCATCCGGTTTACATTTGTTGATATCTGCTTTCACGTTTTGGCAGTGCTTTTGGTTCTGGCGATTATTAATAACTTCAGCAATCCCAATTATAAGCTGGTATGGACGTTTATTATACTGATTTTTCCGCTTTTAGGCGTCTGTCTGTACTTTTCATTGGGAAGATCTGAGCTGACGAAGAAGACGCAGGAGAGGATGGATGCCGTACACCGGGAAGTATCGGCCTGCCTGAAAACAGATCCCGTTGCCATGCAGGAGTTGCGGGAGGCAGATCCGGGTGTGGCGCAGCAGTCAAGGTATATCCATGAATGGGCGCAGTTCCCGACATATAAAAATTCCAGAACCAGATATTATGCTGCCGGGGAAGATATGTTTCAGGATATGCTTGGGGCGATGGAACGGGCAGAGAAGTTTATATTTCTGGAATATTTTATCATTGAAGACGGGGAAATGCTGGGCGCAATGCTCGATATCTTAGAGCGCAAGGCAAAAGAAGGCGTGACACTGCGTCTGATTTATGACGATGTTGGCTGTATTAAGACACTGCCGCCGCATTTTCAGAAGCGGATGCGCAATCTTGGGATCGCCTGTGTGGCATTTAATCCGTTCCGGCCGATTTTATCTGTGATCTTAAATAACCGGGATCACCGTAAGATACTGGTGGTTGACGGTCAGATTGGATTTACCGGAGGGATAAATATTGCAGATGAATATATCAACCGGAAAAAACGGTTCGGCTACTGGAAAGACGGCGGAGTGGAGATCAAAGGCGAGGCAGTCTGGAGCCTTACGACAATGTTTCTGGAGATGTGGAATTATATCAACGAGACATCAGAAGATTATCTGCAGTATCTGCCAAAGATTTACAACAAGGAGGAAAATCCGGAAGACGGCTATGTGCAGCCCTATTCGGATACGCCTTTGGATCATGAGAATATCGGTGAGAATATTTATCTGAATATTATTAACCATGCCAAGGAATATGTTTATATTTTTACCCCATATCTGATTGTGGACAATGAGATGACAGTTGCTTTGCAAAATGCGGCAAAGTGCGGTGTGGACGTGCGGATTGTAACGCCGGGGATACCGGATAAGAAAATGGTTTTTCTGCTGACGCAGTCCTATTACAAACAGCTGATTTTAAGCGGAGTCAGGATTTACCAGTATACGCCGGGGTTTCTTCATGCAAAATGTTTTGTCTGTGACGATAAGGTTGCGACGGTCGGGACTGTGAATCTGGATTATAGAAGCCTGTATCTTCACTTTGAATGCGGTGTTTTTATGTATCGCTCCCAGGCAGTGCTGCAGGCAAAACAGGACGCCGTGGATACGATTGCACAGTCGAAAGAAATTACGCTGGAATTCTGCCAGAACAGGAATCTTGTGGTTCGTATGGTGCAGAGTGTTCTGCGGCTGTTTTCGCCGCTGCTGTAAAAGTGCAGTTTGCCAATTCTGGCGGGCAGCTGACAGAATTTACAATGGCAGCTTGCCCGCATCAGCGAGAGTTTCTGTCGTTTGTTATGAAAAGTAACGCAGGAAAATTTCTTTCAGATAGTCAGAAAATACGGCTTCCGTGATATCTTCGGCTGCGATGATAGCTACGGAGCCGATTTTTTCTGTTCCAATCTGATAGACGGCTTCGCCGATTTTATCTCCCTTTTTTACTGGCGCATTGATATGTTCCGGCAGGGAAATCTGTTTTTCTATCGTGGAAAAGTCTGCTCCGTTTGTGGACAGGTACTGGAACGGGTTTTGAAATTTCAGCCCGACAGAATCAGCGGTTCCCCGTTTGACCGGAAGAGCAGGCAGGGATTCTTTGTGTTCATCCGTATAGATCTGGCATTTGGAAAAACCATAATTCAGCAGGGCTGTAGCGTCTTTTGACCGGTTATCGATGGATTTTGCACCCATAATAACCGCAATCAGTTCCATACCGTCTTTTTCGGCTGTTGCGGAGAGGCAGTATTTGGCGGTGCTGGTAAAGCCTGTTTTCAGTCCGGTGGCATATTCATACTGGCGGATGAGTTTGTTGGTATTGGTGAGCCCGAACTCAGTGGATCCCCTTGCCGTGTTGTGAATGATTGTGTCCATCCAGATCGTACAGTAGTTGTGGATTTCAGGATGGTTTACGGAAAGTTCCCGTGACATTAGGGCTACATCATAAGCGCTTGTCATATGTCCTTTTGCATCCAGGCCGCAGCAGTTGACAAAGGTGGTATCTTTCATTCCAAGGGAAGCGGCTTTCTGATTCATTTCCGCAACAAAAGCCTCCTCAGAACCACTGATAAATTCTGCCATGGCGACACATGCGTCGTATAGGAAAAGGAGAAGTTCTTTTTTGGGTGGAAAAACGGGCTTTTATCTGTTATAATATAGTATAGCTATGCAGGGAAGCCAAGAGACATACTGCAGCATAGAATCGGAGGACAGGCTATGAAATACAGAAACAGTTTACAAAAGATAATATTGCTGGTTTGTTTGGTTGCTGTTTTGGCGGTGTGCGTTCCATCTGCCGTACTGGCAGCAGACAAAAGCTTTAACAAAACAGCGACGGTTACTATATTGGAGAAAAACAGCTATGCCAGTACGAAAAAGTATACCTGGATCAAATACAAAGCGCCAGGCGACGGCTATCTTACCATTACAGTCAAAAATAAAATTGCTCCCCAACCGATGGCGGAGAAGGAATCAAAGGATCAGGATGTGTCAGAAGAGGAGACAAAAGCGGGATATGCGTCAGGCATTCTGAAACTATATGATTCCAAAAAGAAAAAAGCGCTTTCCGGAAATTTTAACTATCAGACGTCTAGTGAACGTTCTGCAGATTATACGGTGACCTATGGAGTAAAGAAGAATACGACCTACTATCTCCGGGTAAAGCTGCTGGGATCGGCTTCTTATAAATGCAAGTTTCATAAAATAAGCAAAAGCAGCTGCACCAGCAAATCAAAGGCAAAGGAAGTTGCTGCAAATAAGAAGATGAAAGGTGTAATTACTGCCGGGGATAAGACGGCAGTCTGGTATAAAATCAAAGTCTCCAAAAAGCAGATCTTAAATCTGTATTACTCCGGCAAGACAAATGATAAGCTTCAGTTTACATTTTCGGGCACATATTTAAAAACGACAAAACGCTATGTAACACCAGAATCCAGCAAAGAGTATCACACCTATTCTTTAGAACGTGTGCAGCCTGGGACATATTATATCAAAGTGGAACCGGAAAATGCATTGTCTTCCGGCTATTATACGATTCGGTGGAATTAATGAAATTTAACAATGGAGGAAAACAGTATGGCGAATCAATTTCGGGGCTGCATTTTTTTGGCGGCGATCTGCCTGTTTTGCCTGCTTCCGCAAAGGGTATCTGCAGCGGGAACAGAGAAAGTTTACAATTTAAATAAGAAGAAGACGGTTACCATATCCAATGAAGATTCTTATGAGGAATCCGGCAAATATACCTGGCTCAAGTACAAAGCTTCTTCGGATGGATATTTGAAAATACAGGTGTCCGCGCCCAAATCAGAGGAGTTAGAAGACGGCAGAAGATCGGCGGGTTACATTGCGCTTTATAATGATACAATGACCAGGCTGCTTTCTTCAAAATCTATTTTTTACAATACGGCATATAGCGGCAATAAGTATTGGGGCAGATTTTTCTTTGGAATGCAGAAAGGCAAGACCTATTATATCCGGGTGAAAGCAGAGAATAAAGTGAAATTTACCCGTGAATTTAAAAAAGTTACAGATAAGTCCGGGAATTCCCGTAAAACAGCCAAAAAGCTGAATAAAAATAAGACCAGGACAGGACTGATCCGCGCGGGGGATTCCAAAGTGGACTGGTATAAAATCGAATTGTCAAAAAAGCAGAAAATCCGGATTTTTTATACTGCCAGGACAAGCGGCAGTTTTCGGATATCTTTCTATACTAATAAGAAAATAATTGCAAGACGGAATATTTATAATACAGTTGATGAGCAGAAGCTTACGCTTGTTCAGTATACCGATTCCAAAACGAAAAAAGTCGGATTGGAAAAAGGGGTTTACTATATCAAGGTGGAACGGGCAAATGCACTGTCTTCCGGCTATTACAAATTAAAATGGAATTAGGGATTGGACTATGGATGTAAAAGATTTTTATTATGATTTGCCAGACGAACTGATCGCACAGGACCCGCTGGAAAACCGGGCTGATTCGAGGCTTTTGGTTCTGGGAAAGCAGACCGGGCAGATTTCACACCGTATATTTTCAGATGTTACAGAATATCTTAAGCCAGGAGACTGCCTGGTGATTAACAATACCAGAGTAATACCGGCGCGTTTATATGGCAGCCGGGAGGATACCGGCGCAGCGATTGAGATATTACTTTTAAAACGCAAAGAACATGATATTTGGGAGACTTTGGTGAAGCCGGGGAAGAAAGCAAAAACTGGAGCCAGGATTCAGTTTGGCGACGGGCTTTTAACAGGAGAAGTCCTAGATATTGTAGAAGAGGGGAACCGGCTGATTCAATTTCAGTATGAAGGCATTTTTGAAGAAATTCTGGACAGGCTTGGACAGATGCCTCTGCCGCCTTATATTACACATCCGTTAAAAGACAGGAACCGCTATCAGACTGTGTATGCCAAATATGACGGTTCAGCAGCCGCACCTACAGCAGGACTGCATTTTACGCCGGAACTGCTGGATTCTATTCGGAGGATGGGCGTGGAAATTGCAGAAGTTACGCTCCATGTAGGATTAGGAACCTTCCGCCCGGTCAAGGAAGCCGATGTATTAAAGCATCATATGCATTCCGAGTTTTTTCAGATAGATGAGGCGGCCGCCGCAAAAATCAATGCTGCAAAGGCAGGCGGCGGAAGAATTATTTCTGTGGGAACGACAAGTACGAGAACATTAGAATCCGCAGCGGCGGAAGACGGATATCTGGAAGCGAAAAGCGGCTGGACAGATATCTTTATTTATCCCGGATACCAGTTTAAGGTGATTGACGGACTGATTACCAATTTTCATCTGCCGGAATCGACATTGGTGATGCTGGTATCAGCGCTGGCTGGCAGAGAGCGGGTGCTGGGCGCTTATGCAGAGGCGGTGAAAGAGAGGTATCGGTTTTTTAGTTTTGGAGATGCGATGCTGGTTATTTAACCCAAAATGTTATAAAAGGAAGAATCCCCGAACTGCATGGTCTGTAGTTCGGGGATTCGTTTTAGAAACCATAAATAGATTATCTGGCAAGTTTTGCCAGATCCTGATAAAATCCTGGGTATGAAATATTGACACATTCCCCATCTTTCATTGTACATGGCTCAGAAAGCGCCAGTGCGGCAACTGCAAACGACATTGCGATTCTGTGATCCAGAAAGCTGTTAAAGCTGGCGCCGTGCAGTACATCCCGGTTTCCATGTATGATCATGCCGTCTTCGGTCGGCGTCACATCTGCCCCCATTTGTTTCAGATTTTCCACTACCGTCTGTATCCGGTCAGATTCTTTGACTTTTAATTCAGCCGCGTCTTTGATTACGGTAGTGCCTTCTGCAAACGCAGCCATCACGGCAATCATCGGAATCTCATCAATCAGCGTCGGAATCATGCCACCGTCAATGACAGTTCCGTGCAGAATGCTTGCCGTAACAAGCAAGTCGCAGACGGGTTCTCCGGATGCCGTGCGTTGATTCAGCTGTACGATATTGCCTCCCATTGCACGAGCTGCTTTTAAAATACCATCTCTTGTCGGATTGATGCCGACATTCTTAATTAAAATTTCCGATCCTTTCACCAAAAGTCCGGCCGCAATAAAATAGGCTGCGGAAGAGATATCTCCAGGGACTTCTACTTTTAGTCCCATCAAGTCCGGTTCTGGTACAATGGAAGCCGTAGTATCCCGTGAGGTGATATCAGCTCCAAAAGCAGCTAACATCAGTTCCGTATGATTTCTGGATAATACAGGTTCTGTCACAGAAGTCATACGATCTGCATACAATCCCGCAAGCAGAATACAGGATTTTACCTGGGCGGAAGCCACCGGGGAATCGTAGGAAATTCCATGCAGCTTTGCGGGCGAGAATGCAAGCGGTGCGCAGCCGTTATTCCGGATGCTTTTGATATCTGCACCCATCAGGGAGAGGGGGGTGAGAATCCGTTTCATCGGCCGCTTCTGTATGGAGGCATCTCCGGTTAAGGAAGAAGCAAAAGATTGTCCGGACAAAATACCGGAAATCAGCCTGGTAGTAGTTCCGCTGTTGCCGGTGTCCAAAGTCTCCCCCGGGGCTTTTAACCCATGCAGCCCTTTTCCATGTACAATGACACGGTGTTTGTCATTTTCAATCGCAATTCCCATTTTCTGAAAACAGGAAATCGTAGAAAGACAGTCAGCTCCCTGCAGAAAATTGGTGATTTCAGTGGTTCCTTTTGAAATAGCGCCAAACATAATGGCGCGATGGGAGATGGATTTATCTCCCGGAACAGAGACAGTGCCTTTTAAATGTGTTGCGTTTCTTAATTCCATATAAATCCCTTCTAAATTACAGCAAATCAGCGTTCGTAAACAGTATAATGGTATTTGCGGAGCAGCTCAACCGAGCGATCGTAGGCGGGCTGATCGTACAGTTCGATTTTCAGGACGCCTTCTTCAAATTCGCGGTTATGAATAATGCCGATGTTTTTAATGCTTATATTGTTGCTTGCCAGAATCGTTGCAATGGTTGCAATTCCGCCGGCTTCATCAATCAAATCGCAGTACAGCTCAAAAACAGTTTTTAAAGGACCCTTTGGTGAAACAGAAAGCGAGTCCCGGTAATTTTTTGCAGACTGGAAAAAAGAATGGATGCCGGCAGCATCTGAGACTGCAATTTTTTCCCGTATCTGAAAAAGATTCTTTTGATAGGCGTCTAGCATAGCAAGCAGCTGCCCACGGTTAGTCAGGCAGATTTCTTCCCACATAACCGGAGAAGAAGATGCAATTCTTGTAATATCTTTAAAACCGCCAGCCGCAATTGTCTTCATCGTCTCCGTTTCATCGTCCGACTGCGCTACAAAATTAACCAGTGCGGAAGCGATAACATGGGGTAGATGGCTGATGGCTGCAGTAGCAGCATCATGATAATCATAATCGAGAACCATTGGAATTGCGCCAAGGGATTCTACAAAGTTACGGAATTCGCTGACACGGTGCCTGTCCACCTGTTTCGTCGGCGTAATAATATAGTATGCATTTTCCAGCAGATATGCGGTTGCATGGGAAAGGCCTGTCTTCTCAGAACCTGCCATAGGGTGCCCGCCAATGAAATGAGCTTCCATGCCAAGCGCCAAAACAGCCCTGTGAATGTCACCCTTAACACTGCCGACGTCTGTCAGAATGCAGGAATCTTTCATAACCCCTTTTAGCTGCTCTATATAATGAAGATTCTGCTGTACCGGCGCACACAGAAATATATAATCACATGCAGCAAAATCTTCGATGGAAGCATTCTTTCTATTTTCAATCAGTCCCTCTTCATACGCTGCAGTAATGGTAGACTGATGACCGGATAAAGCAATAATACGGATATCCGGATGAATCCGCCGGGCTGTTTTTACAATAGATCCACCGATTAAGCCCAGACCGATGAATCCAAGTTTCTCAATAGACATGAAACATCCTTCCTGTTCTGTAATATAATCTATTAAATCATAATCTTTTCGATTGGAAAAGTCAATACTTTAAAGTGCTAAAGCTGAATCTTGAACTGTCATTGTTACAGTTCACGGCCAATGTCATTTACTTTAGGGAAATTCCGTTTTTTAAGCA
>CAJUPF010000039.1 GCA_910588565.1 uncultured Lachnospiraceae bacterium
CCTACTTTTGGTTGTTGGCCTTCTCGGCAGGTCCCGGTGGCAATCATCATTTGTGGATGCCTTCTCCGATGGTATCTATCCGTCCCTGCCCATAGACTTCTTCCAGTTCCTTTTTATACTGTTCTATATGGGCAAACCACTCGTCAAAAGAAGCATATTCCCGGCAGCTCTCCTGCAGCTCGTCAATCACTTCCGCCAGGCCTTCCGCATCGATTTTGCGGTATTCGGCATATTCTGTCAGAAACGTATCATAACCAATGGCTTTTCGGATATAGTTAATCGCTGCAAAAGGACGCATCGTACGAATGGCCCCAAGATCTGCTTTCAGCTCTTCTATCCGTTTTTCTATCCATGGCTGTTCCGCATAAAAAGCCTGCCATTTTTCAAAAGAAACTGTTTCTTCTTCCAGGCTTTCCCTGCTCAGATACCGTTTGGGACGGTTCATAATTTTCAGAAAATCTCTCCGTCTGCGGCTTCCTCTGGCGAGCCGGATATACGCATACAAATCTTTGGCAATCCAATGCTCATAAATATTAGGGACCTTATCCCTGGCAACAAAGGGGATATTGTACTCCATCAGCAGTTCCATCAGCAGTCTTGCCTGCGTATTGGTTCGGAATAAAACCGCCGTCTGATCATAAGACGCTTTGCCTTCCCGGATTCGTTCTACAAGCTTCCGGTTTGCTTCCCGCTGTGTTTCAAAAAACTCTGTTGTTATCGTATGATCTTCTTTTTTTACCGCCCTGATTTCCTTTTGAAACCGTTCTTTATTGCACGCAATCATCCGGGAAGCCATTTCTACCACATCTTTTGGACAGCGATAATTGTATTCCAGCTTTACAATTTTGGCGTTTGGATAGTCCTTTGGCATATGCAGCATAATTTCCGGCCTTGCGCCCCGGAACCGGTAAATCGATTGATCGTCGTCTCCCACAATAAACAGATTCTGCTGCGGTTCCGCCAGCATACGTACAATATCGTACTGAATCTGATTGACATCCTGAAATTCATCGATCAGTATATACGGATATTTCCTCTGCCAGGCAGACAGGATATCCTTTCGTTCCGAAAATAATTCATACGTATAGACCAGCATATCGTCAAAATCAATTTTGCGGTATTTTTTTAAAAATCGCTGATATTCCCCAAAAATCGTACAAAATACGTCTTTTCCACAATGAATCGGATAATAATGCTCTAACTGCATTCGCCCATTTTTCACAAAACTGATTTCCGATAACAGATTCTGCACAAATTCATTTTCCTCTTCATACTCCAGGCGCATAGAATGTATCGTTTCCCGCAAAAACTGCATCCGCTCTTCCTCACGGATAATATTAGAAGCCGTAAAATGATAGGCATGTTTTAAAATCATAAAAAAGACCGCGTGAAACGTACCGAATGTCACGCGTGTTCCGGCCTTTGGCATTCGTTTTAAAAAGCGTTCCTTCATTTCACTGGCAGCCGCTTTGGTAAATGTGATAACCAGTATACCAGAAGGATCTGCCTGTACGTTTTTTATTAAATTTTCAATTCTTCGGGTAATGACAAATGTCTTGCCGGAACCTGGTCCGGCAAGCACCAACATGGGGCCCGTTTCATGCAGGACTGCCTGCCGCTGGGCATCGCTTAGATTTTGTTCCTTTGATATTTGATTCATATTAAGATAATTGTTCTATTCCTTTGTGGATTCTGTACAGGGATTCTTCTTTTCCAAGAATCTCCATAATTTCGGTTGCGCCTCCCGGCGTCATCTGTTTGCCGGAAACTGCAGTACGGATTGGCCAGAGTACATAACCGTTTTTGTAGCCTTTTTCCTTGATAAAAGCAGAAATCGCAGTATAGAGCGCATCGTTGCTATAGTCCTCCTGCGTTTCTAATACCGGAAGAATTTCCCGCAGCACATGTAACGAAGTCTCTGCATTGGTCTTCATCTTCTTGTGCGTATACATGGCAATGTCATATTCCGGCAAGGATTCAAAGAAATCAATATGATCTGCGATATCCGGGAAAATCTCAATTCTGGTTTGCACTAATCTGGCGATTTTCTTGAAATCATACGGCTTTGTAACCACAGCTTTGATATACGGTTCGGCCATTTCATAAAAACGGTCAAACTCCATGGCTTTCATATATTCCCCATTCATCCATTTGAGTTTTGTCATATCAAACACAGCCGGGGATTTGCTCATATGATGATAATCAAACGCTTCCACCAATTCTTCCAGATTATAGATTTCACGGGTATCGGAAGGGCTCCAGCCCAACAGCGCCACAAAATTAATAATGGCTTCGGATAAAAATCCCTGCCCGATCAAATCTTCGTACGAAGAATGGCCGCTTCTCTTGCTTAGCTTCTGATGCTCTTCATTGGTAATCAGCGGGCAGTGAACATACACCGGGACTTCCCAGCCAAACGCTTCATACAGGCGGTTGTATTTGGGGGAAGAAGACAGATATTCATTTCCCCGGACAATATGCGTAATTCCCATCAGATGATCGTCTACGACATTGGCAAAGTTATACGTCGGGTATCCGTCAGATTTGATTAAAATCATATCGTCTAATTCCGCATTATCCACCGTAATCTCACCATAGATATCATCCCAAAATGTCGTCGTTCCTGTCTGCGGATTATTCTGGCGAATCACATAGGGTACGCCGGACGCCAGCTTCGCTTCCACCTCTTCCCTGCTTAAATGCAGGCAGTGTTTGTCATAAATCACGATTTCTTTTCCGGCTATATTCTGTTTGATACTTAAAAGACGCTCTTTATCGCAAAAACAATAATATGCTTCTCCTTTGTCAATTAGCTTCTTTGCATACTCCAGATAAATTCCGTTTGCCTGACGCTCACTTTGAACATAAGGCCCGACGCCGCCGCCTTTATCCGGCCCTTCATCATGAATGAGGCCCGCATTCTGTAAGGTACGGTAGATAATATCAATTGCTCCTTCCACGTAACGCTCCTGATCCGTATCTTCAATCCGTAAGATAAAATCTCCGCCTGCATGTTTTGCAATCAGATAAGCATATAATGCCGTTCTTAAATTGCCAACATGCATCCGCCCGGTAGGGCTGGGCGCAAATCTTGTCCTGATCTTACTCATAATTTCCTCCTTCCGGCGCACTTGCCGCGCCATGTTTACCTGAAAATGCTGCAGCAAGACAATATACAGCCTCGCTGCAGCAATCTATCTTTTATAATTGCTGTTCCAATACAGCTTTTACTTCTGCAATCGCATCTGCAATTCCTGCCGGGTTCTTTCCGCCGGCCTGCGCCATGTTGGGACGCCCGCCGCCACCGCCGCCGACTTTTCCCGCAATGCCTTTGATCAGGTTGCCTGCATGGGCGCCCTGTTTCATAGCGGCGTCTGTCGCCATAGCTACCAGATTTACCCTGCCGTCTTTCTCAGACGCCAGTACTATAACGCCTTCTCCAAGCTTCTCTTTCAGCTGATCGCCCAGTTCTCTGAGCCCGTTCATATCTACGCCGTCAGCTCTTGCCGCAAGTACTTTCACGCCTTTTACCTCCGTTATCTGATCCATAACGTCACCTAAGGCATCCTTTGCAGCTTTGCTCTTTAAGGATTCATTCTCACTCTGCAGCGCCTTTATCTCTGCAAGCAGATGCTCAATCCTGGAAAGCACATCAGCCGGACCTGTCTTCAGCAGCGCTGCCGCCTGTCCAAGTTCTGCTTCTATCTTATCATAATAGGCAAATACTGCATCACTGGTCAAAGCTTCGATTCTTCTGACCCCGGCAGCAACGCCTGATTCGGATATAATCTTAAACGCCGCAATCGACGATGTATTGGCGACATGCGTACCGCCGCATAATTCCGTAGAAAAGTCTCCCATCCGCACAACTCTGACCGTATCGCCGTATTTTTCGCCAAAGAGCGCCATTGCCCCTGTTTTTCTGGCTTCTTCTAAAGTCATAACATCCGTTGTAACAGCAAGGGAGGCTGCAATCTTTTCATTGACAATATTCTCGGCTTTCTGAATCTCTTCTGCTGTCATTGCGGAAAAATGGGTAAAATCGAACCGCAGGCGATCCGCGTTGACATCCGATCCGGCCTGCTCCACATGAGTTCCAAGCACCTCCCGGAGCGCTTTCTGAAGCAGATGCGTAGCGCTGTGGTTCTTGCCGATTGCTCTTCGCTTGTCCTGATCTACCACAAGTTCTGCCGTATCGCCAGCTTTTACCATACCTTTTGTAACTTTACCGATATGGCCGACCTTGCCGCCTGACAGTTTCACAACGTCTTCTACGGCAAATTCAAAGTCATCGGTACGGATCACTCCGGTATCGGCATTCTGGCCGCCCATCGTCGCATAGAATGGAGTCTGTTCTACAAAAACAGTCCCTCTCTCTCCCTCAGATAACGTATCCGCCAGCTCTCCCTCGATTTTTACTTCGATGCTGCCGTCCGGTTTCGTCACAGTTACTTCTATCTCCCTTGTCATAACTGTAACCGGAGAAGAATAAGTAAGATTGTCATATCCTACAAATTCAGTTGTAATCTTTGGATCAATGGATTCGTACACAGTTGCATCCGCACCCATATAGTTTGTCACTTTTCTGGCATTGCGGGCTTTTGTCCTCTGCTCTTCCATCGCTGCCGTAAATCCGTCTTCATCAATGGAAAATCCTTTTTCTTCTAAAATCTCCTGTGTCAAATCAAGCGGGAATCCATACGTATCATATAACCGGAACGCATCTGCTCCTGCCAGGACGTTCTCACCCTTTGCTTCCATCTCTTTTTGCATATCGGATAAAATAGCAAGGCCCTGATCGATTGTCCTGTTAAACTTCTCTTCTTCCTGCGTCAGAACACGGAAAATAAATGCTTTTTTCTCTTCTAATTCCGGATAGCCGTCTTTGCTCTCATTAATCACCGTTTCACTTAGCTTTGCAAGGAACGTCCCCTTAATTCCCAGCATCCTGCCATGTCTTGCAGCACGGCGGATCAGCCTTCTGAGTACATATCCTCTGCCTTCATTGCCAGGCATAATTCCATCGGATACCATAAACGTAGAAGAACGGATATGATCGGTAATCAGACGGATAGAAATATCGTCGATCGCATCGATCTGATAGGTCTTGTGGGACAATTCACAGATTTTATCACGAATCGCCTTCATCGTATCAATATCAAAAACAGAATCCACATCCTGCATAACGACAGCCAGACGCTCTAACCCCATTCCGGTATCAATATTCTTCTGTTCCAGTTCTTCATAGCCGCCCTTGCCGTCGCCGTCAAACTGCGTGAATACGTTGTTCCACACTTCCATAAACCGATCGCAGTCGCAGCCGACTTTACAGTCCAGACTGCCGCAGCCGTACTTCTCGCCTCTGTCATAGTAAATCTCAGAACAGGGGCCGCAGGGACCTGCGCCATGCTCCCAGAAGTTATCGCATTTCCCTGTTTCGGGATCCCGGTAAAACCGGGTGATCTTCTCCTTTGGAATACCGATATCTTTATTCCAGATCTCAAACGCCTCTTCATCTTCACCGTAAATAGACGGATAGAGCCGCTCCTCTTCTAATCCCAGAACCTCTGTTAAAAACTCCCAGGACCAGGCAATGGCTTCTTTTTTAAAATAATCGCCAAACGAAAAATTGCCAAGCATTTCAAAAAAAGTCAGATGCCTTGCGGTTTTTCCGACATTCTCAATATCGCCGGTACGGATACACTTCTGGCAGGTCGTAACCCGCTTTCTCGGCGGTATCTCCTGGCCGGTAAAATAGGGCTTTAACGGCGCCATACCCGCGTTGATCAACAGCAGACTGTTGTCATTGTGCGGCACCAGGGAAAAGCTCTTCATCGCAAGATGCTCTTTGCTTTCAAAAAATTCCAGATACATCCTGCGCAGTTCATTCACTCCATAGTTCTGTTTCACAAAAATTCCTCCAAAATCATGTTTTACTCTTTTGTCTTTGCATTTTTGCTGTCACGCAGTTTCTTGCCTGCAAAAACTCCACAGACTGCTAAAATTACATAAAAAACAAGTTTTCCCAGATAACCTAATAAAGTAGATACAAATGCCACAGCGATTCCTCCATTCTTCTTAACCTTATAACTTTTTCCGGAGCGTATTTGAAAAACGGATCATCCATCTGTCGGAAAGCAATTTTCAAACGCGCTCCAGAATCGCAGTATTGTAACAGTTCAGATACCTTCACTGTTACAGGCATCCAGCCCATTTAATGTCGCTTGCAGCGAGGGGCTGGATGCTCCCTGGCCGCATAGTTTGGTACGGTCAGCGCAGTAAATGCGCAGACCTGTCTGAACTGTTACGCAGTATTTTTTAAATTATAGAACACTTTAGTTGTTTTTTCAACCGAAAAATTTTCACCCCCGCATATCTGCAACAACCATCTTTACTTTTTCTATTGTATAGTCCATATCCTCTTTTGTATTTTCCGCCCCAAGCGTAAAGCGGAGCGCTCCCCTTGCCCATTCGCTTTCCACACCGATTGCGGTCAGTACATGAGAATCTTCCAGGCTGCCCGTAGAACAGGCGGAACCGGAGGATACGCAAATACCCTGGGTATCCAGAAGAATTGCCGCTGCTTCCCCGGTGATTCCCTTAAAGCAGAAACTTGCATTATTCGGCAGGCGGAATTTCCGGTTTCCGGTCATAATCACGTCCGGAATCTCCTGCAGGATACGGTATGCCAGATAATCCCGCAGATACTTGATTCTGCGGCGTTCCAGATGCATCCTGCGGTGCGCCAGTTCCGCCGCTTTTCCCATCCCCACAATACCCGGCACATTTTCCGTCCCGGCTCTGCGGTTGCTCTCCTGCGCGCCTCCATGGACAAATGCCGGCAGATTGATCTCGCTTCGGATATACAAAAATCCCACACCCTTTGGCCCGCCAAACTTGTGCGCACTTGCGCTCAGCATATCGATATGCTCCCGCTGTACATGAATTGGCAGATGACCATACGCCTGCACGGCATCCGTATGGAAAATCAGAGAATTTTTCCTGGCAATCCTGCCCAGTTCCTCAACTGGTTCTATCGTTCCAATTTCATTATTGGCATACATAACAGACAGCAGACAGGTATTTTCCAGAACTGCCTCCTCCACTTCTCCTGTAATCACCCTGCCGCCGGAATCTACCTTCAGAAAAGATACGCCGCAGCCCATTTGCTCTAACTCACTACAGCTGTTTAATATGGCGTGATGCTCCACCGGCGTTGTAATCACATGGCCTTTTTTTCCTTGATTCGTCCGTTCATACAGCTGAATGGCTTCTTTTAACGCCCAGTTATCCGATTCGGTTCCTCCGGATGTAAAATAGATTTCTTCCGGCTTTGCATGAATCGACTCCGCAATCGTTCTTCTGGCATGTTCCATCGCTTCTTTGCTCTTTCCCCCAAATTCATAAATTGTAGAGGGATTTCCGTAGTATATTTCCAGATATGGCTCCATTGCTTCTGTTACTTCCGGCAGTGTTCTAGTCGTAGCTGCATGGTCTAAATAAATCATCTTACTCATTTTTACACTCCATTCCTCATATAATACATCAACCCTGATTTTGATGGTGATCCTGTGCAAATCCATAACAAATTAAAAAATCCGGTTATTTCCGGTGCATTGCTGCTGACTGCCGCCGGCATCCTTGGCAAAATCATAGGCTTCTTCTATAGGATATTCTTGTCGAGAACAATCGGTGCAGAAGGACTTGGTATCTATCAGTTAATTTTTCCGATCTCCACAATTTGTTTTGCCATAACCGTCTCCGGACTATCTACTGCACTTTCCAAATTTATTGCAGAATACCAGGAACGGGACCCTTCTTCGCCCAGACGGTTCCTGCGCTTTGCCCTGTCTGCATCCGGCACACTTTCTATTGGCGCCATGCTGATTTTGTTCCGGTATTCAGGATTTATCGCAGAAAATATATTGCTTGAGCCGCGCTGCGAACCGCTGATTCCCATTCTGGCCTGTTCCATTCCCTTTGCTTCGTTCCATTCCTGTATTCATGGATATTATTATGGGAAAAAAAAAGCAGCCGTACCTGCGGCTTCTTCTTTTATCGAACAGCTTGTCCGGGTGGTTTTTGTATTTATTATTTATCAGATTCGGCTTGAACAGGGCGAATCCATTGACGTTTCCACTGCTGTATGGGGAATGATGTTAGGAGAAGCCGGAGCTTTCCTGTTCTGCATTACCTCCCTGCTGTTATCAAAAGATCCGCTCTCTAAAAGTACCTCCAAACCGACGGTTTCTTCAGGATTTCGGGTGTCATCCCCCGGAATAAAACTGTTATCTTACTCCATACCGCTTAGCATGAACCGCCTTACGCTGACTTTATTTTCCAGCTTTGAATCCATTCTGATCCCCTCAAGGCTCTGTCTGTTTGGCTATTCCCAGTCAGATGCTTTAAGCGTTTACGGCGTACTGACAGGAATGGCGTTTTCTGTGATTACGTTCCCTACTGTACTGACAAATTCCATTTCTGTTATGATTCTTCCGATGATTTCTGAAGCAGACGGCAGAAATGATACTGCCAAAATCAGACGGACAATTTATCAGACCATATTTGGCTGTCTGCTGTTTGGTTCCCTCTGCACAGCAGGCTTCTTAGTAACCGGGAAATGGATTGGAGATATCCTGTTCTGCAATGCCCTCGCCGGAAAATTTATCCGTATGCTGAGCTTTATCTGCCCGTTTTTATTTTTATCCTCGCTTTTGACCAGTATCCTCCATGGGCTTGATATGCCGGGATATCCGTTCGCGCTGAACCTGATGGGAAGCCTGGTGCGGATTCTGTTTGTATACCTTCTGATTCCGCTGTACGGCCTGAAAGCTTATCTGATAGGAATGCTGGCAAGCCAGATGATAACCTCCGCCTGTTCAGTATGGATTCTCTGGAAAAAAAGGCTGCGGCAGACCGGTTAAGCCTCCGGCGGGCAGCAGGCGTACAAATCAGAAATACAACAGAATACAGCCCCCCGCTATCTGATATAAATTTCAGACAAATTGCGTAAAATTTCACCTGCCACATCCGGCTTGTTCATCGTATAAATATGTACATGATTTACACCGTTTGCAATCAAATCAATGATCTGTTCTGTCGCATACGCGATTCCTGCCTGCCGCATCGCTGCCGGACTGTCTGCAAACCGATCGACAATCGCCTTAAAACGCGGCGGCGCCATTGTTCCGGAAAGCGAAACAATCCGCTTTATCTGGGATGCGTTTGTCACCGGCATAATACCGGGGACAACCGGAACAGAAATTTTTTTCTTTAACACTTTATACATAAAGTTATAGTAAATGGAATTATCAAAAAACATCTGTGTCGTCAGAAAACCGCAGCCTGCTTCAACTTTTTCCTTAAGATAATTTAGATCCTCTTCCATGGAATCCGCTTCTGGATGCCCTTCCGGATAGCACGCTGCGCCAATACAAAATTCACCCTGCTGTTTGATATCATAAATCAGTTCACTTGCATATTGATACTGATTGGGCAGAGGAAAATCCGCATCGGTCGGAATATCGCCCCGCAATGCCAGAATATTTTCTATACCGCTCTGTTTTAACTGTTCAATAACAGAATGAACCTTTTCTTTTGTAGAAGAAACACAAGTCAGATGCGCAAGCGCCGGGATGTGGTTTACATTCTGTATTTCATTTGCAATATCTATGGTATATTCGCTGGTTCCGCCAGTGGCGCCATAAGTAATGCTCATATATGTGGGTTTCAATTCCGCCATTTCTCTTACCGTCTCTTTTACATTCGCCAGCTGGCTTCCAAATTTGGGCGGAAACAATTCACAGGAAATTCCTACCGTATCTTTTGCTAAAATTTCTGATATTCTCATATATATCACCTCTTGTAAGCCTATATCTTTATATCGTTACCGTCAATTATTTTAGCACGATTTTTTCCTGTTCACAAGTAAATGATAATTTGCCATACTAAGAACTGCCTGTCAGATATTACAGTTCACGGCCTAACCCGGCCGCAAACTGTAACGCCTGTCAGGAAAAGAAATTCTCTGCCAGTGTAAAAGTTCCCACTTTCTCAACCGGGCCGGTCATAAAAATATCGCCTTCTTCTCCAATTTCAATCATAAGCTCTCCTCCCGGCATAGCTACTGTCACCAGGCTGTCTACCAGACCCAGACGGTAAGCTGCGGCAGCCGCGGCGCAGGCGCCTGTACCGCTGGCCATCGTATATCCGGCTCCACGCTCATACGTCTCTGCCCGAAGCCTGTTTCTGCCTTCCACCCTGCAGAGCTGCAGATTCATCCTGCCAGGAAAATACGACGCGTTCTCCACATATGGGCCAAGTTCTTTTATGCTGCTGCCCGATACGTCTTCTGTCATAATCACACAATGGGGATTTCCCAGCGACAGGCAGGTAGTATTATAAAGCGCCCCATGAAACAGCAGAGGCTCATTCACCAGCTCCGTTTCACAAGAAGTATCTTCTGTCACTATAGCTGCGCTCATAAAATCCGCCTTCCCCATATTTGCCCGCATACAGTTTCCATCCTCTTCTAGAAATTCCACTTCCACATCACCCGCTTTTGTCGTTAATATAAAGCTCTGCTCTGTCACATATCCGGCGTCTCTAAGATATTTCGCAAAAATTCTCACACCATTTCCTCTTTGTTCCACTTCCCTCCCATCCGGATTATATATATCCACATATATCTTTCCATCCCCAAACAACGGCCCATATAAAATCCCATCTGCCCCCACGCCAAAATTTCTCCGGCAAAGCCGCTCTATCTCCCTCTCCTGCAGCTTCATCTGATTCTCATTCGGATCAAAAACCAAATAATCATTTCCAAGCCCATGATACTTATGCATAATCACCATATAAAATCCTCCCATATCTTTTTTTATCCCACAAAAAAACATGTTACTGTGTTCATTCATATAATACCGATACACCCTCAAATCTAAACCAATAAACACCAGCCCCCATCAGCAGCTCACTAATTCCTCAACTTACAGACCGGCCTCTCCCTGACGACTCTTCTTCCCATCTCCCTGCAGTCAAACGCCAAAACCATAATCCTCTCTTCTACCTCCAGAATATGCGCATCTTTTTAATATGAAAAGCCAAAAATCTGCTTTCTATATTGCAAAAAGTGCTATCATTCTATATACTAAAAGCATCCTGCTACACTCCCTCCCCCTACCGCGCAACCATAAAACAACTAATTACCATACACAAAGTCCAATCCAAAACAGAAAGGAACCAACACCATGCAAAACCAAGAGGAATTACTATTTCAAAAACTTGCAGAATCCCAAAAAAGCGGCTATCTAAACGAAAGTTTTCTTCTGTTCCATCTCCGCGATAAAAAGGAACAGTCCTTTTCGTTACATTATCATGATTTCCACAAAATCATTATTTTCCTTTCCGGCAACGTAACCTATTTGATCGAAGGCAAAGCCTATGATTTAAAACCCTGGGATATTCTTCTAATTGGACGGCATAATATCCATAAACCACTGATTCAGCCAGATCACCTGTATGACCGTATCGTAATCTGGGTAAGCAACGACTTTGTAACATCACAGAAAACCGCAGATTCGGATCTGTCCGCCTGTTTTACACACACCCAGCAGCAAGGCGTCCATCTGATTCGCCCGGACAGCGAAACCCAGCTTAATATCCGTGAACTTCTCTTTCAGCTCGAAACAGCTTTCAGTTCCAGTGAATTTGCGTCTTCCATTTTATCTGCCGCTCTGTTCCTGCAGCTTTTAGTCCAGTTAAACCGAACCGTCCTAAACCCAGGTTCCATGAAAAAAACAGCCTCCTTAAAGTATGATAAACAAATTGAGGAGATTCTTTTATACATCAACCATAACTTAAGCGCAGACTTATCCATTGAACAGCTTTCCGGCAAGTTCTTCCTAAGCCGCAGCTACTTAATGCATAAATTCAAAAAAGAAACAGGATATACCCTTCACCGTTATATCGAGCAAAAGCGCTTAATTCATGCTGCTGCTGATATCGGTCAGGGTATTCCTGTTATGAAAGCTGCCTTAAGCAGTGGTTTTTCAGATTATTCGACGTTTCTTCGGGCATTCCGCAAGCATTACGGCATATCGCCAAAAGAATATGCTAATCGGAAACGTCCTTCAGAACTTCAGACAGGGATTCCTGCCGTTCCCCAAGAATTTTCTTAATCTGCTCCTCTGTTACCGGATCGTCCTCCCTCATTTTTCCATATCCGGACGAGGGAACAGCTGCCCATCTGTCATCTTCCTGCAGAGGAGTCAGTTTTACAGAAGAATTCTCTTCTCCTGTGTCTTTACTATTTGATTTTACTGTGGAAGATTCTTTTTCTGGTCTTGCAATATAATTTACATTGTAGCTTTTCACAATACTTCTCGCGCGTTTTTCCCTGTAATCTCTTTCGTCAATTAAGTCTCTCATCCGATATCACCTCATAATCATAGTTTTTTATAACAGCTCAGATACCTTCCCTGTCATATTTTTTCGCATGAATAAAAACAGCCAAAAGTGAGAATGATTTTAGCATACATTACTTTAAGAAACTGGAGGTCCTCTCATGGCTGTCTACAAAGTTGAAATCTGCGGTGTTAACACATCCAGGCTCCCGATCCTCAAAGAAGAGGAAAAAAAAGAATTATTTCAAAAAATCAAAGCCGGCGATACCGCTGCAAGAGAAACCTATATCAAAGGCAATTTAAGGCTGGTCTTAAGCGTTATCAAACGTTTCTCCGGCAATAATGAAAATGTAGACGATCTGTTCCAGATCGGCTGCATCGGGCTGATCAAATCCATCGACAACTTCGATGATACCATTGGTGTAAAATTTTCTACTTATGCCGTACCGATGATCATTGGAGAAATCCGCCGCTATCTCAGAGATAACGCTTCCTCTATCCGGGTCAGCCGTTCCCTCCGGGATACTGCCTACAAAGCAATCCATGCCAAAGAACAGCTGGCCAAAACTTCCTTCAAAGAACCCACCATACAGGATATCGCAGAAGCCACAGGAATCCCAAAAGAAGAACTGGTCTTTGCGCTTGATGCGATTCAAAGTCCCCTCTCCCTCTACGATCCGGTCTATACCGACGGCGACGACACCCTCTACGTCATGGATCAGGTACGGGACAAAAAAAACAAAGAGGACAACTGGATTGAAACCCTTTCTGTCAACGATGCCATGAAACATCTGAACCAGCGGGAAAACTATATTATAAAGCTTCGCTTTTTTGAAGGAAAAACTCAGATGGAAGTTGCGGAAGAAATCCATATTTCACAGGCCCAGGTCAGCCGTCTGGAAAAATCTGCCCTCAAAAGTATGCGCAGCTACCTAACCTGATTTCTAAGGGACAGCGCACAAGCTGTCCGCCGCCTACATATATGCTGCCATTATACCATACCATAACACAATTTTGCACTATTTTTTATTCCAGACGTATCATTTCTTTCTTCAGTCTTCTCATAATTTTTTTCTCCAGCCTTGATATATACGACTGGGAAATTCCCAGTTTATCCGCGACTTCCTTCTGCGTCAGTTCCCTGCCGTTCCCTCTGCCAAGGCCATACCGCAGTTCTACAATCAGCCTCTCCCTTCCAGACAGCTTATCAATTGCCTTGCCCAAAAGATGATGTTCCACTTCCGCCTCAATGTCCCGATAAATCACATCCTCATCCGTTCCTAAGATATCCGAAAGAAGCAATTCATTGCCATCCCAGTCCACATTCAGAGGCTCGTCGATACTGACCTCCATTTTGATTTTGCTGTTCCGCCGTAAATACATTAGGATTTCATTTTCAATACAGCGGGAAGCATAGGTTGCAAGCTTAATATTTTTCTGGGGATTAAACGTATTAATAGATTTAATCAGCCCAATCGTCCCAATAGAAATCAAATCCTCCACACCGATTCCGGTATTGTCAAATTTCTTGGCAATATAGACTACCAGACGCAGATTATGCTCAATCAGCCTGCTCTTAGCAGCATCCCCGCCGTTTTCACCCAGACAGTTGATGCATTCTGCTTCTTCTGCCGCTTCTAATGGCGGCGGGAGCACTTCCGCCCCTCCAATATAATGAATGTCATTTCCCTGCCCAAAAAGCATATGATAAACAGATGGTATCCATTTAAACTGCACCTGCTTTAGTACGCTCACTTTTATGTACATAATTATTCCTCTTTTCTTTTATTTATCACTCTCGAAAAACTGCTTTGCCGCAAAAAAATCCTGTTTCTTCACTTACACTGTTATTTAATATCATCTGATAGTTCCGATGTTCAAAAAGCGCCTCCTGCGTCACTGCCAAAACTGCAGGAGCCAATTCGATCTGTCTGTCTTCCCACCGAATCACCAGACGTTCTATCGTAAACGCCTTCAGCATCCCGTTTCTGCACCCCACCGAAGAAAACGGGATCAGACGGGTAAGAAATGTTTCCTCTTTTTCCAGAAATCCGCATACTTCTGAGGACACAATATGTACCGGCTGCTTTACATAGGGGTCCCGCAGACTGTTTCCCGTATCATACAATGCCGTAAGTTCCATTTTTTTCCCTTTATGTTCAATCCTTACCGTATAAAACCGATGCACAATTTCCCGCTTTCTGCGTAATATATAGAGAAACACCGCAATCGGAACAGCCGCGGCAAACAGACAGAGTTCATAATACCGACCGCCTGCAACCGTATGATACAGCCATTCCACACTTCCGCCCAACAGCAGCATCACAAAATAGACCAGGCAGAACGCTTTTATATAAAGTTCCCTTCCCACTGGGAAAAAACAGCCCGCTACCAGTAATGGGTTTACAATACTATGTATGCAAAGAAGATAGGCGTCATAATCCCGAATCAGTAAAAACAAAACGTAGCCTGACAGACTGCTTACCGCACAGCAAATCAGATACCGGAGTATCCTTTTCTTTTTCCTGTCTCTCCCTCCCATGCGAAGGATTTCACTTACCGTATATACAGCCAGAAAATCCAGATAACAATTTGTCAGGAAAAATACATCTGCATAAAATTCATAATTCACTCTTCACCTCCAGCTTTTGTCTGCTGGTTTTATTATAGTGGAAGGGCATTTTATATTTTGTCAAACCGCGGAAGCATTTACCCTAAATTCATCTTACTAAACTGACAAAAAAAGACCTTAAGAATGTTTCATCCTTAAGGTCTTATCCATCTTATTTTCTAATATTCTTCAAAAAGCTTGGAACTTCGATTTCTCTCTGCGGTGCCGGTTCGCTTGGTTTCTGGGGTTTTTTCATACTGCCATATGTAAACGGCGTCGTAGTAGGCTGCTGGGAAGATGTCTCGCTTCTTAAATTGGCGGTTGAATGCAGATTCTGCGCCGCAGCAGCTCCAAGCGTCGGTCTGCTGATACCCGCCGTAGTTCTGCCTGCGGAAGATATCGTCCGGCTGCGCATCGGCTGCGTCTGATGCATCGCCTTCCCGGCCGGCTCTTCTTCTCCGAGTCCGGTTGCAATTACCGTAATCGTAGCTGCATCCGCCATATTTTCATCGTACTTGGCGCCAAAAATAATATTGGCGTCTTCCCCGGCAAGTTCCTGCACATAACTTGCAGCATCATTGGCGTCCATCAGGGAAATCTCGCCGGAAATATTAATAATTACATTGGAAGCCCCTGTAATCGTCGTCTCAAGCAGCGGACTTTCTACCGCAGACTTCACTGCGTCAATCGCCTTATCGTCGCCTGTTGCGGCGCCAATGCCAATATGCGCCATCCCTTTATCCTTCATAACGGTCTGGACATCCGCAAAGTCGAGGTTGATCAGGGAAGGCACATTGATCAAATCCGTAATGCCCTGAACCGCCTGCTGCAGCACTTCATCCGCTTTCTTTAACGCATCCGGCATCGTCGTCCGTCTGTCGATAATCTCAAGCAGCTTGTCATTGGGAATGACAATCAGTGTATCGACGCACTCTTTCAGACGTTCAATCCCGGAAATCGCATTGACCATACGGGTCCTTGCTTCAAATTTAAACGGCTTGGTCACAACGCCAACGGTTAGAATCCCCTGTTCCTTGGCAATTTGTGCAACTACCGGCGCTGCCCCGGTTCCTGTTCCGCCGCCCATACCGCAGGTAACGAATACCATATCTGCTCCCTTTACTGCCGCTGCCAGCTCGTCTGCGCTTTCTTCTGCTGCTTTCTGTCCGATTTCCGGCTTAGCTCCCGCGCCTAATCCCTTCGTAAGCTTCTCTCCAATCTGAATCAGTGTCGGCGCTTTGCACCGCTTCAGCACCTGCTTGTCTGTATTCACACCGACAAACTCCACACCGCCGATGCACTCGTCAATCATCCTATCTACTGCATTATTTCCAGCTCCCCCCACACCGATTACAATAATCTTCGCAGTGGTATCCGTCTCTGTTGTTCTAATCTCAAGCAAGGTAATTCCTCCTCTTTACCCATTATTTATTCTAAATGTATCGTATTTATCCCTCAGTCTATAACAAACTTCTTTACTATAATATAGGTTTTCCTTCAATTAATCAATAAGAATTTCCAAAAAGTTTATGTTGTCTCGTCAAAAATAATGTCCGTTGTATTTTCTGTCCAGTTTTCCACATGAAGCGTTCCTGTTTTTCCGGAAAGCTCGGGCAGAATATATGACAGCCGCAAAATCTTCTGTGTCAGGTTCTCCTGCCCCCCCAGCAGAACCTGCACCGTTCCATAATCCAGGGAAATTTCTCCAGTTTCGTTAAATTGAACTTTTCTGGAAACAACGTCGTTTTTCTTAAGCGCCTGCGTAACCGTCAGCAGGCTCCGTAAGATTTTTTCATCTTTGATGGGCAGTTTTTCATATAAAACAACTTTGTCACAGTCGAGTCCTTCCACCTGAGGAATATTCTCTACAATTTCTTTTGAAGTTTCCACGACAAACCCTTCCGTATCAAAATAAGCATTCTGCCCGATTGCAGAAATATAAAGATATCCAATAATCCCTTTTTCGTAAACATCTACCTGAAGGGTATGCGGATCTTTCAGGGAAACTTCCATTGTATCTACAAAAGGAACTGCCTCTACATTCAGAAAACGATATTTTAACAGCACATAAAGGGAATTCCAGGAATAATCATCACTTAAGACAAACCTCTCAATCTGATCGTCCGTATAATGCTCGTTGCCTTCTACAACAACAGCCTGCACCGTAAATACTTTCCAGATGATAAGCGCAGCCAGCGCAATGATAAGCAGCAGCGAAAGAATTACTGTCAGCCAAATCTTCCGCCGCCTGCGCTTTCGTCTTTTTCTCAGAATCTGTTCTTCTCGTTCCAATTTAAATCATCTCCAGTTTGATACTCCGGGACACGCTCAGCGCCAGCCCCATTTCTGTCAAAAGAATCGCTACCGAAGTTCCTCCATAACTGATAAACGGCAGCGTCACACCTGTATTGGGAATGGAGTTGGTAACTACCGCAATATTTAAAATTACCTGAATTGCAATATGCCCCATAATTCCCACTACCATCAGCGCACCAAACAAATCCGGCGCATTATTGGCAATCACCAGAAATCTCCAGATCATAAGCAGGAACAGCAAGATCACGCAGACCGCCCCAAACAGTCCCAATTCCTCGCAGATAATGGAAAAAATCATATCGTTCTGCGCCTCCGGCACAAACCCCAGCTTCTGCATACTCTCTCCCAGACCTTTGCCGAACAGTCCGCCGGAACCAATCGCATAAAGTCCCTGCAGCGTCTGGTAGCCTTTTTCATGTTCTTCCGGATGCAGCCAGACCTGAATACGTTCCGCCCGGTAAGCCGCGGTAAACAGAAGAACCGCTCCTCCTGCCGCTGTCCCAAGCCCCAGTAGGATAAACTGCAGATATTTTGGACTCGCTACAAAGACAACGCAGGCTCCAACTCCGGCAATAATAATTGCCGTACTCAAGTTACTGAATCCAACTACTAGAAACATAGGCCCAACTGTAAATCCCACCAGCTTACAGAGGATTTTAAAATCCCCTATCTTCTTCGGCGCCTGGCTGATCACTGCTGACAAAAATACAATAACCGCCATTTTTGCAAGCTCCGACGGCTGGAAGGAAAGCGGGCCAAGACGCAGCCATCTGGTGGAACCATTGATATTTGCCCCTATAAAAATAACCAGAAAACAAAGACCAAATGCACCCGCATAAAGCAGGACGCTTAGGCGCAGCCAGATATGATAATCAATCCTCGATACGACAAGCATCGCCGCAAAGCCCAGAAGAGACGCCGTCAGCTGCCGTTTCAGATAATACGCGGAATCCCCGTTAAAATTAAGACGCGCGTTATAGGAACTGGTGCTGTAAAGCATGACCAGGCCAAATCCCACCAGAAAAATAATAATAAACAGCAGTGTATAGTCAAAATATTTAATTTGCTTCTTCCTGCTTTTCCCCGTCCCCGGTACACGGTTCATAGAGTCACTCCTTTAAACTTCGTGCAATCTCTTTAAATCTTCTGCCCCGTTCTTCATAATCCGCAAACATCCCCCAGCTTGCACATGCGGGGGAAAGCAGTACCGCATCGCCAGGCGCGGCGTGCTCATAACAGATATGGACTGCCTCCTCCAAAGAATCCGCCAGAGTCACTGCCTCAAATCCATGCTCCCTGGCAGTTTCGGCAATTTTTTCCCTCGTCTGTCCAATCAGTACCAGCTCTTTTACTTTTCCTTCAAAAGCATCGATCCATTCACCATAAGAAGAATCCTTATCGTATCCCCCTCCAATCAGAAATGTAGGCCGATCCATAGCTTTAATCCCCTGAATCGCGGCATCCGGGTTCGTACCTTTGGAATCATTATAAAACTGTATCCCCCGTTTTTCCACCGTATATTCTATTCTGTGTTCCACTGCCGTAAAGCAAAGCAGCGCTTTGCGGATGTCCGCAAGGGGAACGCCATAGCCATATGCCATAGCTGCCGCCGCCATTACATTCTCATAATTATGCCTGCCCAGAAGATGTAATTTTTCTGTTCTGACAATCTCTGTCGCCCTGCCTCCTTCAGAAAGGAAAATCGTTCCATCCTGCAGATAACATCCATCCTGCAGCGCCCTCGCACTGGAAAACCAGAACACCCTCGTCTCTAAACTTTCTCCAAACGTTCTTAGCGCCTCATCCTCGTAATTTAGCACACACAGATCATCCGGCGTCTGGTTTTTGGTAATGCTCTCTTTTACTGCAATATAATTCTCCATCGTATGATGGCGGTTTAAATGATCCGGCGTAATATTTAAGATCGCTGTAACCTTTGGTGCAAACGTATGAATCGTTTCCAGCTGAAAACTGCTGATCTCCGCTACCGTAACGGTTTTTTCCGTGGTCTGTTCCGCCATACTGGTATAAGGGATTCCAATATTTCCAACAACCATTACATCATCATACCGCTCTTCCATTATTTTCCCCAGCAGCGTAGTCGTGGTTGTCTTGCCGTTTGTCCCGGTTATCGCAAGAATATCTCCTTTTGCAAATGCATAGGCAAGTTCAATTTCACCCCAGACAGCCGTCCCCTGCTCCCACATAGCTGTTACCACCGGAAGATCCACCGGAACGCCAGGACTTACGACCAGAATATCCACGTGATGCATTTCTTTCTCCGGCAATGTTCCGGTTATCAGTTCCACATCGCTAAGATCCGGATTTTTTTCATAAAAAGCCATCCGATCCAGGTTTTCATTCCCATCGTATAATTTCACTGCAAGCTGCTGGCTCTTTAAGAGTTTTGCTGCCGATACGCCGCTTTTTCCGGTTCCAAATACAAGAAATCTTTTGTCTCTTAGATTCATTTTATGCCTCCTACATTGCCATAATTGCCACCAGGCTAAGCAGTGCCGTTACAATGGAAAAAACTGCCACCACTCTTGTCTCTGACCAGCCGCCAAGTTCAAAATGATGATGAATCGGCGCCATACGGAAGAATCTTTTTCCATGCGTTGATTTAAAATAGGTCACCTGTATGATCACAGACAACACTTCAATCATATAGATAAAGCCTACAATCGGGATAAACAACGGCATCTGCAGCATGTACGCCGCAGCGGCCACAAATCCGCCCAAAGCCAGAGAGCCGGTATCTCCCATAAAAACCTTTGCCGGGTAGACATTAAATAAAAGAAATCCCAGCAATGCTCCTACTACCGCACAGGTAATCGGTTCAATGCCGCTATTTGTTCCCACTGCAACTACAGAAAAAAAGGTAGCTGCCAGCACTGTGACACTAGACGCCAGACCGTCTAATCCATCCGTAAAATTGACGCCGTTTACGGTGCCGATTACCACAAAAAACAGCAGCGGTATTGCCCATATGCCCAGATCCAGATATTTCCCTCCAGAAAATGGTATCAGCATCGACAGGGAAATATTTGTAAAATTTTGCAGATAAAATGTGAAAATTCCGGTTACCGCTATCTGTAACAGCATTTTCTGCCATGCGAAAAGCCCGTCGGAACGTCTGAGCACCACTTTCAGATAATCATCCAAAAATCCAATGGCTCCAAATCCCACCGTCAAAAATAAAATAGGGATGATTTTGGGATACTCCTTTATAAAAAGAAGGCTTGTGATCAGGACTGCTGCCAGTATCATAAGACCTCCCATCGTTGGGGTCCCCGTCTTTTTCAGATGGGACTTTAGCTCCTCCCGCTCTGTCTGCCCTACTTTTAATTTCCGTAAAAACGGAATAATGACTGGTCCGAGTACCGCACTGATCGCAAAAGCAATTAACACCGGCGCCGCTACATGATAAAACATAACCTTTCCCTCTTTCCTATTGTACTTTACTTTTTTATTTACTCCATATACTCTGTTTCTGCTTCTTTTGCAGCTTCTGCATCGAACGGGATCTCCAGATAGGGAAGAATGTTTTCAAAAATCTCCTTTGCCACCGGCGCCGCAATGGTTCCGCCATAGTAGACGCCCTGAGGATTATTGATAATCACAAGCACCATGACTTGCGGATCGTCCACAGGCGCAAATCCTAAAAAAGACGAAATGTATTTATTGGCGCTTCTAGGCAGTGTCTGGGAAGTTGCCGTCTTGCCGCCAATGTCATATCCTGCGATTTTTGCATTTCTGCCGCCGCCCTCTGCTACAACCTGCCGCAGCAGGTACCGGACGGTGTCTGACGTCTCTTTGCTTATCATTCCTTCCGATGTATCATACGTAAACTTCTCTATCAGATTCCCTTCCCCATCCTGGACAGACACGCCGAAATGCGGTGTAATCCGGTTTCCTCCATTGATAATCGAAGCTACCGTCGTCACAAGCTGTATCGGCGTAATCTGAAACGACTGCCCAAACGACATGGTGGCCAGCTCCACCAGTCCTATATTCTCTTTGGAATGCATAATTGTCACAGCTTCCCCTGGTAAATCAATCCCAGTCTTTTTCAAAAGCCCAAGGCTGCCAAAATAATCATAAAACCGCTCCGGCCCTACCCTAAGCCCTACATCGATAAATACCGGGTTGCACGAATTCATAATTCCATGCGTAAAATCTTCTGCGCCGTGTCCGGTGCGCTTATGGCAGTGGATTTGCCTGTCCTCTACTGTAATATAGCCTGGGCAGAAAAACTGATCGTTTAGGCTGACAACCCCTTCTTCCAAAGCTGCCGTAGTAGTAATAATTTTAAAAGTGGAACCTGGTTCATACGTATCGTTGATGCATTGGTTCCTCCACATATTATTCAGCAGATTTTGCTTTTCCTCTTCTGTAACAGTCCCTTCCGCTTCATAATTCAGCGTAAAGGGATTGTTTAAATCAAACTCCGGCACATTGACCATTGCCATCAGTTCCCCGTTCAAAGGGTTCATCACAATAATGGATACGCTGTCAGCCTGTTTTTGTTCCAAAGCTTTTCTGGCTGACTGCTCCGCATACATCTGAATATTATAATCCAGGCTGATATGCAGATTATTTCCATCTATCGGGTCCTGTCTCGATTCCCCGGCATTCTCAATTTCCACACCTCTTGCATCGGTCAAAGTCAGGATCTTGCCGTTGGTTCCCTGCATATATTCATCATATTTTACTTCCAGGCCGACAATCCCCTGATTGTCTCCTCCGGTAAACCCAAGCACTTTAGAAGCCAATGTATCGTATGGATAATAGCGTTTGTAATCCTCATCCACTTTAACGCCCGCAAGCCCATATGCCCGGATACGATCCCCCGTCTCCTTATCCACATTCGATTTGATACGCTCAATCGAGCTGACTTTCTCCACCCTTGCGCGCACCCGTTCCTCGGACAGCTCCAGTTCTTTGGCCAGGGCGGCAATCACTGCTTCAGGCTCTTTGATCTGATTATGGATCACAGATATTGTACAGACCGTTCTATTCGTGGCCAGAACCGTTCCTGTCGCATCGATAATCTTTCCCCTCGCCGCTTTGATATCACGTTCCCGTTCATGCAGATCTTCCGCTTTCCGCCCATAGTATTCGGAGCAGAATACCATCAGATACACCAGGCGTCCCATCAAAAACATCATCATAAACAAAACTGCAACAAATACAATCATACTCTTCTTGCGGTTAAAGGTTTTACAGCGAAACATATGACAGCGCTCCGTAAATGTCCTTTCTTTCATTCTATTACAGTTTTTATAAGGTTATACCTGAATGAACCGCTAAAAAAGCATACATACCCATGTTATTCCTGGCCAGGACCCTCCGGGCTTACTTCCGGGGCGCCGCCGGCTGTCTGATCCGGATCCATTGAACCATCTTCCGGCGCGTCGTCATCCTCCTCTTCCGGCTTTAATTCTTCATCTGGATACATATTCATATACGGGAGAATCTCTTTTAATATCTCTTTTGTCACCTCCTGCGCATAGTTGCTGTGCGCCTGCTCCTCCTTATTCGGCTCATCGATAATCACATATATCACAAGCTGCGGATTTTCCTGCGGCACATAACCAATAAAAGACACCAGGTAATTGTCATTTCCCCTCGGCAGCTTCTGTGCAGTGCCCGTCTTGCCGCCCATGGAATAGCCGTTTACTTTTGCTTCCGAGCCTGTGCCTTCCGATACTGTGGCATACAGATATTCCCGGACGATATCGGAAGTATGTTCCGAAACAGTTTCTTTTAACAGCACTGGTTTTACCGTTTCTATTGTATTGCCGTTTTCATCTAATATCTTCCTGACCACATGCGGCTGAAAGTACCGGCCCCCGTTAATCAGTGAAGAAAATGCGCTTGCAAGCTGTATCATGGTGCAGTTAAAATTCTGCCCGAATACATTTGTCGCAAGATCGATCGGTTTCATTTCCGTCTGAATCAGCCCCTTCTCTTCTCCGGGAAGATCGATGCCTGTCTTCTGCCCAAAACCGAATATATCCTGATAGTCCATAAAATGATCCGCACCGATCGCATAGGACATCTGCATCAGGGCGTCATTACAGGAATCCATCAGCGACTGTTCCACAGTTTCCATTCCATGCCCGACGCGGCTGACACAGTGAACCTCTTCGCCATTAAATGTCTCGACGCCGTCACAGTAATACGACTCATCGCCGGTTAATGTCCCGGTTTCCAATCCGCATGCCACCGTTAACGGCTTTACGGTAGAACCAGGTTCAAAGGTATAGGTGACACAGAAATTCTCCCAGCGTTTTGTCAGAAGCTCGCTCTGCTGCTCTTCTGTCAGGCCAGCCAGCTCTTCCGGTGTAAAATAAGCCTGAATATCCCTGGGATTGTTCAGGTCAAAGGTTGGATAATTCGCCATGGCATACACTTCCCCATTCTGCGGATTCATTACAATTGCCGCCGTATGGAGGCTGCCATCTCTTGTTGTATACCCATTCCTGTTTTTATCGTTAAATTCCGCCAGTTTTTTTTCTACTGCTGACTGGATATTAACGTCGATAGTCAACACAATTGTATTTCCATTCTGCTCGTTCCGAACTGTCTTCTCAAAATTGTTGTCTGAATTCAGATACCCATACTGCCTGCCGTTAATCCCATTTAACGTGCTGTTATAGTAGTTCTCCAGGCCCGAAGTACCCAGATTGCCCTGTTTGGATACAAAACCAATCAGCGACGCCGCAAGGGTATTATAGGGGTAACTGCGGATATACTCCTTTTCAAACCAGACTGCGTCTTTATTGATTCTTGGAAACGTCTCCGGCTCCTCTGGCTCTTTTTGATCCTTTTTCTGCTCTTTCCGCCTCTTTGCCGCGGCTGCTTCCGCCGCTTTGGCCTCTTCCTCCGATTCTTCCCTCATCGAAAGAAACGGCTGCATCTCGTCATGTGAAATCTGACGCTCAAGCACCATATACCGGTTTTCGGAATTATCCTCTAAGATTTGCTCCAGCTCCTCTTTGGTATGCCCCGAAAAACATTCTGCCAGGGCATCTAAGGTCACAGAAATATCGTCTTTATTCTTATTTAACATCCAGCAGTCAAGAATTACATTATAGACGTCAATACTGGTGGCAAGGACGGTTCCCTTGGTATCTACAATATCGCCCCGCTGATAGGGAATGGTCTGGCTGTCAAACAGCTGCTGCGCCAATACAATCTTATCATACCTTTCCCGTCCGGTATGCTCAATATACATCAGCCTTCCAATCAACGACACAAGAACCAGGGTAATCCCAAAAAACAGAAACATCAGTTTTTTGCGCATCCGAATTAAAAATTTATATGGTTTCTTTTTTTCCTTTTTCCTCATATATTCTATCGCCTGTTAATTTGTTGGTATATTAAAATACTGATCCATATAGTCATTTTCTTCGATTGTATAGTAGACAATCTGATCTTCTGCTGCATATTTCATACCGTACTGCAGCGCCTGTTCTTTTATCTGATCCAGATCTGTCGTCAGTTCAATCCGTTTCTGCGCCGCGTCATTTTCTGCCCGCAGTGTCGCAATCTCACTTTCAAGTTCGGATATATGTCTGGTCCTGCTGGTGATATTGGACTGCAGCCTTATGTATGTAATGCACACGGAACAGACTGCCGCCAGCGCCACTGTACAGAACAGTACATAACTCAAATCAATGCGTGTCGCCCGTTCTGCGTTCCGTCTTGCCACGCGCCGCCGTTCCTTGCGTTTTTTTCTCTGCTGGCGCTCCTGTTCCTGCCGCTGCCGTTCTGCCTGATCGCCTTCTAACCGGCGCACTGTATTGCCGTTTATATAGTAATTGGTCTTTTGGGCTGTTTTGCTCATCTATTCTCACTCTCTTTCCTTTTCAAATACCCGCAATTTCGCGCTTTTGGCTCTTGTATTCTCTTCTATTTCTTCTTTCGATGGCAAAACCGGTTTTCGTGTTATGCAGATTCCTTTTGATATTTTACCGCAGACACAGACTGGAAAATCCTTCGGACAGGTACATGGATTTTCATATGTCCTGAATCTGGTCTTTACAATCCGATCTTCTAAGGAATGAAATGTAATCACACAGAATCTGCCTCCCGCATTCAGCAGCTCCGTCATATGATCCAACGTATTCTCCAGCGCTTCCAGTTCACGGTTCAACTCGATCCGTACCGCCTGAAACGTCCGCTTTGCAGGGTGGCCGCCCGTCGCCTGTACCTTCTTTGGGATAGCGCCCCGAATAATCTCTGTCAGTTCTCCGGCTGTAGTGATCCGCTTCTTTTCCCGCGCCGCCGCGATATGCTTTGCTATATTTTTCGCAAAGCGGTCTTCGCCATAATCACGGATGATCCGGAACAATTCTCTCTCACTGTATTCATTGATAATGTCTTCTGCTGTCTGCTTCTGCCGTTTGTCCATGCGCATATCAAGCGGCGCATGTTCCTCCCTGTAAGTAAATCCGCGCTCCGGCGTATCCAGCTGAAATGATGAAACTCCCAGATCCAGCAGAATCCCGTCCACCTGTTTTACGCCAAGACTGCGGAGCGCTTCTCCCATATTGCAATAATTGTCATGGACAATCGTCACACGATCCCGATAAGGCTCTAAACGCCGGGAAGAAACATGGATAGCATCTGCGTCCTGATCCATTCCGATCAGCCTGCCGCCTTCTGTCAGCCGCTTTGCAATCTCTGTGGAATGTCCGGCCCCGCCAAGGGTTCCATCCACATAGATTCCGTCCGGCCTGATATGCAGATATTCAATTGCCTCCCGTAATAAAACGGATTTGTGGTTAAATTCCATATTTTTTCTTCTTTCTTCTGCCTAAATCCTCAATCCCAGCTCTGCCATATGTTCTGCAACTTCGTCCATATCATCGTATGTGTTCTCTGCCTGCCATCTCTCCCTGCTCCAGATTTCGACCCGGTTTAAAACACCTGCAACGACAACGTCTTTCTGCAGATCCGCATAGTCCCGCTGTACCTGGGGGATTAAAATCCTGCCCTGCTTGTCCAGTTCGCACCCGGCCGCGCCTGTAATAAAAAAACGGGAGAGCTTTCTTGCATCCTTTGAAATCATCGGAAGATCGCGGAAGCTCTCTATTATTCTTGCCCATTCTTCATTTGGATACACACAAAGACAGCCGTCTAATCCCTTGGTCACAACAAATTCCGTTCCCAGTAATTCCCGGAATTTAGATGGAATAATAAGCCTGCCCTTCGCATCAATTGTATGATTGTATTCTCCCATGAACATAACGGACACCTACTTCATAGAAAAAGTTTAAACTTTTATACCACTTTAAACCATTTTCCTCCACTTCCCTCCACATTACAAAACATTTTATATGAAACTGACCAAAATTGCAATACACGGAAAAAAAAAGAACATCATGCCATTTCAGGCTGATGTTACTCACAATTTCAATATATCTCACAAAATATCTGTCGTCTTTAAAAATTTTCTGATTATTCTATCCATTCTAAATTTCGTGCGTCTATGCGGCTCTCCAATTCTATGTATTCCTCAATTAACTGATCTAACTTCCGGTTCGCACGAATAAATTCTTCATCCTGGATTTCATTGCCATCTTCGATCATCATGTTCACCAAGCTTCTCTGCAGCTCAATCTCTTCCTGTTTCTCCAGTAATTCTCTCATATGCTTCTCTCCAACTTTGTTTTATCAGTACAGCTGTCCATACGACATCTGCTACGGTAAAAGTCCTATTTTCTGCAATTTCTATTCTTTTTAGTTATCTATAGACATTTTAACCCTTCATTCATCAAAATGCAATTGTATAATGATAGCAAATTTCTTCCCTTTTCGACACAATGTTACATTTTACGAGCTTTCCTTCTGTCTTATGTCTTATCTTCAGGCTGCAGAATCCCCTTTTTTCCGGGAGATTCTGCAGCTTTTGTGCAGATCAGATATTATTTACGGCAAAAAGAAATACATTCTGTATCCTGGCACTGACAGGCTTGGCTGCCACGGATACCAATATAATCAGCCTGGCATTTGCAGTCTTCATTGTGGACACAGTTGCAGGCATGGCAGTCTACATCCACATTAGCATCCGGCTTTAACACAGCATTTCTGGCCGAATCGCCTCTTCGTTCCCGGAAACTAGCACAGCAGGTTCCCTGCGCATTTGTTGCGCCTGTTCCTTCCACCATAATGTCGCCTTTACAGCATAATCTGTCATCATTGTAAAAACAATTTGTAGCTGAACATTGCAATTTTGTCATATCCATTCATTCCTCCTATACCAAAAATCCGGCCAGAAACATCTGACCGGACTTAGTATTTGAAGACTTTACAAAAAATATTCTGTTAATTATTCTCAGCGGGGACCTCTTCTTTACGGATTTCTTTGGTATCAATTTCTTTTTTGATTGCCGAAATAAATTCTGCCAGCGGCTTGCTTCCCTCATCTCCGGCGAAACGGCTTCTGACCGCGACAGTTCCTTCTTCTTCCTCTTTCTGTCCGACAACGAGCATATAGGGAAGTTTATCCAGTCTTGCTTCACGAATTTTAAAGCCGATTTTTTCGGAACGGTTATCAACGGTGACATCGATATTCTGTCTGGCAAGTTCCGCCCTGACTTTTTCGGCATAGCTTTCATATTTTTCAGAAATCGGAAGCACACGTACCTGTTCCGGGCACAGCCAGGTCGGGAATTTCCCGGCATATTTTTCAATTAACCATGCCAGCGTCCGCTCATAACAGCCCAGGGATGTTCTGTGAATAATATAAGGACGTACTTTTTCACCGTTTTTGTCAATAAAATACATATCAAACTGTTCTGCAAGCAGTGCGTCCCACTGGATTGTAATCATGGTATCGTCTTTGCCATAAACATTGCGTGCATTGATATCCACCTTTGGGCCATAGAATGCAGCTTCACCCACATCTTCTACAAAATCAATGTCCAGCTCCTTTAAAATATCACGCATATGCTGTTCTGTCTCTTCCCAGACTTCGGGCTCTCCTATATATTTTTCTCTGTTATCCGGGTCCCATCTGGAAAGGTGATACGTTACGTCTTCTTCTACGCCAAGTGTCTTAAGGCAGTATTTTGCCAGTGCAAGACAGCCTTTAAATTCCTCTACCATCTGATCCGGGCGGACAATCAGGTGCCCCTCGGAAATTGTAAACTGGCGCACACGGGTCAGGCCGTGCATTTCCCCGGAATCCTCCGCACGGAACAAAGTCGACGTCTCACCCATGCGGTAGGGCAGATCCCGGTAGGAATGCTGTTCATTTTTATATACAAAATACTGGAACGGGCAGGTCATTGGACGGAGCGCGAAGGTTTCCTTTTTTTTGCCGGATGGCATAGAGGTATGCCCGGAGGGCGCTTCCTTATCTGTTTCTTCATCTCCCAGTACAAACATGCCGTCTTTATAGTGATCCCAGTGGCCGGACATTTTATACAGATCCGATTTGGCCATTAGCGGCGTCCGGGTGCGGACATAGCCCCACTCTTTCTCCTCTAAATCCTCAATCCAGCGCTGCAGTTTCATAATCATTTTCGTGCCTTTTGGAGTAAATAACGGCAGTCCCTGTCCAATTACTTCTACAGTGGTAAACAGTCCCATCTCACGGCCCAGCCGGTTATGATCCCTGCGCTTTGCATCTTCCAATTTTTCCAGATGTGCTTTTAAATCTTCTTTTTTATTAAATGCAGTTCCATAAATACGCTGCAGACGCGCTTTATCTGAATCGCCTCTCCAGTATGCCATAGAGGAAGAAATCAGTTTATATGCCTTAATTCCTTTTGTGCTCATCAGATGAGGCCCCGCGCATAAATCCACAAATCCGCCCTGATCGTAGAAAGAAATCACCGCATCCTCCGGCAGTTCCTCAATCAGCTCAACCTTATACGGCTCCTCTTTCTCTTTCATAAACCGGATTGCCTCTTCTCTGGGAAGCGTAAACCGGGTAATTTCATGCCCTTCTTTCATGATTTTCTTCATCTCCGCTTCGATGTTATCGAGATCTTCCCTGGAAAATGGTTCCGCGTCAAAATCATAATAAAATCCGTCCGCAATTGCAGGCCCGATTGTTACCTTTGCATCTGGATACAGGCGTTTGACGGCTTCTGCCATAACATGGGCTGCCGTATGGCGGATTACCTTTAACCCTTCCTCATCGCCTGCCGTAATAATATTCAGTTGCGCGTCTTCGCTGATTTCAGTCCGCAAATCTACGATTTCGCCGTTTAATTCCCCGGCACAAGCCACTCTGGCCAACCCTTCACTGATGTCTTTTGCGATTTCGTATACGGATTTTGCTTCGCTGTACTCTTTTACAGATCCGTCTTTTAACGTAATTTTCATTGTTCTTCTCCTTTACTTCAATTATTTTTTTATTTCTCTGCTTCCTCTTCCGGCAAACCATAGATATTACCATTGCCGCAGCCAATGTGCATATACTTTCTTGGGGAAATTAACATCCCAAGAATAATTCCTCCCAAAATGCCCGTAAGAACACTTAGCAGGAAATCCCGCCGTGTCATTGTGACATTCTGTGTTAACGTCTTCATGAGCTCCGCCAAATGGCATCGAGATACCCCCGAAGGGGATTCCTTCCAGTTTCGCATCTGTTTCATAGTCTCCTTCCTTTCATATAAAAAAATCCCCGATACAGACAGCCTGTATCAGGGACGATAGTATTACCGTGGTTCCACCCAGTTTTAATCTCCTGACAGCTCATCCGGTATGGAAGTATACAGCCATCCCGTTTTTATCAGGAAATCCTCGTAGTTGGCGATAACGGAGCCACCGGACCGGATTGGGGCCGCTTGGAGTTAGTTTTCAG
>CAJUPF010000040.1:0-7470 GCA_910588565.1 uncultured Lachnospiraceae bacterium
CTCATTACTTGACTTGCCATAAAAAAAGCCGCCTCCTTTTCGCACTTTACTTCAGTACGACAAGCGGTGACTGTACACTTTGCCGGGTGTGTCATAATCGTTCACCCGCCGTTTCTACCTCTTACTTATCCTGTAGACTTTTGTGATACAGTGACTTGTCGCCAGTTTCCTAACTTGACATTCGCTCCACGGAAAACCTGCCACATCGGGCAGCAACCTCTCGTTTCTTTGCTATCATGTCACAGCGTCTGTTATTATATAGGATGTTTGTAAAAAATGCAAGTGTTTTTTTATTTTTATTTTACTTCTAAAGCGGCGGGAGATGCAGTTCCATACATCCCCCGCCGCTTTCAAAATCCTTATTTGATCCTGATACTTACTTTTGCTTTCTTTCCGCTTCCATCTGTAGCTGACGCTGTAATGGTAACTTTTTTGCCTTTTCCGGCTTTCTTCGCTTTTACTTTTCCATTTTTGTCAACTGTAGCGTACTTGGTATTGGAACTCTTCCATTCCAGAGTTTTATTTACCTTGCTTCCGGTAGTTTTTACAATCGCCCTCAGTTTCATGGTTTTGTTTACTTTTAAGGTCTTAGCGGGAGCTTTTAATTTAATGCTCTTAACCGCATTCTTCATAACCTTAATTTTAATAGTAGCTTTCTTTTTACTTCCGTCTGTCGCTGCAGCGGTTACTGTAACAGTCTTGCCAGCTGCAGATTTTTTCAGTTTCAGGCTGCCGCTCTTACTGATAGAAGCATATTTCTTGCTCTTCTTATCTACGCTCCATGTCACTTTCTTATTTCCTGCGTTCGCCGGAGTAATTTTCACCGTAAGCTTAATTGACTTGCCTGCCGCAAGCTTCTTCGACGGCGCCTGGATCGTAATCTTGCTGACTTTTATGTGTTCATCCCCAGTGGTAACAACCGGCACCAGGCCTTTGATTGCTGCGTCCAGGGCAGTTACCTGTGCATCTACCGCGCTCTGTGCTGCATTCTTGTTGTCAAGCACCGCCTTTGCCGCCGCGATTGCTGCCTGCAGTTTCTGGTAGCTGTCTGCCGTATAGCCGTCCGCTTTGATTGCAATTGCGGTGTTATACAATTTCTGCAGCGCCGCTTTATCAACAGTAGTTGTGGAGCCGCCTGTCTTCTGCAGGCCTTCAACCGCCTTCTGCAGATCTGCAGCCTTAGCTTCTATCTCGCTCTGTGGCGCATTGCTGTCTGCTAAAACTGCTTTCAGCGCTGCAATCGCGTTCTGCAGCTTCTGATAGCTCTCTTTTGTATAGCCGTCCGCCTTGATTGCCACCGCGCTGTCATATTTGCTCTGTACGTCTTCCATAAGCGCTTTTGGCCACTCATATGCACCGATATCAGCTTTTTCATCCAGAGGATTGCCAAAGTAATCTTTCTCCGGTTTTTCTGCCTCATTTGGAACCAGTTCTTCTGCCAGGGCATCCAAAGCGCTTGACGGCGCTGCCGGATGAGCCGCCCCTTTATCAATGCATACCGAATCTTTTGCAGTCTGGAAGCCTTCTGCTGTTCCAAGCGTTGTCTTTCCGTCTTTCCAGCTGCCTTCGGTGTAGTTCTTCACATCCTTAAACTTCGGATCTTCTACGATCGCATCAGCATCCGCTGGCTGATAAGCTGTTTCAGCTCCACCGAACGCAACATTGTCATGATGTGTCACACCTTTTGTTGTTACACTATTTTCTTTCGTCGGGCCATAGAAAATATTATTAAATACTTCTACATCTTTAATCGCAGAGCCTTCCCATGCGGAAGCAGGCATCAGGCTTGTTGTATATTCAGTATCCTTCCAGTAAATCGTATTATTGTAAATCTGTACGCCCAATGAGCCATATTTACCAGATCCCATACGGATGACCGGAGCGCCATCATATAGTCCGTCATTGACACTGATATTATATCTTGCGATATTGTTTACCGTTGCGCCTGGTCCTGGGCAAAGCATCAGGAAACCGCCCAGATTGTCATGGCTGTAGTTGTACTCGTATACACAGTTCTGTACGCCATAGTCAAAATCAAATGCCATACTGTCATTTCCAACTGCTGTTCCTTTTGAATCCATTGAGGTATGGCATGCTTCATTATAACGGAATGTTACGTTATTTGCATCCCATGCCCACAGTGCGGCGTGATTTGGATTTGCACTGTAATCCCATCTGCTGTCTGCGGAATTATGGATCAGATTGTACTCAACAATAGCATCTGTGGTATTAATCGGAACAATACCGTCGCCCGCTACATCATGTACGTAGTTATTGTCAATCTTCACATTGCTGCTGCCGATCCATTTGCTGTTTCCAGCGTTCTGATATGATGTATCGCTGTAAGTTCCGCCTACCAGTTCACGTGCTGCCCATACGCTTTCCATATAGATTGCTTCATGGCAGACATTTGTAACTTCATTTCCGGAAATTGTTAATCCGTCATACCAGGATTCTTTTACTCCGGTGTGATTATCGCCATCACCTGTTACTACGACAATCAGACCTCCGGCTGCCTTCTCTGCGCCGCCTTTCATCAGTCCGTTGACATCATGAATCTTATTATTGCGGATTACAACATTAGACAGCTTTCCTGCATCCCTGTTTTCTACAACAAGGCCGGATAATAATTTTTTACTCTGTGCATAATCTCCATCCACGGAAGCGTCCCAGTTGGTAATATCCAGATTTTCAACTACGATATTTTCACTGTTATAAACGTGGACTGCCGCCAGCTCTTCCTTGGTATTGTAAGACCAGCTCGCGCCGGCTCCGTTAATCTGCGGTTTGCTGCCATCGCCGTAGCTTCCGATCACAACAGGATTCTCTTTTTCACCTTTGGCATTCTTTACAGTAAGTTTCTGCCCATCCCATTTGCTGCCGGCTTTCAGAAGAATCTTTCCTCCTGCTGTCAAATTCTCAACAGAAGAAGCCTTTGTCAAAGTCTTCCATGCTTTCTCAGGAGTCAAACCGTCGTTCTCGTCATTTCCATTTGCAGAATCTACATAATAAGTTTTGCCGCCGCCTTCAATAGTCGGAACTTTAATATTGATCTGGTCAAAAACATCCATCGACCAGTCGCTGTAGTCTTTGATTGCAATTTTATTGTTTTCTAAAAACTCAATTGGAAGCCATACATATCTGGAGCTTCTTAATGTTCCGCCTGTATCCGGGTTATGCCAGCGGTCGCCCATATAGATGTATTTTCCATTTTCAGGATCTACCGGAATCACGCAGGTACTCTGTGTCTGGAACGTATTCTTATTGGTATCGCCTACACAGGGATCTCCCTTTCTGGTCCAGGGGCCTAACGGGTTGTCTGCAACTGCATACGCCGCCCGGTTTGGCGCCCAGCCGGTACATCCGGATGTGATCAGATAATATTTGCCCTCGTATTTAAACATTGCCGGAGCTTCCCTGGAGTCAGTGCTGCTAATGCAGAAATCTTCACCCAGTACCATTTTATCTGCATCCTCTGCAAGGCCTGTATAGCTGTCATTCAATTTCGCAATATACATAACGGCATTGCCTTCCGAAGAATACAATACATACGCTGTTCCGTCATCGTCTTTAAACAGGTTCATATCGCGCACATGTCCGCCTACCGAATCAAATCCATGATCGGTACGTTCCGGATCTGACGTCAGCAGATAGCTGCCCTGCAGTGCAAACGGCCCAAACGGGCTGTCAGAAACTGCGATACCGGCTTTTGCTTTTGCGTAGTTGCCGCCTGTGCTGTCCGGCGTCTGTCCGTCTGCGTGGAACCAGATAACATATTTCTTCGTGTTATCATTATACAGCATCTTCGGACGCTCAATGACACATCCTGTCTCAGATCCATTATCATCTGTCCAGAGATCCGCATAGATTCTCTTCTGATCTTCTTCCGGCAGCTTGCCATAAAGATCTGTAAAATAGTTCTCTGTTGTAAATGTTTCCCAGTTAGGCACTGTCTTTAATACGGTACCAATATCTACCCAGTTTAATAAATCCTGTGAAATATAAGCGTGAATGCCCGGGCATGGACGATAGTCATATGTCTTATCTTCACCAATCCAGTACCAGAACTCCTTTTCAGAAGCCTCTATGTCTCCATTTCCGTTAAAGTCATAGCCTGCATCCCATGTAACCTTCTGCACCTGTCCGCCATGTGCCTGAATCACTTCGCCATTCGTATCATAAATGGTATCCCCATTGGTGCCTGAGAATGTTGTGTAATTGTAAAGCGCTTTCAGTCCAAGGTATGCTTCAAACAGAGCGTACTGCGCATCTGTCTTTGCTCCCACATCTTCAGAACCGTTCAAATCCTTTGCAGCTTTCAGGGCTGTATCATATGCTTGTTTCGTTGTTGTCTCGTAGTTCTTTCCGTCTGTTTTGCCTTCGCAGTATTCCACCCATTTTTCCAGTGTCGCTGGGATTTCCGGCAATTTAAGATCTTCCGGCATACGGTATAACTTAAGCTCTGCAATATTACAGTTTCCATTTGCGCCTACCGCATATTTATAATAACGGAATTTCTGTCTTAAAGCGCTCACTGTTTCAAATTCATTCATATATGCATAGGACAGTTTATTTGCCGGGGGAATTTCTGAAATTGTATGCAGCAGCGTCCATTTGTTTCCGTCATTAGAGCCATACAAAGACGCGCCAACAGCTCTGTCCATGTAACCGCTTCTCGGCGCATAGCCATAGGCTGCAATCGCTTCTGCTTTTCCTTCTCCCAGGTCAACCTGCACGTAACCATTGCCTACGCCGTCAAAAAATGTATCGAACTTGCCGTCAACAACCTTATCAACTGTATTTCCATTGTTGTTGCCCTCATTATCTGTCCAGGGTTCGCTTCCGGTAACCATCTCTGCAGTTAACGGAATTTCCTGCGCAGCCAGATCCAAATCTCCCAGATCCATACCGCTCATAATCTCAGCCCGCATCTGGTTCATCAGTTTCTCCCGCTTTGCAGCTTCATCTGCGTTTCCGGCGTTAAATCCCACGCCTTCTACAATAAATGTATTGATGGAATTCGCTTTCATCGTTGCAGTGAAGTATTTTTCTGCCGCGTTTGCGCTGATATTGGCATCTGTAATTTTCTTCCAATTTTCACCGTTTTCGGAAGTGCCGCTGGTACGGCACAGCTCGATTCCGGTTCCCATTGTCTCAAACCTGCTTAAATCAAACTTCCATGTCTTGTCTTCGCCATCTGTATTAATCGCTACGATAACCGCTCTCTTACCTTTGGAATCATATACCACAAGCGTCTGCTGGTTGTCAGATCCCATAATCGTATATCCTGGCCGGATATATCTGGAGAACTGGCCGTAAGCATAATATTTTCTGGTTAAAATAAGCTTTTTGTTGTTATGATCGCCGATTGCGATGCCCCACCAGCCTTTGTTCTCCGGGTCATACATAACCTCGCCGGCGTCATTTTCCTTTGTCATTAACTCTTCTATGGAATTCGCGTCAAACTTGTTATTAGCGTCCACATTCAGGTCAACCGCATTCCACATAATCCATGCGGAAGGCTTCAGCCCGTTCATATCCGTCATAATCTGCTGCGCAAATCCAAGCGCTCCGCCCATCTCGCCAGGATTTGTTCCCAGACGGGAAGCGCCGTCAATTTCAGACATCCACAGGTTCTTGCCTTCTGTTTCTGCCAGTTCTCTTAATTCTGTCCGTTTGGAACCGCTGTATGTATGCGTATCAATTCTCTCAATCGTCTTTCTCGCCGTACCTGACAATTTCTTATAAGAAGTGATTGCCGTATCAATACTCGTCTCGTCCGTACCGGAAATAATAATTTTCTCAACTGCTTTCTTTGCAGCCTCGCCTTTCACCTCTGGCAGACGCTCTTTTAACGCTTTGTCCATTTCAATAATAATATTGGACTCGGACGCGCCCTGATCAAAATGACAGCCTTCCTGTTTTTCACTGTATGCGCCCCAGTAATTGGTATACGGCTCATTCATCGGAGTCGCGCTCTGGAAATAAACGCCTCTGGGTTCCTCTGCCGTCGTCGGCTCAAGCGGGCTTGCCGCCGTCGCTCCCTGCGCCTCTGTCTCCGCCCAGTGTACGATAATATCCGCCATATAAGCGGCAAACGCTTTATAGCAGTCCGCGCGCAGATTGTCTGAACCCGCGTCTTCCGCACCTGAACTGCAGCCGCTGTTCGTCATAAAATATGGAGGAGAATTGGAAAACGCTTCTGCAATAAAATCTGACGTTTCCCCGTCGTTGCCGCTGTCATGCGCTTTCCTTGCAGCCTGCAGGATGTTCCACTGGTTTCTGTCTGCTGTCCAGTCATAATTCCATGCCCAGCCGGAAGTCTCGTCTACCCTGTCGTATTTCGCTTTATACTCTGCAAGCTTCGTCTCATAACCGGCAGTCCCTTTTTCCGGTAAATCCATCTCTGTTTCATCTACACAGTAGCCTGGAACCGCGGAATCAGAACGTTTGATATGCGGCGCATGCAGGAATTTATCCTCCGGCTCCTTCACAACGCCTTTGTCAGCCGTTTTCACAACCAGCATCTTCATAAAATCAAGCGTCCAGTCTGCCTGGCCCGCCACTTCTACTGTATTATCGCCGGCTTTCAGATCAATATCGTCTATCGTAATTATGAACAGACACTGCTTGTCGCCGCTTGAGCTCACAACCTTACTGTTTTGAACCTGGGCATTATCTGCTACGTATGTCTTCCCCTCGGCTCCGCCCACACGGACAGCCACATCACGCGCCGTATTATTGTTGTGCATCATCAGAAGCTTTACGGTATATTTGCCTGCATCCGGAACATTCACAGTATAGGTAAGGTTGTCGCCATCTCCCACAGCGCCGTCAAGATTTTTAATCCACCCGATATACTTCAAAGTACCAACTTCCTTGCCCTTTGTAAACCCAAAGTCCGCATCCGACACTGTAAATTTGGTATCTTTAAAGTTTGTCGCATCCTTGACTTCCATTTTTGAGCCTGCATAAGTCGGCTTATATCCATTTGTCTCAAGATCATAAACCGTCGCTTTCTGGTTCGGCGGCACTATTATTTCTTCCACTTCGCCTACATGATCCCCGCCGCCGATATTATAGCGTCCGATATTCATGTTCAGTCCGTCCGCGCTGAAGAAATCTCTTGCCGCCGCGTCGGTCAGCGTCTTATCATACCCAAGGCGGTTTGCCCACCAGCAGAGGGAAGTTCCCCAGCCTTCAAACTCACCCAGACCGTCGCTATTCGTATCATTAAACGTAGAACGGTCTGACGGGTTCGCTTTTACAGTCACATCCGCTTCCACTGCGTTTCCCGTTTCGTCTGCATAAACCGTAGTCAGACCATTCACAGGCAAAGCCGTCAGCATCAGGGCGGCCGCAGTGACTGCACTCATACATTTTTTGAATCCTTTCATTCCTTCTTCTCCTTTTCACCGTGAATCACCAGCATGTTTATTAAATGCTTCAAATAAGTCAAGCTCTGAGTTT
>CAJUPF010000040.1:7480-29685 GCA_910588565.1 uncultured Lachnospiraceae bacterium
TCACATTTCAACAATAAACTTAATATTTTTTTATGAAAAATCACATTTTTGTAAAAACCAAACAAAAATTGTATTATAGAATTGTATAATCTGCAAACGCCTGCTGTCTAAAAATATGATTTCTGATAAAATTTCTATCAATCAGATATTCTTACATTATACCGTCTAAAGAAATATGTAAACCATATTCGCACTGTCTGTCCCCTATTCTACATACGCATCCACAATCGTATCATCTACGGCCTCCCGTATCGCATCATACACCGGCCGGGAAGCTTCCCGCATCTGCTCCCTTAAGTCTTCCCCCAGCGTAACAATCTGCGTACCGCTTGCTTCTATCTCTGCAATTTTATCCGAAATGCGCACATCTGAGGCTGCTCTGGCCTCTTCCCTGGCAAGTTCCGCCGCCTCCAGCAGTATTTCCTGCTTTTCTTCCGGGAGTTCCCCAAAAAAGCGGTCACTGACAATCAGCGAGAGCAAATGGGGCAGGTGATTGGTCTCTACCACATAATTCTGCTGCTCATACAGGCGGTTTGATACAATAACCTCATAGGGATTTTCCTGCGCGTCAATGGTTCCCTGCTGCAGACCGATATACACCTCGCTGAATGTCATAGGCGTCGGCGCTGCGGATAATGCTTTCCAGAAGTTCAGATGATAAGAATTTTCCATAGTTCTGATTTTCTGCCCTTTAAAATCGCCAAAAGCAGTTATGGTTTTATTGGTGGACATCACGCGGAACCCCTGATCCGCATAGCCCAGCAGCTTATATCCTCCGTCCCGGTACACCTCTTCCATCAGTCCGTAAAATGTTTCATCGTCCACTTTTTCCCTGACTTCTTCTATCGTATCAAACATACAGGGCATATCAAAAATAGCAACATCCGGCAAAAAAGTCACCTGAGGCGCCGTATTCTGTACAACAAAAGGAATATCGCCGTCCTTGCATGTTTCCAGCAGCTCTCTGTCCCCGCCCAGGGTACTGTTGGGATATACCTGGATTTTCATTTTGCCGCCGCTTAACCGGCTGACCTCCTCGGCAAATTTTTCCGCATAAATCTGCGTGACCGTATCCTCTGGGCTTGCGGTTCCCAGCGGCCACGCATACCGCTGCACTTCTTCTTCCAAAGCCGTATTCCCGCATCCGGCAAGTCCGGCTGACAGCAGAACCGTCAATCCAAGCGCCCATGCCCCGGCAAGGTTTCTTATTTTCTTATTCATGCATCCACCCCCCTATATAAATGCCGTGCTGATTGCCGGAACAAACGTCAGAAGCAGCAGGGCAAGCAGGAAAAATACAATCATCGGCATTGCTTTTGACGCAATCTTCATAACCGGAATGTCTGTCAGCGAACTTGCCACAAACAGGTTTACCCCAATGGGCGGCGTTACAAAACCGATGGCAAGATTGACCACCATCATAATACCAAAATGAACCGTATTCATGCCAACCGCCTGCACAATTGGAAGCAGAATCGGCGTTAAAATCAATATCGCCGGAGTGGTATCCATCACCATACCCACCAACAGCAGAAAGAGATTAATCACCAGCAGCAGCGCAACTTTACTGGTAAAATGCTCCAGTATCCAGGCGCTTACCCCCTGCGGCACCTGCATCAGAGTCAGCACTCTTGAAAACGCTACAGATGTCGCCAGAATAAACATAATCGGGGCATACGTACGCACTGACTCCACCATGATTCCCCAAATATCTTTAAACTGAATGGATTTATAGATAAACAGGCTGACCAACAGCGCGTAAAAAACCGAAATAACCGCTGCCTCTGTAGGGGAAGCAATTCCGGAATAGATACATCCTAAAATAATCACAGGACTGAGCAATGCAAAAAAGCTGTCCTTTAACACAGCGGGAAGTCCCTTCTCATGAAGCTCTCCCTCAACTGCGTGAATCTTTTCTTTATCTTCCCCATTCTTTTTGCAGTAATAAACCGCATACATCATCAAAAGCCCGCCAATCAGAAGCCCCGGAATAATCCCGGAGACAAACAGATCGCTGACAGAAGCCCCGGATGCCATACCGTACATAATAAATGGAATGCTGGGCGGGATAATTACGCCCAGTCCCCCCGAAACCGCCACTACTGCAGTAGAAAATTCTTTATCATAGCCCAGTTTCGCAAGAATCGGGATCGTCATACTGCCAACTGCCGCCACTGTCGCGGGCGCAGAACCGGAAATCGCCCCGTAAAACAGACAGGTAACAATCACCGCACAGGGAATCCCTGCGGTCAGTTTCCCCAGAAAAAATGCAAACACATCAAATAATTTCTTGGAAATCCCGCCCTTTGCCATAACAATTCCCGAAAGTACAAACATAGGAACCGCAAGGAGCGGAAAACTGTCAATCCCGCCCAGCATGGAGCGGATCACAAACCGTCCCGACGCCGTAAAGGACGGATCAAATGCTCCCGGAAGCACCGATACAATTCCCAGAGAAATTGACACCGGAATTGCAATGACAAGACAGATCACAAAAATAATAAACACAACAACTGCTGACATTTCTACCCCTCCTTATTCCTTACTGTCTGAAGCTCAATATACCACCGCTGCATAATCCTTACAGACACCAAAAGAAAGCTGACAAGGGGAGCTGCCTGCACATAATACATCGGTATCTGACATGCAGGGCTAACCTGTCCGCTTTCTACTGCCGACATCAGATATTGTACCGCAAACGGCATCAGATAGAAAAAGAAGATCAATTCAAATGTATGGTTAACCAATTTAAACAACGCCTTTCCACGTTTGGGAAACATAGCTACAAACTGCTCTATTTTTATGGAAACGCATTTCTTGGTACAATAGCTGACACTGAGAAACCCTGCCCATACAAAAATATATCTTGTCAGTTCTTCTGACCAGGAAAGAGACGCACCCAGCACATATCTGGAAAACACCTGAATCCCCATAATCACTGTCATCAGAATCAAACTGATTACCATAAGAAATTCTTCCAGGCTGTCATTCAGCCAAGATAATACTTTTCTCATAGATTACCTCCTGTTACCTCCTCATTTTAACACTTCACCGTGTCAATGTGTTTTAATAAAAAATATGCGCAGCTGCACACATTTACGCCAAAACACGGCTGCAAGCAGCCATTTCCTTATTATTGCAATATGGCAATCGTCAACCCTGGAAGGGATTTCCTCTTTATTGCCAAATGGCATAGAGGTATCCCTGAATGGGGGTTCCGGGTTGTGTGCAATGCGCATTTCCTAAAAATATTCAAATAGTAATAATAAAAAGGCCCGACAGCTCATAACGCCAGGCCTTTTCTATTCTACATCATTGCTCTATAAAGCAACAGTTTGGTTCCCCTTCACAGTTGCCATTTTACAGGCTTTTATGCAGCAATGAAAGTACCTGCGCAAGATCTCCGACACTCATCTGGCCTGGAGCAGACGCTTTCTTTGCAGCGCCAAAAGTCAGCGCAGAGCCGAACACTTCACCGCAAAGGCGGCTGATTACTCCGGCGCCTGCCATAGACATCGTAATAATCGGACGGTCAGCATGTTCCCTGTACATTTCTTCTGTTGCTGCAAGCAAAGTTAAAACATCCTTCTTATTCTGAGGCATTACTGCAATCTTTGGAATATCCGCTCCAAGCTCCTGCATTTTGCAGAGCCTTCCGACGATATCATCTTTATCCGGCGTCTTATCAAAATCATGGTTCGATGCCACAACCTTAACGCCTGCCGCATGAGCCGCTTCGATGATCTCTGTTACGATCGCATCGCCGGTAAATACTTCCACATCTACCAAATCTACATTTCCAGTCTGCGCCGCAGCCTTATTTAATGCCGCATAAGCTTCTGGTTCCATTGATTTTTCCCCGCCCTCTTTGGAAGTACGGAAGGTAAACAGAAGCGGAATATCCTTTAATGCCGCGCGGAGCTCTGCAAGAACTTCTTTTACCTTTTCTACCTCAAATACATGCTCAAACCAATCCACACGCCATTCCACAACGTCTACAGGAATGGAGTCAAAGGTTTTCGCTTCTGCTATAATATCCTCTTTTGTCACGCCTACGATTGGCACACAGATTTTGGGGATTCCTTCCCCGATTTTTATATTTCTAACCTCTACCGGATTCATTCCAATACCTCCTGTAATTTGTATTGTATGCCTCCGGGTTCTTCTGCACCGGTTCTGCAAAAGCTCCCGGAGCATATTATTTTTCTGATTTATCTATTTGGAAGCCCCCGCATGTTTCAGCAGAGTTCCATACCTTGCATTTACGAATACTGCAAGGACAACGCCAATCACTGTAATAACCAGATTCATGATAATAACGTTCATAGCTGTCATTTTTGAAGCCGCACTTAAAATTGTATAGTTGCACAAACTGGATGCAATCATAACAAGGCTTGTAATCGTGCCTTTGATCTTGGGAAACAGATCATTGACTGTCGCTGTCGCCATCTGAAGAACGCCGCCTGCCGCTGCATAGCCAAGCGTAAACGCGCCTATATAGCAGATCGCCGGCGTCTTAATCAGGTAAACCAGTACCAGCATTACCGCGGAAATCGCCGGATAGATCACAAGGAACCGTACCTGTTTAAATTTTGTGATCAAAAGGCTGGTTACAACAAGAGCAGCCATCGTACCAGCGGAATAATAGGTCTGCATAATGGAAACCGATTCAGACGGAATGCCCGCAACTTCTTTTCCAAAGGTCTGCGCGCAGTTAAGCCAGAGCTGGAAGGTTGCCGTACTTGTAAAGCCGATCAGTATTAACGCAACGCTTTCCAGTGAAAAATGCGCATTTTTTAAATTTTCTATAAAAGACTCTGACTTGCTGCTTGAGGATTCTTCCGGCAGCGGCATAAAAATAGCCAGGATACCCAGGACTGCAATCACAATGCCCGCCACGATGGAAAGCATCAGATAAGACATGCTTGAGCCTGCGAATAAGCCAAGGAAAAACGGCATCAGAAGCTGAGAAATGGAAATAAAGAACTTGATTCCCATAGTTGCAATACCGGTATACTCATAGATAATCTCCGCTACTGCAGGGTAAGTCGCCGTATCCAGGAAGGAATTGGCAATTCCTCCAAGGACAGCCGCTATGTAAGCCACCTGCATATTCGGTGAAAACGCAATGCCTGCAAAGAAAATCACATAAGAAGCCACACCAATCAGAACTGAAATCCTGCGTCCCAGTTTGTCAGAAAGCGGGCCTGCAAAGGGCAGCGAAACCAGACGGCCAAGGCCGAGCGCCGCCGCAATCGCTGTAACCTGCATAACATCATTAATTCCCCACTGTGCAATCAAAGTTTCTTTTACTACCTGCTGGCTTAAAATAGAACAGCCAATGCCATGTATAAAATAATTCAAATATAGAATCAATGCGCTAAATAAGTATTTTTTTTCATGTTTCCCTCCTGTTGGTGCAAAAGGGCATCCGGTGCGCTTTTGCACCGTTCTATTTTTTAAATTATTAGAATCTGAGCCTTAATCGTACTTAATATCAAGAACTTTCTTCATATGTTCGATCGGCATCTCTTTTCCTGTCCACATCTCAAATGCTGCGGCTCCCTGGAACAGCATCATACCCATACCGTTCATCGTCTTACAGCCTACTTCCTTTGCCATCTTAAGCATTGCTGTCTCACGTGGAGAGTATACAACATCCGTTACAATCAGATCCGGGCGGAAGAAAGATTTGTCAGGAATATACGTCTGTCCTTCCAATGGCTTCATACCCATGCCTGTTGCATTGGCAAAGAGATAAGAATCTTCGATCTCCGCTTTCAGCTTGTCAAGATCCGCCAGATCGTATAATGCAACCTTGCAGTTGGTTCTTTCATTGATCTTCTGTACGGTTGCTTCTGCATTCCCCCAGAACTTGTCTTTGATATTGAAAATAGACATCTCTGCCACACCGTCCAATGCAGCCTGTACTTCAATTGCTGTAGCTGCGCCGCCGGAGCCGACAATCGTCATCTTCTTGCCGATCACATCAATATCGTTGTCCTTTAATGCTTTCATGTAGCCGATACCGTCTGTAATATGGCCTGTCAGTACGCCATTCTCATTTACAATTGTATTCACCGCGCCGCAAAGCTCTGCTGCCGGTGATAATTTATCCAGATACTGTCCTACGACAGTTTTATTTGGCATAGATACATTAGAACCTACCATTCTCAATGCACGAAGGCCTTTTACCGCATCTTCCAGCGCATCATTATCCACTTCAAATGCAAGATACGCGTAGTCAAGCCCAAGATATGCAAATGCTTCATTGTGCATCGCCGGTGAGCTGGAATGCCTGATTGGATAAGCCATCAATCCGATAAGTTCTGTATGTCCTGTAATTCTTTCTGCCATGTTTTTGTTCCTTCTTTCTCAAAGTTTGTTTGCCCGTTTGTTAAATTCTAACAACCTCATATTGTCTATTATATAACAAAGCTTCATCCTTTACAATAGATTATTTCCCACCAAAGCATTCTGCCGCTGCTGGACAAATTCCATAAATTTCTTAACAACCGGCGTCTGATAACGCTCTTTTACCTGCGCCATATAGACATACCGTTCAATCACAGGTTTTGTGATATTGAGCGTCTTAACGTCAAGATATTTCAGCACCGGAATATCCGGCATTACCGCTATGCCAAAATCCCTGGCTGCAAGCCCTGCCATAGCGCTGTCTTCTTCAATTTCATAAGCGACGTTGGGCGTTATATTCGCCTGTTCAAAAAGCTTTTCTATCGTAGGCCGAAGCCCGCTTGACTGTGTAAAAAAGATCTGGGGATAAGGTTCTGTCTCCTCCAGCGCAATCTCCTCCTTTTCTGCCAGAGGATGCTCCCTGGAAACGACTACTACCAGCCGTTCTTCTGCAATTGGCATAAACAGAAGCTGCCGTTCCTCTTCTTTTCGGGAGCAGAATGCCAAATCGTATTTTTCCTCCTTCAGGCCTCCGATAATTTCCTGCGTATTCCCCACTGTAAACCGGAACTTTACGTCAAGTTCCGGATTCATCTGCAGAAAATCACGCACAAGCCTTGGTACAAATTCGATTCCCAGCGTATAGATATACGCCAGATCAATCACACCGGCGCATTCGCTGTTCATCGCCTTTGTCTTTTTCGTACCGCTTTCCAAAAGCTGCAGGGATTCCGTCGCATACGCCAGAAACACCCTTCCATATTTGGTTAAAGCTACATTGCGCCCTCTTTTTTCAAAGAGTTTCGTGTTCAGTTCCTCTCCTGCAGATATACCCTGCCTGCCGTCTGTACAGCTTAAATGCAGATACGGGCCAAACCGCAGCCATAGTAAAATGCTATTGTTTTATCATAACAAAATAACCTCTTGTTTTCTATAAAATTGGGGCATACTGATTTATGAATCTTTTTTATTGATTTTCGCAAAAATATCTATTAGTTTTCTGTTTCGCGATCCGTTATACTGAAAACAACAGGTATGCCGGAACCGCCCGTATTCCGGCATACGGTTTATTTTTATCTGACAGCCTCTGAACGAAACATGGGGGTATTATCAATGAAAAATGAATATAAACATATTTTTGAACCGTTTACCGTAAAACGTATGACCATGAAAAACCGCATTGTAATGACTCCAATGGGTACCAATTACGGGGAACAGACAGGTGAAATGAGCTTTTTGCACATGAACTATTATGAACAGCGCGCAAAAGGCGGCACCGGCCTGATTATCGTGGAGAATGCCAGTGTATTTTCTCCGCAGGGTTCAAACGGCACGACACAGCTTCGGCTCGATCACGACAGTTTTATTCCCAGACTATATAAGTTATGTGAGACGGTACATAAACATGGGGCATGTATTGCGATTCAGTTAAACCATGCCGGAGCTTCCGCACAGGCGCTTCGCACAGGTATGCAGCCGGTGTCCGCTTCCGACATTCCTTCCAAAGCAGGCGGCGAGATTCCGCGTCCCCTGACAAAAAAAGAAATCTCTGAAATTGTCGTAAAGTACGGCCAGGCTGCCAAACGCGCACAGATCGTCGGCTTTGACGCCGTTGAAATCCACTGCGGCCATTCCTACCTGATCAGCCAGTTTTTATCTCCGCTGACCAATAAACGTATCGACGAATTTGGCGGTTCGCCTGAAAACAGAGCCCGCTTCGCGAAAATGGTGATCGAAGAAGTCCGCAAACAGGTTGGAGAATTTTATCCGATTTTTGTCCGCATCAGTGCAGATGAATTTTTAGAAGGCGGCAATACGTTAGAAGATACGCTGGGGTATCTGCAGTATTTTGAAAAAGAAGTAGACGTTTTCGATGTTTCCGCAGGCCTGAACGGATCGATCCAGTATCAGATCGACGCCAATTATCTGCCCGACGGCTGGCGTTCTTATATGGCCAAAGCAGTAAAAGAGCGTTATGGCAAGCCCTGTATGACCATGGGGAATATCCGCGATCCGAAGATTGCGGATGATATCCTTGCGAAAGGCGATGCCGACTTAATCGGTATGGGACGCGGGCTGATTGCCGATCCGGAATGGGTAAACAAAGTAGAATTTGGCGATATCCAGGATATCCGCAAATGTATCTCCTGTAATATCGGCTGCGCCGGACACCGTATCGGCGTAAACCGCCCGATCCGCTGTACCATTAACCCTGCTGTCAACACCGGAGAAGACTATAAGAAACTCCGTGTCAAACGCCCCTGCAACGTAGTTGTCATCGGCGGCGGCACTGCAGGTTTGGAAGCCGCATGTACAGCGGCAGAAGTCGGATGTACGACATTTTTAATTGAAAAAAAGGGCAATCTCGGAGGTCTGGCCGCTGAGATTTCAAAGATCCCGGACAAAAAACGTCTGGCAGACTTCCCGAACTACTTAATTCGCCGCGCGGAAAAGTTAAAGAACTTATTTATCTTTAAAAATACGGAAGCAACGGTAGAACAGGTGAAAAACCTTCATCCTGACATTATTGTCAATTCCACAGGTTCCAGCCCTCTCCTGCCTCCCATCAAAGGGCTTCATGATGTGATTGACCGGGAAGGCGGTAAGGTATCGTCTATCCTGAATATGATTCAGCTCAACGAATGCTTTGACAGCGGCGAAACCGAGATTATGAATATCGGAGACAGTGTCCGGGCAAGAAGAATTATTGAAGGAACGGAAGAAGCCCGCAATATTTTAAATGTACTGGACAAACGGGATTTCTTATAAAAAGCAATCTGCACAACAAAAAATACAAGCCTCTTTTTTCAGGGGCTTGTATTTTTCCTATATACATTTTTCATCCATTTCGAGCAGTTTTTGTACCAGTTCTTCGCAGATTTCCAGTTCATCTTTGCCATCTGTCTCAATAATAATATCCGCAGCCGCTTCGTATTTCACTCTCCGTTTCTCCATCAGCTCTGCGATATACGGAATATTTTTATTATTCTCCAGAAGCGGGCGGTCATGGCTGTCTTTTACACGGTTATAAATCGTCTCCGGCTTCGCTGTCAGAAGAACGACTCTGCCGTTTTTCTTCATTTCCACTACATTTCTCTCCCGCATGGGAACGCCTCCCCCGCAGGAGATCACAACATTGCTCTTTGCCTGCATTTCAATCAGAAGATTTGTCTCCAGATTGCGGAAATATTCTTCTCCATACACCTCAAAAATATCCGGGATACTCATTCCTTCCCGCTTCGCAATAATCTGATCCATCTCGACAGTCTCCATTGCAAACATCGTGCTCAGATAATCGGAAATGGTGCTCTTGCCGCTTCCCATAAATCCTATCATCACAATATTATAATTAAACAGGTGCCTCGCCTGTATCTTCTTACTGTTATATGTGATCCGGTCAAAAATATCCAGAATCTCCTTCGTATGGCGCACGCCATTCAGGTTCTCCATCAGCTTCTGAGTCTGCCGTTTTTCCTGCTCCGGCTGAATAATCTGCATATTGTGGGATTCTTTATATTTCATAATATCTTCCACAATCATATTCCGTTTTATCAGACAGTCCAGAATCTGTTCATCACAGACCGACAGCCTGACACGCAATTCATCTAAATGGTTCATGATTTTCCTCTACTGCTCCTTTTATTCTTTATCGATTTAAAGTGCCGATTTATTATAGCAATTCTTTTCGCAGATTGCAATATCAAACTGGTTATATTTCACAGCCAATATAATTAACAATGTTGCCTTTCGTATTCGCCCATTGCCAGTCAGCGGAATGACGATTAACGCTATATTTTCTGTAAACGAAAAAAAAGAGCCATCGTAACCGACAGCTCCAGACCGCACAATACTATGCCGTTTTTTCCCGTTTATTCCATACAAATATAACTGCAAATAATACTGCAGCCGCCAGGACAACAGCCAGCGGACTTCTGGTAAATCCTGCAAAAATAAATGCTGCGAAAGCGATCACGCCATTGACAACAGCATATGGAAGCTGTGTTTTTACATGCCCTACCAGATCGCATTCCGCCCCGGTAGAGGACAGGATCGTTGTATCCGAAATCGGTGAACAATGGTCGCCAAACAATCCGCCGGAAAGCACTGCTCCCACTGCAATCGAATAGGGAATTGCAAATGCATGCGCCATAGGAATTGCCAGCGGCATCATAATTGCAAACGTCCCCCAGGAGCTTCCGGTTGAAAACGAGACAAAGGTTCCGAACAGGAAGATAAAAGCCGGGATCAAAACGGATGAAAAATGAATGGCTTTCATTGCATTTACAATAAAATCCGCTGTGCCAAGCCCGCTGATCATACTTCCCAAAGACCATGCCAGCACCAGCGTTACCGCCACATCCGTCATCCCCTTCATTCCATCTACATATAACTGAAACGTCTGTTTAAATACCTGAACTTTGTAAACACGGATCAGAATCATAAGAACCAGCGCGCCAAAAAAATATCCCATCGTCAGAGCTACCCGGAACTCATTGCCATCCACCTTTTGAAAAGGAAATCCCAGCGGCGCCAAAGTCGTAAAAAGCGTCACAAACACGATAATAATCGGAAACAGCACCATAGACGGCCGTGCATTTTGAATAGAATATGTATCAGCTCCCACTTCTTTTGTCCCTTTTTCCTCTTCCCAGGAATGTTCTGCTGTCTCTGCCAGCTTCTCCGCTTTGCGCATCTGGGAAAAATCCTTTCCGGTAAACGCAATCAGCGGAATCATAAGAATCGCCAGAATCGCGTAAATCTGAAACGGAATTGCTTCTACAAAAGTCGTATAATCGGACTGTGTAACACCCAGATTTTCAAATTCCGCCTGAATCAGCCCCATAACATAGACGCCCCAGCCAATAAATGGAATCAAAATCGCTACCGGAGAGGACGTAGAATCCAGAATCCAGGCAAGCTTTTCTCTGGATATTTTCAGCTTGTCAAAAAGCGGGCGAAAAACCGGCCCTACCAGAAGCGGAGTTCCCAGATCCGAAAAGAAGATCAGGATGCCGCCCGCCCATGCGCACATCTGCGCCTTCAGCTTTGTATTTACAAAACGATAAACAAACTTACTAAATGCCTGCGCTCCGCCTGATTTCTCCATCAGCTTGATAAATCCGCCGATAAAAATTACCAGAACGATTACACCTGCATTGTAGGAATCTGTCAGCTGCACAAAAAAGTAATCCCCTATCATTGATTTTACCGCCAGGAACGGATTACCCATGCAAAAAATCATTGCCCCCACAAAGCCTCCGCAAAACAACGAAAGTATCACATTCCTGCTTTTGATTGCCATTACCACCGCGACAATTGGCGGCAATAAGCTCAGCCAGCCATAATTCATAACTCATTCTCCTTCCATATGCATAAATATTCACTTTTTATCTTATATTATGCAAAAGAGATTGTAAACCCTTAACAACAATTCCGCCAAAATTTGTCGAAACCCAGGTTAAGCGGAGTCTGCGTTCATGTTTTTCATAAACCTGTATATCACCGGAATACAAACCAGAAACGTTGCCGCGTCCGCTGCCGGCTGCGCCGCCTCAAGCCCGATCACGCCAAACATCCGCGGCAGAATCAGCATCAGAGGCAGGAAAAAAATCCCCTGGCGGCAGGAGGCAAGAACCGTTGCTTTCACAGATTTTCCAACTGCCTGAAACGTCATATTACAGGCAATCCCAAGCGGCAGAAGCGGCATCACCACACACTGCATCCGAAGCGCCCGCGTCCCGATTTCAATCACCTCCGGATCTTCTGGCACAAACTGCCGCGTCAAAACAGGCGCCAGAAAAAACACCGCGGCGCCAATCACCGTCATTCCAATCGTCCCCGCTGTCAGCATAAAGCGGTATGCAAAACGCACCCTGGCGTACTCCTTTGCTCCATAATTATACCCTGCCACCGGCTGATATCCCTGCCCAAACCCGATCAGCACACAAAATACCATCATAAATACCTTCCCTACAATAGACATTGCCGCCACTGCCGCATCCCCATAGACCGCCGCCGTATGGTTTAACAAAATAGACGCAGCGCTTGCCAGCCCCTGCCGGAATAAGGAAGGCATGCCATTCCCCAGGAAGGCTTTATAGATAGATACATCTGCTGTAATATATCTTGCAGAAAGCCGCAGAATCGTCTTTTTACAAAGGAAAAATGAAAGTAAAATCGCACAGCTGATACACTGGCTGACTGCCGTTGCAATCGCGGCCCCCTTCATTCCCCAATCAAACACAAAAATAAACAGCGGATCCAGACCAATATTCAACAGCCCGCCGCAGCCAATCCCCACCATCGACAATTTGGTTTTTCCTTCCGCCCGCAGCAGGTTGTTCAGAACAAAAGAAGCCGCCATTACCGGCGCCACATACAGCACATATCTCGCATATTCAACCGCATAGGGAAGAATTGTTTCCGTAGCCCCCAGCAAACGAATCAGCCGTTCCAGAAAAAGAAGGCCGCACACGCTTAATCCTGCTCCAAACACCACTGACGTCAGCAGTGCGGAAGAAGCCGTCTTCTGCGCCACCTCCTCCTCTTTTTTGCCAAGAAGCCTCGAAATTGCGCTGCCTGCCCCCATGCCCACCATAAATCCCAGCGCCTGTATCATCGCCATCAGGGAAAACACAATCCCAACCGCGCCAGACGCACTTGTTCCCAGCTGCGAAACAAAATAAGTATCCGCAACATTGTATATAGAAGTCACCAGCATACTAATCATCGTCGGAAACGCCAGAGAAAGCACCAGTTTTGAAATCGGCGTCTCTGTCATCTTCTGATACTGCGCATCATTTTTCTGCATAAAAATTCACCGTCTTTTCAGAATGCATTTAACGCTAACTTTTCACTGTATACTATCCCCTTTGTTTTCCGCTTCTATACACAACAGCGTCTAATTTCCCTGCCGTTATCCACAAAACAGGTTTCATAAACGAAAAGGATCTGAAAAATCCTGCGGCTGATTCCTTACCGCAGGATTTTTTCACATTGATTTCCAGGCTTCAGCTGCAGTTCATGCTTATGCCTGATTTAAAAAGGCTCCCAGTTTCTTATCCTCCGTAGTAATATGTGAAACCAGAACACTGATATGCCCGTTCAATTTTCCCAGTTCCGTAATCGTTGGGCCGGATACCGAGATCCGGGTCATGATTTCCTTTAACGTCTGCTTATATTTTTCATGGAATGCCCTGTGCGCCGCTAAATTAGGGTAGCCGCTCTGTCTCTGAAGCTGCTCCTCATGCGAAAAATGCTGATCCACATAGTTATTCAGAAACTGTATCGTTTCATCCATAGAAGCCCGTCCCTTACCTGCGCTGCAGGCATCCAGCAGTTTGTTCACTGCCTGGAACAGCTCCCGGTGTTCCTTATCTATCATTGCATTGCCTGTTTCCATTTTCTTTGTAAATTCATATCTGCTCACTGGCATCCACCCCCAGTTCCTGCACAGCCATGCTTATCTTTTCCACAATAATGCCCGTTTCCATGATGCTCCTCCCCATGATGATCACAATGGACATCTGCGTTATATGCCAGATTTCCAGCAAGCAGCTGGTTCACTGCTTCATCTGCACTGCCGGATACCCCTCCATAAAGGCGGATTCCCGCTTCTGCCAGCGCAATCTGCGCACCTGCGCCAATTCCTCCGCAGATCAGTGCATCCACATTCAACCCGGAAAGCATCCCCGCTAAAGCCCCATGGCCGCTTCCTTTTGTATCCACAATCTTTGCGCCTGCCAGCTTACCATTCTCAATCTCATAAATCTTAAACTGCTCCGTATGCCCAAAGTGCTGGAATACATTTCCCTGATCATAAGTAACCGCAACAATCATACTCCTGTCTCCCTTTCTTTCTCCGGCAATTTCAGCCGCATTTTTCGCTTTGTTATATTATTTACCGCTACTTTGCACCTTCACAAAGCAGCGGCTGTCCGTTACACTTTATTCCATGATTTCCTCTGTCTCATACTCATCGAATTCTTCTTCAAAATCCAAAATCTCATCCAGATCCGAATCCAGATTCAAATCCCGATACCGTTTCATACCCGTACCAGCCGGAATCAGTTTACCAATAATTACGTTCTCCTTCAGCCCAATCAGCGGATCTACCTTTCCTTTAATTGCAGCCTCAGTCAGTACCTTCGTCGTCTCCTGGAAGGAAGCCGCGGACAGGAAGGAATTCGTTGCCAGAGAAGCCTTGGTAATTCCAAGCAGTACCTGCTTGCCTTCTGCCGGTTCTAACTGCTCATCTTCCGGCAGCTCCCGGTTCTTCTCCCGGATCTGCTCATTTACATCCTCAAAATCGAGAATGTCTACCAGCGTACCAGGCAAAAATTCCGAATCTCCATTATTTTCAATCCGAATCTTCTTTAACATCTGGCGTACAATCACTTCGATATGCTTATCATTGATCTCAACACCCTGCAGACGGTATACACGCTGAACTTCCTGCAGCATATAATCCTGTACCGCACGGACGCCTTTGATCTTTAAGATATCATGCGGATTTACCGAACCCTCTGTCAGCTCATCACCGGCTTCCAGCATAGCCCCGTCCATAATCTTAATCCGGGAGCCATACGGAATCAGATAGGTCTTAGTCTCTCCGGTTTCGCGGTTCGTTACAATCACTTCACGCTTCTTCTTCGTATCGCGGATTTCAGCAAGACCTGCGAACTCTGTAATAATTGCAAGTCCCTTCGGCTTCCTTGCCTCAAAAATCTCTTCGACACGGGGAAGACCCTGGGTAATATCATCACCGGCAACGCCTCCGGTATGGAACGTACGCATGGTCAGCTGTGTACCCGGCTCTCCAATGGACTGCGCTGCAATAATACCAACAGCCTCGCCCACCTGCACTGCCTGGCCGGTAGCCATATTCGCACCGTAACATTTTGCGCAGACGCCTGTATGGGCACGGCAGGTCAGAATTGTACGAATCTTCACTTTCTCAATTGAATTGCCGTTTTCATCAACGCCTTTGCTCATAATCTCAGCGGCGCGGCGCGGCGTAATCATATGATTCGCCTCTACAATAACATTTCCTTCTTTATCGCATATCGTATTACAGGAGAAACGCCCGGTAATACGCTCCTGCAGGCTCTCGATTTCCTCCTTGCCATCCATAAAATCCGTTACCCACATACCCGGAATCTCTTTTCCCGTATCAGCCATACAATCGGATTCCCGGACAATCAGCTCCTGGGATACATCTACCAGACGTCTGGTCAGATACCCGGAATCGGCGGTACGCAGCGCAGTGTCGGAAAGTCCCTTTCTTGCTCCATGCGCAGACATAAAGTATTCCAGTACGTCAAGTCCTTCACGGAAATTGGATTTAATCGGCAGCTCAATCGTACGTCCTGTTGTATCCGCCATCAATCCACGCATTCCGGCAAGCTGTTTGATCTGCTTATCCGAGCCGCGGGCTCCGGAGTCAGCCATCATATAGATATTATTATATTTATCCAGACCTCCTAACAGCGCTGCAGTCAGCTCGTCATCGGTCTCTTTCCAGGTCTCAATCACCTCTTTATACCGCTCTTCATCGGTAATCAGGCCTCGTTTGTACTGACGCGTGATCTTATCTACCGTATTCTGAGCCTCTTTGATCATCTCCGGCTTCTGCGGCGGCACTGTCATATCGGAAATGGATACGGTCATAGCGGCTCTTGTGGAATATTTATAGCCGATAGACTTAATATCATCCAATACTTCTGCCGTTGTGGTTGCCCCATGCACATTAATAACTTTTTCCAAAATCTGTTTCAGCTGCTTCTTGCCAACATGGAAATCCACTTCCAGCTTCAATTCATTTTCCGGATTGCTGCGGTCTACAAATCCCAGATCCTGCGGAATAATCTCATTGAAAATAAAGCGTCCCAGCGTGGATTCGATAATACGATGCACTTCAGAACCGTCTGCCTGTTTTCCGGACATACGGACTTTAATACGGGAATGCAGCGTCAGAGCTTTATTCTCATATGCCAGAATCGCCTCGTTTACATTCTTAAAGCACTTCCCTTCTCCAAGGGCTCCCGGCCTCTCCTGGGTCAGATAATAGATACCAAGCACCATATCCTGGGAAGGAACCGCCACGGGCCCGCCGTCGGAAGGCTTCAGGAGGTTATTGGGCGAAAGCAGCATAAAACGGCATTCCGCCTGCGCTTCTACAGACAACGGAAGATGAACCGCCATCTGATCCCCGTCGAAATCGGCATTATAAGCGGTACATACAAGAGGATGCAGCTTAATCGCCTTACCTTCTACCAGAATCGGCTCAAATGCCTGAATCCCCAGCCTGTGCAGTGTAGGCGCACGGTTTAACATAACCGGATGTTCTTTAATTACTTCTTCCAGAACATCCCACACTTCTGACTGCAGACGTTCTACCATCTTCTTAGCGCTCTTGATATTATGCGCAGTACCGTTGGAAACCAGCTCTTTCATTACAAACGGCTTAAATAATTCGATTGCCATTTCTTTTGGCAGCCCGCACTGATAAATCTTCAGCTCCGGCCCTACTACAATAACGGAACGGCCGGAATAATCGACACGTTTTCCAAGCAGGTTCTGGCGGAAACGGCCGGATTTTCCTTTTAACATATCGGACAATGATTTCAGGGCACGGTTTCCGGGTCCTGTTACAGGCCTGCCACGCCGTCCATTGTCGATCAGCGCATCCACCGCTTCCTGCAGCATCCGCTTTTCATTGCGGACAATAATATCCGGCGCTCCAAGCTCTAACAATCTTCTCAGCCGGTTATTTCTATTGATAATCCTGCGGTATAAATCATTTAAATCAGATGTTGCAAAACGTCCGCCGTCCAGCTGTACCATAGGCCGCAGATCCGGCGGTATTACCGGAACCACGGACATAATCATCCATTCCGGCCTGTTTCCGGATTCCCGGAATGCTTCCACTACTTCCAGCCGTTTGATAATTCTTGCACGCTTCTGTCCGGTTGCATCTTTTAATTCTGCTTTTAACTCCGCCGCATCCTTATCTAAATCAATCGCCTCTAACAATTCCAGGACAGACTCAGCACCCATTCCGACACGGAATGCATTTCCGTATTTCTCTCTGGCATCCTGGTATTCCGCCTCGGAAAGCACCTGCTTGTAAGTCAGCGCGGTCTCGCCGGAATCCAGCACAATATAGGATGCAAAATAGAGGACTTTCTCCAAAGTTCTCGGAGAGAGGTCAAGAATCAGTCCCATACGGCTCGGTATACCTTTAAAATACCAGATATGGGAAACGGGCGCCGCAAGTTCAATATGTCCCATACGTTCTCTTCTGACGCTTGCTTTTGTAATTTCAACTCCGCAGCGGTCGCAGACGACGCCTTTATAGCGGATCTTTTTATATTTTCCACAATGACATTCCCAGTCCTTGCTGGGCCCGAAAATTTTCTCACAAAACAGTCCGTCTTTTTCCGGTTTCAGAGTTCTGTAATTAATGGTCTCCGGTTTCTTTACCTCCCCGCGGGACCATTCCCTGATTTTTTCAGGGGAAGCCAGGCCAATCTGGATTGCATCAAACGCAATTGGCTGGTATGTCTCTTTTTTTGTTGTCTCTGGCATTTCTGACGCTCCCTTCTGTTTTCTGTCTTTCAGTTCGTTTCACTAAATCCTCTCTTCTTCCGGAAGAGCCTCATCTGAATACTCCATATCGTCGAAATCGTCATTTATATCAAAATCCTCAACGCTGTCCTCTTCCACATCCTCCGCGTCCTCTTCTTCCACATCTACCAGCTCTTCATTTTCCGTGTCAAACTCCTGCTTGGTAAATCCCATTTTGCCAAAGGACTCACTGTCTTCAAACGCAAAATCCTTATCGCCGGAAATAATCGCGTTCAAATCTGTATTGCCATATTCACTGGTTTCCATCAGCTCTACTTCATTGTGAGCGTCATCTAAAACTTTTACATCCAGACCCAGGGACTGCAATTCTTTTAACAGCACCTTAAAGGATTCCGGTATGCCCGGTTCCGGAATATTATCACCTTTGATAATCGCTTCATAGGTCTTTACACGTCCTACGACATCATCTGATTTTACCGTCAGAATCTCCTGTAAGGTATACGACGCACCGTATGCCTCTAACGCCCATACCTCCATCTCGCCGAACCGCTGCCCGCCGAACTGGGCTTTACCGCCTAACGGCTGCTGGGTTACCAGGGAGTATGGACCCGTGGAACGTGCGTGGATCTTATCGTCTACCAAATGATGCAGTTTCAGGTAATGCATATGTCCGATCGTAACAGGGCTGTCGAAAAATTCCCCCGTCCTTCCGTCCCGGAGCCTTACCTTACCGTCACGGGACAACGGCACGCCTTTCCATAATTTGCGGTGTTCTCTGTTATCCGATAAGTACTGCAGTACTTCCGGAAGCAGTTCCTGTTTATATTTTGCCTCGAATTCTTCCCATTCCAGATTTACATAATCATTGGCAAGATCCAGGGTATCCATAATATCATCTTCTTTTGCACCGTCAAATACCGGGGTCTCAATGTTAAAGCCAAGCGCCTTTGCCGCAAGGCTCAGATGGATCTCAAGCACCTGCCCGATATTCATACGGGACGGTACGCCCAGAGGATTTAAGACTATATCCAGCGGCCGCCCATTTGGCAAAAACGGCATGTCTTCCACCGGGAGCACACGGGAAACAACACCCTTGTTCCCATGGCGTCCCGCCATCTTATCTCCTACTGAGATCTTTCTCTTCTGGGCAATATAGATACGGACTGCCTGATTGACACCAGGAGACAGTTCATCGCCGTTGTCCCTGGTAAATACTTTGGCGTCTACAATAATACCATATTCTCCATGCGGCACCTTCAAAGAAGTATCCCTTACTTCCCTTGCCTTCTCAGCAAAAATCGCCCGTAACAGCCGTTCTTCCGCAGTCAGCTCTGTCTCGCCTTTGGGCGTTACCTTGCCTACCAGGATATCTCCGGCACGCACTTCCGCACCAATGCGGATAATTCCTCTCTCATCCAGATCTTTTAACGCATCATCGCCGACGCCAGGCACATCGCGGGTAATCTCTTCCGGCCCCAGTTTGGTATCCCTTGCTTCTGCTTCGTATTCTTCAATATGGACAGAGGTATATACATCGTCCTGTACCAGTCTCTCACTTAACAATACCGCGTCCTCGTAGTTGTACCCTTCCCAGGTCATAAACCCAATCAGCGGATTCTTGCCAAGCGCCAGCTCTCCATTGGCAGTAGAAGGTCCGTCTGCAATCACTTCGCCCGCTTCTACATGTACGCCCTTTAACACAATCGGCTTCTGGTTGTAGCAGTTCGACTGGTTACTTCTGGAAAACTTGGTCAGATGGTATACTTTTCTTGTTCCATCGTCATTACGGACCACAATATTGCTGGAATTGGAACTCTCTATCGTTCCCGCTTTCTCCGCAACAACACATACGCCGGAGTCAACGGCTGCTTTTGTCTCCATACCAGTTCCAACTACAGGCGCTTCCGTTGTGAGAAGCGGCACTGCCTGACGCTGCATGTTAGAACCCATCAGCGCACGGTTCGCGTCATCATTCTGCAAAAACGGAATCAATGCAGTTGCAACAGAAAATACCATCTTCGGGGAAACATCCATATAATCGAACATGGTCTTCTCATATTCCTGTGTCTCATCCAGATAACGGCCGGATACAGAATTCCGGACAAAATGACCGTCCGCATCCAAAGCCTCATTCGCCTGCGCCACATGGTAATTATCCTCTTCATCCGCAGTCATATAGACAACTTCATCCGTAACCCGCGGATTCTTCGGATCTGTTTTATCAATCTTGCGGTATGGCGCCTCTACAAACCCATACTCGTTAATTCTTGCATAACATGCCAGAGAGTTAATCAATCCGATGTTCGGACCTTCCGGCGTCTCAATCGGACACATCCTTCCATAGTGGGAATAGTGAACGTCACGCACCTCAAATCCGGCACGATCACGGGATAATCCGCCCGGTCCCAATGCAGACAGACGCCTTTTATGCGTCAGCTCGCCCAGCGGATTGTTCTGATCCATAAACTGGGACAGCTGGGAAGAACCAAAGAATTCTTTCACAGCAGCAGTTACCGGTTTGATATTGATCAGGCTCTGTGGGGAAATCCCCTCCAAATCCTGGGTTGTCATACGCTCCCGCACAACCCTCTCCAGCCTGGATAAGCCGATGCGGTACTGATTCTGCAACAGCTCGCCCACCGCACGGATCCGGCGGTTGCCCAGGTGATCGATATCGTCATCATGGCCAATGGCATATTCCAGGTGCATATTATAATTAATAGATGCAAAAATATCATCCTTCGTAATATGTTTCGGAATCAAATCCGGAACATTCTTACGAATTGCCTCTTTTATCTCTTCCAAATCACTGTGTTCTTCCAAAATCTGCGCCAGGACAGGATAATACACCCATTCTGTAATCCCCACCTCTTTCGGGTTGACGTCAACATAACTACGCAGATCCACCATCATATTAGAAAGAACCTTGATATTTCTCGACTCGCCCTGAACCCATACGTAAGGAACCGCCGCATTCTGGATCCGATCTGCAAGTTCGCGGTTCACTTCCGTTCCGCGTTCTGCGATAATCTCGCCCGTTGCAGTATCCACAACATCCTCCGCAAGAGTATGTCCGTTAATGCGGTTTTTCAGCGCAAGCTTTTTATTAAATTTATACCGCCCTACTTTGGCCAGATCATAACGTCTGGGATCAAAAAACATAGCAGAAATCAGGCTCTCCGCACTCTCTACAGTCAGCGGCTCGCCTGGACGGATTTTCTTATATAATTCCAGCAACCCTTCTTCGTAATTGGTCGCAACGTCTTTGCCAAAACTTGCCAGAATCTTTGGCTCTTCACCAAAGAGCTCCACAATCTCCTGGTTGCTTCCAATACCTAAGGCACGGATCAAAACGGTAATCGGTACTTTTCTTGTTCTGTCTACTCGTACATAAAAAACGTCGTTTGAATCTGTTTCATACTCTAACCATGCGCCTCTGTTCGGTATTACGGTACATGAGTATAATTTTTTACCAACTTTGTCATGCGAAATCGCATAGTAAATTCCAGGTGAACGCACTAACTGGCTGACAATTACACGTTCCGCGCCATTAATGACAAACGTGCCTGTCTCTGTCATAAGGGGAAGATCGCCCATGAAGATCTCATGTTCATTGATTTCATCTGTTTCTCTGTTGTAAAGTCTTACTTTTACTTTTAAGGGCGCTGCATAGGTTGCATCTCTCTCTTTACACTCCGGAATAGAATATTTTACATCATTCCTGCATAACGTAAAATCGGTAAACTCCAAACTTAAATGTCCGCTGTAATCAGCGATAGGGGAAATGTCTGCAAATACTTCTCTTAAGCCCTCGTCTAAAAACCACTGGTAGGAGTCTTTCTGGACTTCAATCAGATTCGGTATCTTCAGCACCTCTTTCTGCCGTGAGTAACTCATACGTATCCCTTTTCCAGCCTGCACCGGACGTATTCTGTTTTTCTCCATTGACGTTTCACCTCTCATTTTCATTATATACAAGCAGTTGCTCTAAAAGTGATAAGCCAGACGCCGTTACCGGGCACGCAGGCGTGAACAGCAACGATTTCTGAGCTGCAGGGCATAGTAAGTCTATGCCACCACAATAGTGCATTTTATATTGTATTACAAGTCCATGGAGGATGTCAAGAGGGGAATTTCAGATTTTTTCTGTTACAGTTCACGGCCAATGTCATTTACTTTAGGGAAATTCCGTTTTTTAAGCA
>CAJUPF010000041.1 GCA_910588565.1 uncultured Lachnospiraceae bacterium
ATAGCAAATTTTTCCTGAACCGTAAAGTATTGTTACTAACCGGATAGAGTACTAGTAATTTTTTCCATAAATATTCTATCATATGTTTTTTTGTTTGAAAACAGGATAAAATTATCTGGTAAGATTGTGATATTTCCCTTTGTTAAATCGTTTTCTTTATATAGGAGGTACAGAGGTATGAAATATGCAGAAGAACACAAGGTGCTGGAATGTTACAGAAGACAGAAGGATACCGTCTATAAACTGGCATATTCTTATTGCAGGAGCAGCAGTCAGGCGGAAGATGTGTTTCAGGAGGTTTTTTATAAATATATGCTTCGCTGGCCGAAATTTAAAAATCCGGAACATGAGAAAGCATGGTTTATACGAACCACAATTAATGTATGCAAGGATTTGCTGAAAAGCAAATGGCACTGTGATGTGCAGGGGCTGGAAGCCTGGGATGAAGGCTCTGCTGTTTTAAATGAACCTTGGGATGCTTTTGATGATCTGAGAGAAGCGATTCTGGCTTTACCGGAAAAATATCGTCTGCCGATTCATCTGTACTACTATGAAGAATATTCCGTGCGTGAAATTGCAAAAATGCTGCACCGGAGTGAAAGCGCCATACAGACACAGCTGCAGCGTGGACGGGATAAAATCAGGCAAATCATGGAAGGGAGCGATGAGTATGATGTTAGATCAAATAACTTACAAAGAAGCAATGTCTAAGGCAGAATTGCCAGATGAGACAGGAATGCGTCTGTTGGAAGAAGCTTATGGACAGAAAGAGCAGAGAAGACGCAGATGGCATGTGCAGATAGCTGTGTTTGCGGGGATTCTGATTGCTGCTGTAAGCGCAAATGGGATCTGTTTTGCCTCTACGGGACAGAATGTATGGGATCTGTTTAACGCTGTATACCAGAGTGCAGTCGATGAGGATGTGACTGCGATAGGTGAAGAGTTCCGGGAATGCGGGGAATCTGTAACAGATGGAAATCTGAAATTTACGCTGGAATCTTACTGGTATGACAAGGAAAGTGTGGAAGCGTATCTGGCTGTCCGCATAGATTCTTTGGATGGAAGCAAATTGGACGCGAAATCTGCAGAAGGCTATTTTGTATTGCCGGAAACAGGCGGATGTGCGGGATCAACGGTTTCAGATCCGGTGATAAGTGAAGATGGGAAATCAGTCTGGACCTACCATCATATTTCCTGTGCGTATGATATTGATGGTAAGACATATGATACGCTGAGAATCAAGTTTACGGGAAACAGTGAAGAACGGAATGAATCCTGGGAATTTGGCAGCTTTGTTTTAGAGCCTACCGGAACGATGCGCGTCCGTGAAATTGACTGTCAGGCGTTAGAAGGCTGCAGTAAAGCAAGTCTTTCAGGCACAGGCGTTAAGCTGTTTTATAATAAGTCCAAAGAGGAGTGCAGGGAACCAGAACGGATCGAAACCAGACTGGCCGACGGCACAGTATACTGGCTGGATTTACGGCCTGTACCGGATTATGGGATGCGGCTGACGGAGGAACTGCCGGAACATGTCGTTACCGTAACAGGCGGCTCTATAGATATGCGGGAGTTTGAAGAAGGTGTGGTTGTATATTTTATGGATTTTAAAGATTTTATAGATATTGACAGTGTAGAGGCCGTATCTGTAAATGGCGTGGAACTGCCGCTGAAGTAGCCGGAGGTTACTTTCCACCCACGTCAGTCACTCTGCTGACTGGCGATGGGCCGATACATAAAGCAAGGGATGGCAGCCGGAGAATGAAGACATTCGTTTGTTTTTTTGGGGTGTCAGGAAATTTTTGCTCATTTCCTGACACCTTCTTTTTATTAAACAAAAACTCTACGTATTTTTTTGTTGCAATTTTTTTTGTGTTCGTGTATGATTAGATATGGAAATGATAGCGTAAAATTCATATACAGAAAGGATTGATTATATGTTCTTAGTTGCACAGTATTTCTTCAACCAGCTGCAGTTGCTGAAAAACCCATCCACTAGGCTTTCCGTGGCTTTTAAAAATAACCCGCGCTGGAATTCATTCACCGGACGGGAGCATCAGCAGATCGGAAGAATTATAGCGCATAACAGCGCTTATTTCGCAAGAAACTGCCCCTATACGGTTATCTTCAATTATAATCACACAGATGCGAATGGAAACGGCATTTATCTGTAAAAAAGGAAGGAGACCGTATGGCAAGACAGGACTATATGACGATAGCAGTTCCCAAAAGCGTCCAGGAAATGTTCAGAAAATTTGTTGCGATCAAGGAGCTTACTGTAAAAGAAGCCTTGTCGGATATGTTAGAAATGTATATGCTTGCAGAAGATCCGGAGCTTTATCTGGAATTGAAAAAAAAGAGACTGCATGTGGAAGAGAGCCGGAATATGATCGCCGATCGGAAAAGTAAAGTTTCAAGGAATAACAGCCTTTTTATGAAACTCGGCACTATCCGTACAAGAAACGGAGAAGAAATCGGCGGCCGCGGCACGATGGCTGCATATATGAGAAACTGCGCAGGAAACGGGTACACCTGGTACGGCACAAACAGCCTGACAAATGGCATGAATACAGAAAAAGCCAGAGAATATAACGCATTGGCGCAGGCCGGATTTTTAAAAATTTATTTTGCCATGAATCAGGAAGGAGTGGAAAATGAAATTGCATATTCCGCAGATGTAGCTGAGATTTGCTCATCCTCTCAGCCGGCAAAAGCGCCCTGTGAAGCATATGAGTATCCGGAAGAATGGACAGGATGCGAAAGGAATATCTGGATTAAAATACGGAATTTAAAAGAGGAAACTGAGGTTTTGGCAGAAGACTTTATAATAGCCAGCACAGGAAATAATCTGAAAGAAGTGATTCAAAAAGGCCAGTATATTTTTGGATATATCCGCAGAAGATAGAAAAACTGACAATTCAGAACGTTTCAATATTTTGAGAAAGCGGGAACAGTATGCAGAACAATCGAATTTTACTGATAGAAGACGATTCATCCGTCTGCCATATGGTCAGGGAGTATTTAACAGGCGAAGGCTTTTCTGTAGAGGCATTTGGCAGCGGCAGCATGGCTTTGAACCATTTGCAGACAAAACCCTTGTACGATCTGGCGCTGATCGATCTGATGCTGCCGGGTGTAAACGGCATGGAGTTAATCAAGGAGATCCGGAAAGACAGCACAATGCCCATTATTATCATTACCGCAAAGAACAGTGACACAGATAAATCCCTGGGGCTGAATCTGGGTGCAGATGATTATGTAGTAAAGCCATTTTCCCTGATTGAACTTACTGCCAGGATCAAAGCAAATATCCGCCGTGCGAATCAATATAGCGGCCAGCAGGAAAGCAGTTGGATGATAAAAGATCTGGAAATCAATCCCACAAACTATACGGTATCCAGGCAGGGACGGAATCTGGAACTGACCAGAACCGAATTTGAAATTCTTCGGATACTTGCACAGAATCCTGGCCAGGCATTTTCGAAAGAGCGGCTGTATGAATTGATCTGGAAGGAGCCCTATTATGGGAATGAACATGTATTAAATACCCATATGAACAGGCTCCGCAGCAAATTAAAGGCAGAGGAACAGGATGATACGGTATATATTAAAACACTGTGGGGAATTGGCTATAAAATGGAGGAAACCAGATGAAGGTATGCATTGTAATCCTGCTGGCGGCTTTTATTGTATTGTATTTTATGGAACATGCCAGATATAAAAGCCTGAACCGGGAACTCTTTTATATCAGCGAATGTCTGAATCATCTTCCGAATTCTGCGGAAAACAGACTGATACGCATCCCTTCCGACCATGCCTGCGTCAAAGCGCTGGCGGCAAATCTAAACCGGTTTTTGCAAAGTCTTTATCATCAAAAAGCCGGATATATCAAAAAAGGACAGGCAATGGAACGCGTTTTTACCAATATTTCCCATGACTTGCGTACACCGCTTACCGTACTGAAAGGATACAGCGAACTGTTGTGCCGCAGTAATAATGCCTCTGGAGCATATGAATCAGATCGCGGTAAAAAGGAGATTCTTTTTAAAATCGATAAAAAAGCAGATGAGCTGGTCGCTGTGATTGATGCCTATTTTACGCTTTCTAAGCTGGAATCCGGCGATATGCGGTTGGAAATTCAAAAGCTCAATCTTTCTAAGCTATGCCACGAACTCTTGTTAAGCTATTATAATGTTTTAGAACAGAAACAATTCCATGTGGATATTCAAATAGAAGAAGAACCGGTTTATGTCAACGCTGACCCGGATGCCCTGGAACGAATTTTGAAAAATCTGACAGACAATGCGATCAAATATGGCGGAAGCGGAAATTATCTTGCCCTGCGGCTTGCAAAAAAAGAATCTTTTGCCGAGGTGGAACTCGAAGATCATGGGCAGGGAATTTTAAAAGAAGATTTGGAGCGGATCTTTATCCGAAATTATACTGCCAGCGAAGATCATTCCGGGAGCGGGCTTGGGCTTGCGATTGCAAAAAGCCTGGCGGAACAGATGGGAGCGGATATACATGTTTTCAGCGAACCAAAGAAAAAGACGATTTTTACGCTGCGGCTGAAATGCTGCAGCGATTTCGCTTCCGGCAGTTAATCTGCAGCAGAGAGGGAAGTTATGGCATCAACTGCAAAATGTTAGAAATAAGTTAGATTTGCGGCAGAAAAAAGACAACTCTGTTTTGTATACTACAAGCAGCAAATAAGAGGAGGCATACAAAATGGAATACATTATGGAAACATTGGATTTGGTAAAAAGCTATCTGCGATTTGGCAATCATAAGGCTAAGACGGTGGTGGACGGGGTAAGCATTCATGTGAAAAAAGGAGAAATTTATGGCTTTGTCGGCCCGAACGGCGCAGGCAAAAGTACGGTTATGAAGATGCTGTTCCACCTGGTTCCTCCGGATTCCGGAGAAGTTCATATATTTGGAGAAAAAATTGCAGAAAACAGCTTTGAATGTTTTAAACGGATTGGCTCTATGATTGAAAACCCGTATTTCTACAATAAAATTTCCGGAAGAAAAAATCTGGAGCTGCATTGTGAATATATGGGGTATCACAACAGAGAGCGGATTGATGAGGTACTTGGGCTGGTGCAGCTGGACAGAACGGATGAAAAGCCCGTTTCCTGTTATTCTCTTGGCATGAAGCAGCGTCTGGCTATTGCAAGGGCAATTGTAACACAGCCGGAGTTTCTGGTTCTTGATGAACCCATCAATGCATTAGATCCGGAAGGAATCCGCGAAATGCGCAGGCTTTTTCGGCAGATCAATCAGGAATACGGAACATCTATTTTTATTTCAAGCCATATTTTATCCGAGATCGAACAGATTGCGGATACCATAGGAATGATCCGGAATGGAACACTGCTGCAGGAAATATCCATGGCCGAAATCAGACAGCGTCAAACCGATTATATTGTATTGGAAGTGGAAGATGTCAGGCGAGCCGGATATCTGTTAGAGCATACGCTTTTTATTTCTAATTTTAAAGTATCGGACAACACCCATATTTGTATTTATGATTTCAAAACACCAATCCCCAAAATTGCCGAGGCATTGGTAAAAAATGAGATTGGAATTTTAAGTATTGTCCCAAAGCAGACTTCTCTGGAAGATTATTTTTTTGGAATGATAGAGGAGGGATAATATGCTGCGCTTATTAAAACTGGAATTGAAAAAAGTCCGGTTTGAAAAAAATATATGTATTTCTGCCGGGATTATTCTGATCAGTATGTTTTTTATTTTGGCTGCTTCTAATGACAGTTCTTTGGAGGCGCATACGCTTGAAGATGCATTCCGGACGATTCAGATGCTGATGGAAATCTTTTTTATTCTGTTTTTTTCTATTTTAAACGCTTCACTGATTATCAGTGAATATAACAATCAAACCATATGGATTCTGTTTACTTACCCGGTAGATAGAAAAAAGATTATTCTGGCAAAATTATTACTGATTACAGGTTTTATCGCAGTTTCTGTACTGGCCGGATATGGAATCTGCTGTGGGTTTGTCATAGTTTTAGAACGCTGTTTTGATATGTTTGCCGGAGAATTTACCGTTTCTATGGCATATAGCTGGCTTGCCACGGCAGTGCTGACAACGATTATGTTCTGTGCGTTGGGTCTGTGGACGTTTGTTGCGGGGATGTGGAAAAAATCAGTGATTACAACTGTTGTCAGCTCTCTTGTTCTTATTTTTCTCCGGCAGCTTGTGATAACTTCTTCCGAATATTACCGGGAAGATATATGGTTTTTTCTGGCGGTTCTTGCAGCAACCGGAGTTGCTGTATTTCTTACGGTTTTGAAAAAACTTTTTTGAAACTTTTTTCCATACATTGTCATCTAATCTATGTAAGCAAGAAAACGTAACGTTACAGAACATGAGCCATGGCGGACAAGGAGGTACTTATGAAGTCGCTGGTAAAAAAGGCAATGCGTGGAGATAAAGAAGCATTTACCCGCCTGATTACGCAATATTCTTCCGACTTGTACAAGGTTGCACGGGGAATTTTAAACAATACGGAAGATATTGCAGATGCTATTCAAAATACGATATTGATTTGTTTTGAAAAAATCGATACGCTGAAACAGCCAAACTATTTTAAAACCTGGATGATTCGGATTTTGATCAATGAATGCAATCAAATCATACGCAGATACGGCACGCAGTGCCTGTTAGAAGAATTTCCGGAGGTTCCCGTCGGAGATAAGGCGATGGAATATGTGGAATTTCAGCAGCTGATGAATGCATTGGATGAAAAATACAGAATTGTGCTGATTCTGTATTATGCGGAAGGATTTCGGATTTCCGAAATTGCAGAACTGCTGCATATTCCGGAGAGCACAGTAAAAACAAGGCTTTCAAGAGGAAGGGAAAGCCTGGCAAAGGAATATGGGATTGACAGAAAAAAAGAATCAAAATTGATGCACATCATTACACTGCAGAAGGAGGTTTTCTAATGGCAAAAAAATATTCAAAACATGATATGGTACGTATTTTAAAAAGTGAAATAGAGCCGCCGGAAGCTGTGACAAGGCAGATTGGGGCAGCGTTTGGCCAGATTGGAGAGACAGAAACCGTTAGACGCCGGAAAAGCAGGGGACTGCGCTGGCAGGTCGCAGCGGCTCTGATGGGAGCGGTAATTCTTGGCACAGTAACCGTGGGTACGGCAGCGTCCCTTTTATGGAATCCAAATGTAGTGGAACATTTTGAAGTAGATGAAACACAGCAGAAGCTTTTAGAGGAAAAGAAAGTCGTTGTGCCTGTACAGGCAAGCGCGACAGACAGCGGAGTTACCATCTCCTTAGAACAGACCCTGGCAACAGAGAAGTTTATGTATCTGTATTTTAAAATTACGGCGCCGGAGGATATGAAGCTGTCAGAAGACACCTGTTTTGAGAACTGCGGCCTTAGATGGGAAGACGGAAGTGAGCTGGACGCTTCGTATGGTGGTGTTACACAGGAAAAAACAGCCGAAACGGCAGACAATGTCTGTTACATGGAATGGTTTGTGGAATGGATCGATAAAGAAGATCGGAACGGACGCAAGATGTGCGCCTATTTTGAGGGTCTGGAAGAAGCCAGTATAGAATCCCCTGTCAAAACACTTGCAGACGGGAACTGGGAAATGAGCTGGACGTTGGATTATGAGCCTTCGGAGGAGACGTTTACGGTAAACAGGAGGCTGGAACATTCTGATATTACGGTAAAGGAGATTACAATTTCCCCAATTTCATTTGAAATCACATATGATTGGAAAAGACAAAAACAGCCGGTAAAATCGGTAGATCCGGATGGAAACCCGGAAATATCCATGGAATATGCACCGCCCAGCGTGCAGTATACAAAATGTCGGATGCGTGACGGCAGCACGATGGATATCCGGCAGGGAGGCGGCAGCATGGGATATATTAGCAACGATGAGAAGGATACTACTTATATGGAAAGCTTTGACAGTGACAGGGTTTATCCAATAGAGGATATTGTAGCTGTAATTTTTGAAGATATCAACACCAAAGAAGTGTATGAAATCCCAATCAGGTAACAGACAGTTCAGCCTGCAACTGCGCAGTTAGCGGCCAATATAGCAGAATAGCCAAGAATCCGCATCTTTTCCGCAGGCAAACTTTAGTGCGGATTCCATAACAGTGAAGCTGGAAGGCTGAACTGTTGCATAAAACCGGGAGCTTTGTACCATATGCAGTGCAAAACTCCCGGTTGATATGATACCGCTTAATCGATGCTGACCTGGATGCCGCCCCGCCGTTCGGAAGGCTGGACGACTACAGATACAGGCTGGCTGCCACTCCATTCAAAGTAATAGGATTCGCCGGAAGCCTGCCCGATAAAGTTTTTCCAGGATAAGTCCGCCCGGATCTGTGGATCGCAGTAACCGGACTGTCCCATCCAGCAAATCACGGCGTCCGGATCGACGCAGATATTGTCCCTGCTCCTCTCGTTGTTTAAAACAATGGGATTTCCATTGGTGAGGATTGCAACATAAGCATTGTTTCCAGTTCCGGTCAGAGTAGAAGTAGCAAGTCCTTTCTGGGAAACTACGCCGCAGCCGATAAAACGGACGCTGTATTTGCAGTCCTGCGTAAAAGCCAGAATATTTTCGGATTCTACCGATACGATTTCGCCAATTGCCAGTTTATAGATCACAACATGCTGGCTGTAGTCCGCATAATATGTAACAGAATCCCCCATCATGGTAACTTTCATCAGGGGAATATTTTCTTTGGTGACACGGCGCATAATAGAACCCAGGGCCGCCTGGGCAATGTTGCCCTGCGGGCCTAATAACAGTTTTTCAAATTTGTAGTTTTTCCCCCCGGGGTTTTCTCCGGCAATAAAAGAACCGGCTTTTGTAAACAGAACGTCATTACCAGTACAGGTGACTTTTAAAGTCAGTTCATTGATTGTTTCAAATGTAAGCATAGCTGTCCTCCTAATTTTGTACCTGCACGCCATAAAGTGCGCAGAGACCGGAAAGATCTCTTGCGACGCCATTGCCAACGGCGTTGAATTTCCAGATTCCATTGTGTTGATATAGTTCCCCAATCATCATAGAAATGACATTGGAATAATAGTCGGTCATTTTAAAACTGACAAGTTCGCTTTGATCTGCGGCGTTCAGAACCCGAATATAGGCATCTTTCATCATACCAAAGTGAAGTTTTTTCTCAAATGCTTCGTTGATCGTCAGAACAAAGACGATTTTTTGCACCTGCGGATGCAATCTGCGCAAATCTATCGTAATAGCTTCCCGATCGGCATCATTTGTGATCTGGAAACGGGTACTGCCATCCGGACTTGCTGTCTGCCCGTAAAATACAAACCAGGAATCTCCTGGTACCTTGCCGTCTGCACCAAGCAAAAACGCAGAGACATCCACATCACACTGCGGATAATCCGTATTCCAGCCAAAACATGCCCGAACCAAAGAAAGTGCAGAAGCCGTTTCCAGAGATACCTTCTGGCCTTTTTGTACAGGTTTTCTAAGCGGTGGAATGGGTTTGGATACAGGAACTGGCTGCGGAACCGGACTTTGCTGCACAGGCGCCTGCTGCCCGGGAGTCTGCCGTTGTATTCTGCTTTGCTGCCTGGCAGAAGCCTGCTGTTGTACAGACTGGGACTGCTGCGCAGGGTTTTGCGCTGCTTTCGTGGCAGCAGAAGAAGGCATCGAGCCATTGGAAGACGCAGATATGGTTCGGACATTTTGGATCTTCCCGGATTTGGTAGTATTTATGGATAAAATCGTGTCACGGTTGACTGCGCCTTTTGCATTCATTGGAATTGTAATCATGCTGTCTCCTTAAAAACAGGCAGGCTCGCGCATGGACTGCGCTGACCGTGCCAAACGATAAAATCTGATAGCATCTGGTCTGCTACGCAGCTTATTATAACGCAGAAATGGGAATTAGGGAATGTTTTTCTATAATTTAAGATTTCATTCACATTTCTGGTAAATCGTGTTATACTTGTCAGGATTAAATATTCAGGAGGATGAAACATGAAACACAAAATATGGAAATGGATTCTTGCCGGCGTATGCAGCGCATTGCTGCTGGCAGGCTGCGGAACTGATTCTGGTTCGGAACAGAAAGCGGAAGATAATGCAGTATCAGCTGAGGCAGAAGGCGGCACAGAGGCGGACGGAACCCTGACAGGCAAGCATCATGTGGAGATGGAAGTGAAAGACTATGGGACGATTAAAATTGAACTGGATGCTGACGCAGCGCCCATTACGGTCAATAATTTTGCCAAATTGGTAAAAGATGGATTTTATGACGGACTGACTTTTCACCGGATTATCAGCGGATTTATGATCCAGGGCGGCGATCCGGACGGAAATGGCACTGGCGGCGCTTCAGAGACAATCAAAGGAGAATTTTCTGCGAATGGAGTGGAAAATCCGATCAAACATGTCCGCGGCGTTATTTCCATGGCTCGTTCTATGGAAAATGACAGTGCAAGCTCCCAGTTTTTTATTATGCATGAAGACGCGGATTATCTGGATGGGCAATATGCTGCATTTGGTGAAGTTACGGAAGGAATGGAAGTGGTGGATGCCATTTGTGAGAATACGCCTGTACAGGATTCTAACGGAACGGTGGACGCGGCGGATCAGCCGGTCATTGAGAAGATTACGTTTGTTGATTAAAGAAGAGGGGCATCCTTTAGCGGATGCTCCTTTTGTTACTTTTGCAATGATTTATGCCCAGAGCATCCAAAACTTGACAAGCCGGATGCCGGATTTTATGATTGGAATGAGATACCACGCAAACTGAATGGAAAGGATGACGGAATATGCGATATCATTGCCTGATTATAGATGATGAAAAACTGTTTGCCGACAGCACAGCGGAATATTTCAATCTGTTTGGCATAAAAACAGCGCTCGCATACAGCGCTGCAGACTGCAGGGATTTTTTCAGAGAACATACGGCTGAACTGCTTTTGCTGGATATTAACTTGGGTGATGGCAGTGGATTTGATTTGTGCAAAGAGCTTCGGGGACATACAGATATTCCCATTCTGTTTCTATCGGCTCGGGCAAGTGATGATGATAAGATTATCGCCCTTAGTATTGGCGGCGATGATTATATTCAAAAGCCCTGTTCCCTCAGCGTTTTACTGGCAAAGGTCAAAGCGGTGCTGAAACGGTATGGGAGCAGGAGCGCAGCAAAATACACGGATGGGTATCTGACTGTGGATTTTAACACAAGAGAGGTACTGGTTGACCAAAATCCGGTAAAACTGACATCGCTGGAGTTTCGGCTGCTGGCCTATCTGATTCAGAATGCAGGGAGGATGATCCCCAAGCAGGAGCTTTTTGAAAAGGTCTGGGAAGATAAATTTACTGGCGACGGCACACTGAATGTACATATCCGCAAAATACGTGAGGCAATTGAACGAAAACCGGGCAATCCGGAATATATTATTACGGTCTGGGGCGACGGCTATCGGTTTATAGGAGAACATCAATGAAAAATCATATTTTTTTCTGGGGGCTGACCGGTGTTTTTCTAATGGAACTTTTGGTTCTTTTCCTGTCTGTGTGTTTTAAGACAGAAAATCTTCAGGATACCGTAGCAGTCAATGAAGCTGTGCAGACCGTGCAGAATGACTGGGACTCTCTGGCAAAACATAACAATCAGACCCCCCTTGACTATGTTGTGCTCGGCACAGACGGGACGGTTCTGTATAGGACAAAACCGGGATTAAGTGAAAGCATACATGCGGCAGTCAGCCATAAAGATACTATTCTGGATATTGAAGTTCAAGGGATGACTACAGGTAAAATCATTATTTACAATACGGACGCAATGCTGTTTCAATCGAAGAAGCAGGCTGTGATATATGCTGTGATAGCAGCAATGCTGATACAGTGCGGGATTTGCGCGGGCTATTTTTTCTATATGCGCCGCGTGATTATCCGGCCATTTTTGAAATTGAAAAAATTTGCGGAGCGTATTGCAGGAGGAAATCTGGAGATTCCGTTAGAAATGGATCGGCAAAATTTATTCGGGGCATTTACGGAAAGCTTTGATTTGATGCGTTTTGAGTTAAAAAAAGCACGGATTGCCGAAGCAAAAGCAAACGAGAGCAAAAAGGAACTGGTGGCAAAGCTTTCGCATGATATTAAAACGCCGGTTGCAAGTATCCGGGCCGCTTCTGAGGTAGGCGCAGCGCTGTCAGCAGATGAAAAAAACAGGAAGAATTATGAGCAGATTGTCCGGAAAGCAGACCAGATTAATACACTGGTTACTAATCTGTTTGCTGCCACATTAGAAGAACTGCATGAGTTTTCCGTAACACCGTCAGAGCTGAAAAGCAAAGAGCTGCGGGTGATACTGGAGAATGCCGATTACCTGCACCGTGCTGCAATACCGCCTGTTCCGGACTGCCTGCTGTTTGCGGACAGGCTTCGTCTGCAGCAGGTATTTGATAATCTGTTTGCCAATTCCTATAAATATGGCAATACAGCTATAACTGTAACCATATGTGCAGAGGATTCCTGCCTTGCTGTCTGTATCGAAGATTGCGGCGGCGGCGTCGACAGCCTGGAGCTGCCGCTTCTGAAAGAAAAATTTAAGCGCGGAAGCAACGCAAAACATATAGAAGGCGCGGGGCTTGGGCTGTATATTTCTGATTATTGTATGAAGAACATGCAGGGCCGGCTTGAAATTGAAAACGGAGAAGCCGGGCTGAAAGCGGTGGTCCAGATTGCTTTTGCAGGATGATTTAAGGGATATTTAAGGATTGCGTAAAGATCGTTAAGAATTAAAACCATAGAATAGAACATGCAAAAAGGAGGGCATTTCATATGAAAGAAATTTTATTGAAGACAGAAAAATTAAGTAAGTCCTTTTCCAATGGCGGTACAATGCAGCATGTTCTGAAAAATATCGATCTGCAGCTTTACAAAGGCGACTTTACGGTGATTATGGGAGCAAGCGGTGCCGGGAAAACCACGCTTTTGTACGCGCTTTCCGGAATGGACACGCCTACGCTTGGCAAAATCACGTTTGGTGAAAAGGTGATTTCCGGCCTAAATTCCGACGGGCTTGCGGTGTTCCGGCGTGATCATTGCGGATTTGTATTTCAGCAGATCTATCTGATCGATGGAATGAGTGTTATGGATAATGTACTGTCCGCAGGACTTCTTGTAAACAAGGATAAAAAGATGCTTGTGGCAAAAGCCAGGGAATTGTTCGCGGCAGTCGATATTTCTGAAGAGACGCAGCGGAAATTCCCTACACAGATTTCTGGAGGAGAAGCCCAGAGAGTGGGAATCGTACGTGCGCTGATCAATTCGCCTGAAATTCTGTTTGCGGATGAACCGACAGGAGCGCTAAATTCCAAAACGGGGCTTGATGTATTAGATACGCTTACAAAGTTCCATAAGCAGGGGCAGAGTGTTGTTATGGTAACGCATGATATGCGTTCCGCGCGCCGCGGCAACCGTATTTTGTACTTAAAGGACGGAACGGTTTTAGGGGAATGCGATTTGGGCAGATATTCGCATGGCGACAGAAAAAGACATGAAAAGCTTTCTGCATTTTTAAACGAGATGGGGTGGTAATATGCGAAAAAGTATTCTGATTATCCGCTCAAATATCCGAAGGGCAAAAGGCCAGACAGTCTCAATGCTTGTTCTGATTCTGCTCGCAGCGCTAATGCTCAATCTCTGGCTGATGCTTACTATGGACTACAAAGCCAATTTTAACAGATACCATGATAAACTCAATGCCGAACACGTCACTTTAGCAGTAGATGGCAACGATCGCAAATTTCAGGGGTTTCTGTCACAAACGCTTGAACATGACAACCGTACTGCAGAGTTTTGTCTGGATAACTGTATGCATATGGCCTGTTCCTTTCCATATAATGGCGGCTCAATCAATCTCTGGTTTGTCTTTATGGAAAAGCAGACGGCTGTCAGCCGTTCTGTCGGCAGAGCTGAAATTGTAGAAGAAGGCACATTTGCTAGCGGTATATATCTTCCCATGCTATATAAAACAGGGGATATTGCCGTAGGAAAACCGATTGAGATTTCGATCGGCAGCCATAAAGAGACATATACAGTCTGCGGTTTTTTCAACAATGTCATGACAGGATCGCATAATTGCACGCTGACGGAAGCCATTCTTACAGAAGATAAATACAAAGAACTCGAAGCTGGCGGCTATGCGCAGCAGGCAACATTGTGTTCGGTGCGTCTAAAAGATAAATCAGAAAATCTGCTCTATGAAGCAGATCTGAAAAATACAGTTTCCGAACAGTATCCTGCTCTTACGATGGTGAGCAATTGCTATGATACCGTATCCCAGTCACGATATATTTCTCAGATGATTTGCTCAGGAATTATGAGCGCAATGGCGTTTTTTGTGCTTCTGATTGCGCTTGTGGTAATTGTCTCAAATATTATCAATTACATACAGGTTCATATGAAAAATCTGGGTGCGCTGAAAGCCACAGGCTATACGTCAGGACAGCTGATCCGGATCTTATTAGTACAGTTTTTGAGCCTGGCTTTTCTCACAGCATTTGCCGGAGCCGGGCTTTCTTACTGCTTGTTTCCAAAAGTTAACGCTATGATGATCGCACAGACGGGAATCCCATACGCCATACACTTTTTACCGCTGCCGCTTGTGATTTCAATTGCTGTATTGTGCGGTACCGTTGCGCTCGCCGTATGGCTGGCGTCACGCCAAATTAAAAAACTAGAGCCTGTTACCGCATTGAGAGCCGGGATTTTGACGCACAATTTCAAACGAAATTATGTTCCGTTAGAACAGACAAAAGCGCCGCTGAACCTTGCCCTTGCGCTGAAAACTGCGCTTTCTGGAATCCGGCATAATATAACTGTCTGTATTACAATGATGGTTCTTTCGCTTGTCGTCGTTTTTTCCGGGATGATGCTCGAAAATGTAATAACAGATATGACGCCGTTTTTAAACCTGATTGTCGGCGAAACTGCGGATAGCTGTATCAACATACAGAGCGAAGCGGAGGACGATTTTATACGGAACATAAATGCAGACAGCCGTGTGGAACAGTTTTATTTGTATACTTCCCTGAATGTATCTCATGTTGGCGGCGCGGAGCTGATGGCAACAATCTGTGACGATTTTGCAAAAATCACAAATCAGGATATTGTGTTCGAGGGAAGATTCCCAAAATACGATAACGAGATCGCAGTTGCTGCCAAGTATGCCAAAGAACATGGCTTTAGGATTGGCGATGAAATAGAAATAACAGGAAACGGTAAACAGGGAAGATATCTGATTTGTGGTTTTACACAGATTTCCAACAATCTCGGCAGGGACTGCCTGCTTACCAGGGCGGGCTATGAACGGTTAGGAACGCTTACAAACCTCAGTTATAATATCAATGTTGACAGCAAAACCGATATCGAAACGTTTCATCTGGAACGAAAAGAAGAATTAAATGGAAACATAAATGCAGCAGTAAATATGGATGCCATGATAAAGAGCGTGGCCAGCGTATATGTTTCTCTTATGACAATTATCGTATGCGCCGTACTTGTGCTTTCCGCCATTATTATCGCTTTTGTCCTGTATCTGCTTGTGCGTACCATGCTCAATCATAAAAAACGCGACTATGGAATCCTGAAATCCCTCGGCTTTACGACCGGACAGCTGATCCTGCAGACAGCGCTGTCGTTTATGCCCACAATTATAGTATCTGCCGCAATCGGGCTTATGGTATGCAGCCTGATAATTAACCCATTCATAGCATTATTTTTAAATGGTATTGGGATCGTAACATGTTCATTTACCGTTCCGGCCGGATTTATCACAGCTGCAGGAATCGGACTTGTGCTGTTTGCTTTTTTGACAGCCTGCACACTGTCTTTAAAAATCAGGAAAATTACTCCAAGCACACTGCTTTCGGGGGAATAACAGCAAGATGTGACGGAAAAACATGCAGCCAAAAAGAGAAGATATCCCTGTAAGAATCGATCAGAGGTATACAGATTCTGATTCTTACAGGGATATTTCTGTCTGCGGACAACCCCTGTTCTATTGTGGTTCGGGATTGAAATGGATTAATTCATTCAGGTTTTTGGCAAGTTCTATCAGATTCTTCTTTTTTTCATCCGGGCAGGAGCGGTATATATCAATCAGTACACAGGGGAGCTGAGGCGGTTCTCCATCGCCTTTCAGCAGGTAATCCAGGCTGACTTCAAAAAGATGTGATAAAAAAATCAGTTTTTCTACGGCAAGGCCTGTAATGCCGCGTTCCACTTCGCTATAGTGTTTGACAGAGATATCCAGGATTTCTGCCATGTTTTCCTGGGTAAGGCTGGATTGCAGACGGCAGGCACGGATTCGTTTGCCCATATCAGGTTTGTAATCATTAATAATATAATCGTAAATATTCATTGCGCACCACCTTGTATTATTTATGATTCATTATAGTTTACCGCTATTGTTATCAAAATAACCCTGTAAGTATGTCAAAACACAACATTAAAAGTTGATGGCTTGTGGGTGTAATGGGTTTATATCGAGCGGTAAAAGATGATGATCCAAGGGGGTATTTTTACGGTTGGCAGGAAATGGATTGCTGTTCTAATCCAGGCATCGAAATACTGGTATTATTTTTTATTCCGAAACATAACTAAAAAGGTGTTGCATTTTATAACTAAAAAGGTTATAATTCAAATGATAAAATGAATGGAACGTGGCAGTGGAAGCATCTGAACTGTTACTGCAAAATACATGCGAAAGATATAAGGAGCAGAGGAACGTATATGGAACTCAGTAAGATATTTCTGCTATTGGAGGAAAAATACTTTCGATTATCGTAAAATATGTGGATTCCGTATTTCATGTCTATGAAAAATACCGTCTGGATCAGGTAAATACGGTAACGATCGGAAATGACCCGGCCAATGATATCTGTTATAAATACCAGAAACTGGTCTCACGCAATCATGCTGTGATTGAGCGGGAAGGAACGTCATACAGGATTGTCAATAAAAGCATCAACGGCACCTATGTCAATTCCCGCAAAATTGCACAGTCACAAACACTGGAATGGGGAGCTTATATCAATATCATGGGACTGCATCTGGTGTTTCTGGGAAATATTCTGGCAGTTGACGTAACTGGAAGCTGCGCACAGATCAACCGTAAAAAACTGACGGAATACACCATGTATGAGGAAGAGACTGTTTACTTAAAGCGAACATATGAAATGTCAGAAGGCAAAACCATTTATCACAGAGCGCCTCGCGGATATGAAAGCCTGGATGAGGAGACGATTGAAATTGAAGCTCCTCCGCAGATGAATCTTTCCAGACAGCAGCCGCTATACCTGACGGTCGGCCCGTCTGTTACCATGGCTCTGCCAATGCTTCTCGGATGTATGATGACGATTACAGCTTCCGGCAGGAACGGAACCGGCTCTTCTCTGTATATGTATTCCGGCCTGATTATGTCAGTAACATCCGCGGCGATCGGCATAGGCTGGGCGCTGGCAAATATCCGGTACCAGAAAAAAGAAGAAGAAAAACAGGCAAAAGAGCGGTTTAACGCATACAGTGCGTATCTGATTGAGAAAACAGAAGAAGTAAAACAAAAATATGACGAAACTGCAGCTTTGCTTACTGAGATGTATCCAGACCCGGCCAGCTGCCTTTCTTATGACGGAAAGGATGGAGTTCTCTGGAACAGAAATGCTTCACATCAGGATTTTCTGAATCATCGTCTGGGAACTGGGACAATCCCATTCCAGATAGAGATCGATATTCCCAAAAAGAGATTTCAGATCTATCAGGATGAGCTGGCCGAAAAACCAGGATTCCTCAGAGAAAATTACAGCGTTTTATATGATGTGCCGGTGACACTTGATTTAAAAGAGCACAGCCTGATCGGCATTGTAGGAGGTAAACATAAACAGGGCGCTATGGAAACAGCGAAATGCATTGCTGCCCAGATAGCGGCCAATAACTGCTATACCGATGTAAAAATGGGATTCATCTTTGATAAAAAATGTGCAGAAGAAGAAAAAGCGTTCCGCTTTGCGAAATGGCTTCCCCATGTATGGTCGGAAGATAAGAAGACAAGATATCTTGCTGCAGATGAGGAGCAGACAGGCGATGTTTCGTATGAACTGACCCGGATTTTCAGAAGCAGGCTTGAGGAAACAAAACGCCAGAATGAAGCTATACCAAAGCCATGGTATGTATTGTTTATTTCCAATCTGAGAGCTTTGGAAGGAGAGCTTCTGGCCAGATATATTTTTGACAAAGAAGCAGCCTGCGGCCTGACAACGATTCTTTTGACAGAGCGGTATGAAGAACTGCCGAATGCCTGCGATTTTATAGTAGAGCATACGGATACCTATCAGGGAATGTATGCTGTTTCCGACAATGAGAGTAAAAAACAGAAAATTGATTTTGATAAGATTGAGGATAACAGGCTCGAACAGTTCGCAAGGCATCTGTCTACGCTGCAGGTGCAGGAAATGGAAAAAGGCGGAGAAATTCCGGCGTCCCTGACATTTTTTGATATGTTTGGGATACATCGTCCGGATGAGCTGTCTGTTCGGGAACGATGGGCAAAAAACAGAACGTATGACAACATAAAAGGCGTTATTGGCCAGAAAGCGGGAGGCGTACACTGTTATCTGGATGTACATGAAAAATACCACGGTCCCCATGGCCTTGTCGCAGGTACCACAGGTTCCGGAAAAAGTGAAACACTGCAGACATATATGATGTCTTTGGCAGTCAACTACAGCCCGGATGATGCCAGACTGATCAATTTAAGCGGCAGGGTAGACATGACTGGAAACAGCGTCAAACTTTTTTATAAGAAAAAAGCAGAGTATACCTGGGTGGAACATCTGGAAACAGCGCTGCAGGAGTCTCTGCGAAGGCTCCAGCTGACACTAAAAGAAGCGCTGCGGGAAGAGTCCATGCTTTGCAGCCTGATGGAAATGATGTATGAATGTATGCATGAAATGAAGCTGGAATATCCGTCCGGCAAATATAATGACGCCAGACTGGAAGATTTCATACGGCTTTATGATGCTGTCTGCCAGCAGGATATCCTGCCAGAGGATATGATTTCAGAACTGCTGAAATGCGCTGCAGAACAAAAGATAAAGCTTCCGCAGAAGAAAGAAAAAACACAGCTGGACGCAATAAAAGAATATCTGGCAGCGATGGCGGAAGAGAATGGTTATCAGTACCGCCTGCAGCTCTGGATGCCGGTGTTAGGCACGCATATTTATCTGGACGAGTTTGCAGAGTATTCAGAATGTCGTTTTGAAAAAGGCGTCTGGCCAGAACATGCAAAAGAATTTTCTCTTGCATTTGTTCTTGGAAAAACGGACGATCCGGAGAACCAGAACCAGATGCCGTTGATTCTGGATTTTGCTGAAGACGGCCATATTGCAGTATGCGGGTCGATTGTCAGCGGAAGAAGTACGATGCTGCAGACGATGGCATATGCCCTGATTCAGAGATATTCACCGGAACTTGTGACGATGTATGCGCTGGATTTCAGCAGCAAAATGATGTCTGCATTTGAAATGGCGCCTCATATGGGCGGAATTATGTATGAAACAGATACTGACAAAATATCCAAATTTTTTAATATGATGCATACGATCCTGGAAGAAAGGAAAGCTTTGTTCCGCGGCGGCAATTACAGCCAGTATGTCAAAGTGCATGGTGTAACCCTTCCGGCAATTCTGATTTTTATAGACAATTATGCGTCTTTTAAAGAAAAAACAAATGAAAAATACGAAGACTTCCTGATCCGCCTGTCCAAAGAAGGCGTCAGCCATGGCATATTCCTGATTGTGACCGGGACAGGATTTGGCAGGAACGATATTACAGCACGGGTAGGTGAAAATATCAATACCATTCTCTGCCTTTCCCTGCAGGATAAATTTGCTTATGCAGATTTGCTGCACAGCAATCAGATCGAAGTGATGCCGGAGGGCGGTATCCATGGCAGAGGCCTTGTTCTTTACGGAGGCAGGGTATTAGAATACCAGACCGCACTGGCTCTAAAGGCAGAAAACGACTACCAGAGGATGGAGCAGATCCGTTTGAAATGCGAAGAAATGAAATGCGCATGGCAGGGAAAATCAGCGCGCAGGATACCGGAGATCCCGGCAAAACCGGTATGGTCAGAGTTCCATAATCTGGAAGAATACCAGAAGATGTCAGCCGATCCCAAATACCTTCCTGTGGGGTACGACGCAGCCAATGCAAGTGTCTATGGTATTCCTCTGTTACAAACCTATTGCTATCTGATCACAGGGATGGCCTGTTCCGGCAAAACAAATTTTCTGAAAGTATGTATACAGGCTGCTCTTGAAAAAGACAGCGTTGTCTGTGTTATTGACGGTACGGGACGTGATTTGAAAAATTATGGCAGAGAAGATCGTGTGATTTATGCTGTAACAGAACAGGAACTGTACGATTTCTTTGAAAAGCTGCTTCCTGTCTTCAAAGAACGGAATCAGTTAAAGAACCAGATGCTTAGTGAGGATTTTGAAGAAGATGAAATTTTTGCAGCGATGAGCAAAGAAAAACCGTATTTTATCTTTATTTCCGATTTAAGCTGGTTTGTGCCGCTTATTTACCGCGCAGAACTGGACATGCGGGGATTTCTGGAAAATATCATTTCAAAAGGGCGGCTGCATAATATTTATTTTTTCGCGGACATGTCGCTGGAAAACAGGACGTTTACAGCCGGCCATGCCATATATGAATTTTTCACAGGATATAAAACCGGGATTCATTTTGGCGGAAAGACGCTGGAAAATCCAATTTTAAATTATGATCACCTTTCGTTTGCAGAAAAAAGCAAGACGGAAGCGCCGGGAATTGGAGCGGTTCCAAATGTGTCAGGCGAGGGTGCGGCAGAGAAAGTGGTGGTTCCGCTGGCGAGGAAATAGAGAGTCCAATCAATATCCGCAGAACAGGAGGGGATCGTGTGATATTAACAGATGTATATATACCGTCTATTGATGACAGTTATGATTTTATGCTGGATGAAAATGTGCCTGTGGAGCAGATTATAACGGAAATCAGTGAGATGGTATCCAAAAAAGTGCAGGGCAGAATGCCGGAAAACGGGACAGGTTTTATGATGTGTTCCATGGATAAATATGAGATTCTGGACAGGAACCAGACACTGCATGGAAATGGAATCCGGGATGGAAGCAGGCTGATGCTGGTATAAACGGAAGGGGAGAAGTATGGGTAATTATATAAAAATAAACACGGATCGGCTGAATGGCGATGCGGAGACGGCCGCCGGGCTGATTCAGTCTATTAAAACAGAACTTGGCAATATGAAGCAGAGCGTGGCGCAGCTGGACGGCATGTGGGACGGGCCTGGCAGCGAAGCCTTTAAGCGGGCATTTCAGGATGATATGAATGCAATGGACACGGTTCTTAAAAACCTGGACAGCATTCATTCTTTTGAGGTCAATGCTAAATCCAAATATGACGCATGTGAACGGAATGTTGGGGATATCGTGGCAGGGATTCGTGTGTAAAATCCATATGCAGGCATATTCCCACATGGCAGGATCACGGGAATATTTCACAGATTACAGGGGGTGAGCAAAATGGCAGATATACAGCTGAAGGTATCTCCGGATGCAATGCGGGCAAAAGCGCAGGAAATTACAGATCAGGCGTCCAGAATCGAAAACAGCTGGAACAGGATTCATGATTTGATAGAAAATTCCAAAGCTTACTGGCAGGGCGACGCCAGTGAGTACCACCGAAAGTATTTAAAGGAGAATGACGAGGATATCAAAAAGATGCTGAAACGTCTGCGTGAGCATCCGGAAGACTTGCAGAAAATGGCGGGAATCTATGTGGAAGCAGAGGCAAAAGCAGCACAGATCGCATCTGCGCTTCCGGATGATGTCATTGCTTAAGGAGGAGAAAATGGCAAAAACAATGTATTCTATTCAAATGGATTTCCAGAGAGCAAAAAACCAGGCGGAACGGCTCGAAGGGATCGCAAGGGATATCAGCAGGCTTGCAGATAATAACCTGGCAGGCTGTATGCGGGATATTTCCGCCAACTGGAAAAGCGGGAATGCCAGCCTGTATGTAAGCAAAGGGCAGACTGTGGCGGAACATCTGCGTTCTGTGGCAGCGGGGCTGAACCAGACAGCCGCTACAATACGCACCATAGCGCAGAATACGTATAATGCCGAGAAACGGGCGATAGAGCTGGCGAAGGCGAGGAAGTATAAGTAGAAGGTAAATTGGATCTTACATGCAAAGATGCATAGAAGATAAAAAAGGAGGAGGTCATAAAAAATGGCAAATATTACAGTAAACACATCCACGATCACGAACAAAGCGGGGGAATTAAAGACATTAAACAGCAGCCTGAAAACACAGATCGAAGAGCTGACGTCAACAGAAAGCGCTTTAAATTCCATGTGGGAAGGCGATGCCAATGATGCATTCCACAAAGCATTCACCCAGGACATTAACCAGATGAATGAATTTTACAATGCAATTGAAAAGTACATCACCAGCTTGCAGGAAATTGTAAGCGTATATGAAAAAGCAGAAAACGCCAATTTAAACACAGCGAACACAAGATCGTACAAATAAGAAAGCGAGGATACAATTATGACAGGAACATTAAAAGTAGATGTGTCAAAATTGACAGGAACGGCGACTTCATTTCAGAATACCGGCAATCAGATTAAAAATCTGACTACGCAGATGACAACATTGGTTACAAGTTTAAGCGGTGAAGTATGGAGCGGTGATGCGGCAACAGCCTATAAGAATAAATTTAACGGGCTGCAGGATGATATTAACCGGATGGTTGGCATGGTAAATGAGCATGTAACAGATCTGCAGGCCATGGCACAGGAATATACACAGGCAGAAAACGCAAATGTGGCTGCGGCAAATGCGTTGTCCTCGGATGTGATTGTGTAAAAAGAAAAGAGCAGCAGAACATGTGATAGGAGCACATGGGAAATCCAGTGCTCTTATCCTGTGTTTTATATGGATAAAGATTTTTAATATTCAACAGAAGGGAGGGTGGAAATTTGGGTGAGATTGAAATAAAATTAGATGTATTAAAAACTTGTGCTGGATCACTGGCACAGTCGGCCAGTTCATTAGAAGGAAAAAGAAGTGAGATAGAGAGCATAGCATCAAATTTATCGCTTTCAGAAGTATCCAAAGCACAGGTAAAGAAGAAACTGCAAAATCTTACAAGTACCCTGGAACAGAAGAAGACACAGATAAACGCTTTGAAGAATGCATTGGATTCCATTGGAAACCAGTACAGAACCGCCGAAAGTGAGATTACCGGGGTTGTTATTTCAAAAGCAGTATATGCAACATTTGATGCTCATAACTATACAGGGGCAATCGCAGCTGCAGGGGCAGTAGCAGGCAACCTTCTGAAAGTCAGCCAGATTATGAGCAAGAAAAAGAAGTCTAATGTATTTATAGATGAATTTACATCTAATTATGGTGTGAAAGAAGCTTTATCAGGAGCAGGCCATATCAGTACAATATATGGACTGATGAGCAGTTATAAAAAAGCTGCTTCATGGAAAGACATTGTCAAAACAAGCAAGGAAGCGTATGAATTTGTGTCGGGCGCTGCAAAAACGTATAATAATTACAAAAAAATCGGTAATGCCGTCGGAACAAAAACAGCTATGGCATGGTGGGCAAAGAAAATTACCGGATTAAAACCTCTGGGCAGAGCTTCCGCAGCAAAAAATCCGGTTACACGTTTTGTCAATAATCTGACGAACAAAACATCCCCATTCCGTGCCCAGTTTGATGATGTCGTTGCTACTTTTAAAGGTAAAAATGGTGTAAAAAAGGCAGCAGCTTCCTGGGCATCTGTTGCGCTCAGCGGTGTAACCAACTTGTTTGACAATATGGAAGAACAGGCAAATTCTAATGGTACGATGTCAGACGCCAGAGTAATCGCTGAGACAATAACGGAGACAGCGGTAGATACTGTTATAACCTATGGGGCTAATATAGTAGTTGGAGCTGCAATCACAACTGCATTGGGTACGGTCGCTGCTCCGGGAATTCTTGTTGTTGCAGCAAGTGGCGCTGTCATTGCAGGAATTAATGCAGGAGTAAAAGCGTTGACAGGAAAAACCACTACAGAATGGGTATCCGACACAATTCTTGATACAGGGGCTGCAATAGGCAAGGCAGTCAGCAAAACTGCCAAAAATGTTACCAAGTCAATAGGAAATTGGTTTAATAAATTATCATTTGCATAATGGAGGAATAGCAGAATATGAAAATTCAGGAATTATTGCCAATAGGATCAATTGTCCTGTTAAAGGATGGGGAAAAGCGATTGATGATTAGTGGTATTAAGCAAAGTGATGTAAGTGGAGATGGGAAAGAGTACGATTATCTTGGCGTTTTGTATCCGGAAGGACATATCGGAGATCAGTTCCAGTATTTATTTAATCATGAGGATATTAATAAAATAATATTCCGTGGTTTTGAAGATGATGAAAGAGAAACATTTCTTGCGAAACTTACTGCGTATTATGAAAGTTAGTTTACTGGTAAATAGCCGATCTGTTTTGAGTAATAATATGTGGGCTGAAAGTGTGTTGCTTCTGAAAAATTATGAGGCAGGGAATCTCTGCCGCATAATTTTTCAAAACGGAGCCATTATTTTTTATCATGAAACATCTCTGTCAGCAATTTGTGCCTGTATGCTGCATCTTCTGTTGCACGCATTGCATCTTCTGACCTGTTGTTGGTTAACAGGTAATGCATTAAAGAAAGAATCGTATCTTCTCCCTTTTGAATACCTCTGCCTTCTATCTGATCCAAAACCTCACACATGCTTGTCGGCCTCCTTTCCATATCCGGGCTGCATGCACCCTCAAACCGGGAATCCTGTGTCATCACAGCCATCAGCTGCAGCAGTTCATGTACGTGACGGATGGTTGTTTCCGGGGCAGTGTAGTTTCTGCTTTTGCGCATCTGTACAAAGTAATCTGCCACAATCCGAAAATCACTTGTAAACAGCTGCACCTGTTCATCATTTAAATATGCGATTTCGTACAAATTCATTCGGTAGTCGTTGACATACGGCTTTAGCTCTTCAGGAATTGTCAGACAGTCATACAATGTCCTTGGCGTTTTCCAGCACCGCCGGTATCCAAAATACAAAACCAGAGTTACCACAGGATAGCGGGGCGCCGCCTCTTCTGTGAGAAGCTGTCCACGGTAAGCAGCTCCATCATAGGAAAACAGCCGCAGCGGCATATCGCTGTCTACATCCGTCTGATTTTCAAATCCATATAACGCAATGCGTACCAATCCTTTGCACCAGTATTTGGCAATATCCCGTTCCTGCGCATGTAATTTTCCATCCGATTTGTAACTGGAATTCGGACTCTCTTCTTCCAGTTCGAGAAGTACATTGATGATATCTGCAAACACGTCATTATAAGCTTCCAGTGTCTTTTCAGCAATATCCTTTTCAGCCACAGCGCCACTCCCTCTTGCTGCCATATTGTCCTTCATAGTTTCTTAGATTTCTGTTGCTAAACAGATATTCTTTTCAGAATACAGTCTTCTTTTGTTATTTTACAGTTCCAACTTCTGTTTTGCAATTGATTTTTCATAAAGAATATATAATTTTTACATGAAATTGTTTAGATATTCGTTATAATTTCTGCTTTAAATCAAGTCTATGAAATAATTGCAAAATTTTATTGTATCCATTGAAATTAGTATTAAGAGTACAACATTTAAAGTTGTGATTTAGAAAAAGTTATTTTAATTTAAGGAAAGCATAGATTCATCAACGGTGCGTACAAACCAAAAGTATCTTGGAAAACCGAAAAAGGTCTGATATAATAACCAGAAAAAATAAGGTGATAGCATGAAAGATTTAAAAAGAGAAGCGTATCAGGAACTGCTTGCATGGAAACAGCGCCCGGATCATAAGACTTTGGAAGTATCTGGGGCAAGGCAGGTGGGAAAGACCTATCTTGTAAATAAATTCGCGGATGAGCAGTATGAACACAAAATATATGTGAACCTGCTGGAACTTTCCGGAGAGGTATTTCTGGAGCATTACCATGAGATAAGGGACGAAATGAAAAAAGGAAGACAGTTCCAAAATCCGTTGAAAGAGCTTCTTCTTCGGTATATGCCGGAATTTACGGATGGGAAGAATACAGTAGTCATTATTGATGAGATTCAGGAATCCGCAGAGATTTATAACCGCATCCGGGAATTTACAAGAAACCTGGAAAGTGATTTTATTGTAACCGGAAGCTATCTGGGGCGCATATTAAATAAAGATTTCCGATATTCCGCCGGGGATATGGCTTCTTTGGAGATACAGACGCTGAGTTTTGAGGAATTTCTGGAAGCTGCAGGAAAGGGGAAAGCATTTAAAAAGCTGGACATTTTCGGCTCCGGAGAGGAAGCTGTCTATCAGGAACTCACTGATTGGTATGGGGTTTACAGCCAGATCGGCGGGTATCCCAAAGTGGTGCTGCGGTATCTTGCAGGCGGCACAGTCAAAAAATGCCGGGAAGAACTGCAAGAGATTATTCGGTTGTTTACAAATGAAAGCCGCCGTTATTTTGAAGATATTCTGGATTATGAAGCATATGGGAATCTGTTCTGTAGTATCGCACGCGTTCTTGTAAAAGAAAAGAAAGGGTTTGACAAAGACAGCTTCAGCGAAGAGCTGCAGCAGATCGTGACAAAAGAGTACTCCAGTAATCTTGGAAAAGCCTCTGTAAACCGGGCAATGGACTGGCTGTACAGTTCCGGAATCATAGGATTTGCAGGAAAGATCCTCAACTGCAGTATTTTAGAGTTTCGGGCAAAAGCCAGATGCTATTTTATGGATGTAGGCCTTGCTTCATTTTTCTTAAAGCAGATCGGCTGTGAAGATTCTGATATCAGTGGAATTGTCAATGAGAATTTTGTATATCTGAATCTGAAACGGCGAAGCAGATATCCGGGCGAGCTTGCATTTGAGATGCCGGCATTTGCCACATGGGGAAAAGGAGAACTGGATTTTTATACGAAGTCATTGGATTCCGGAAAAACCTACGTAATTGAGGTGAAGGCAGGGAAGAACAGTGCAAAAACGGCGATGGAGGCGCTCGAACATGGAAAAGCTGATTATCTGGTGATGGCAAAAGGAAATACCCATGGCGGAGTGGCAGGCCGTGTGTATACAATTCCAATTTATGGGATTTCTAAGTTTAAATTCTGAGTGAATGCGGTAGAAGGCAGTCAGATGTGCGTAAAGCACAGATGGCTGCCTTTTTGCATGACTGGATATGCAGAGCCTCTGTAACAGTCCAGCTTCTAAAATATAACTAAAAAGATATTGAATAACTTAACCTATAAGGTTATAATGAAAGAAAATATCCACATCTGTTTTAAGAACGCAATACATGAAACAAAACAGAAAAAATGGAATTTTTAAAGAAAATACTGATATTCAGGAGGAGCACAGATGAGATTATCAAAGGGGAAGCAGATGTTTAAAGCAGGCGCCTGTATGGCAGCCATTTTGTTTGTTTTTATGATTGGAGCAGCAATTGGCAAAATGGAAGTAAAAGCAGCGACGCTGCCAGAACAATTTTTTGACGGGAGCTGGTACTATTTTAAACACCATAAGGAAAATCCTGAAATAGCAGCCATGCGGGATGATATGGCAGGATTAAAGAAGCACTATTATGAAAAAGGAATTACATTGGGCTACAGCCCATGCCAGGCTTTTGATCCCAAGGAATACCTTAAGCTGAATCCGGAACTTACAAGCAATTCCTATGTAAATTCAAATGAAGGGGCATACCAGCATTTTGTAACATATGTGCTGTTGGGGACGGAACGCAGAAAGACTTCTGTTTTTTTTGATGTAGACTATTATGCGAAAGCTTTGGAATCTGTTCATCCAGGTGTATCTAATGGTGATTTGTTTTACCATTATTGTACCTGGGGAGCCAGAAACGGAGCGCTCGGTTCGGACAGCAGGGAAGCAAAAGCATTCAGCAGGCTCTATAATTTTACAGCATATATGAAATATAATGCAGATGTAAACGCAGTATTCTCCAAACACGAGGACGGCGGGTTGTCAGGGGCATACCGGAATTTTCTGGTATTTGACACAGCGGATGTTCCATCTGAGCGTGGAAGGCGCAGCAATGACTATTTTGATATGAAATATTATGCCCAGAAGATCGGGGGAAATTGCGAATACGCTTTCTGGTATTATATCAATTACGGCTATCAGGGGGATGACGATGATACGATACAGAGATATACAATTACTTACGACGCGAACGGAGGCAGCGGGGCTCCTGCACAGCAGAAAAAGGTACCTGGCATAGAGGTAAATCTAAGCGGCTCAAAGCCGGTACGCACCGGATATACCTTCCAGGGCTGGGCAGAATCTTCAGACGCAGCTGCGGCAGACAGTAATTATGCACCGGGAAGCGCATATGCAGCAGATGCGGATCTGGCCTTATACGCAGTCTGGAAGCTGGATACCTACAAAATTTCCTATGACCTGAACGGAGGAACTTCCAAAGCAATACCGGAACAGACAAAAACACATGATAAAAGCATTGCGCTTTCTACCGAAATACCAATGCGCCCGAACTATGGGTTTGCCGGATGGGGGATTTCCGCAGCGGATACCACTGCGGCTTATATGCCCGGAGAATCTTATACAGCAAATGCATCCGTGACATTATATGCGATCTGGAAAGCAGATCAGTATATGGTATCCTATGATGCGAACGGGGGGACAGACGCACCGTTAGAACAGATAAAACCGTTGAATACAACATTAACATTAAGCAGCACAAAACCTGTGCGGGAAGGATACGATTTTATGGGCTGGGGAACCAGCGCAGATGCGGAAGAAGTTGCATATCTTCCAGGAAGCATTTATGCGGAAAATGCATCCATGCATCTGTTCGCCGTGTGGCGGATAAAAACCAACACGGTGAAGTATGATTTAAATGGCGGATTTTGCAGTGAAGATATGCCGGAACAGATCAAAGTATATGGTGAGGCGCTTACGCTTTCCTTTAGAATGCCGACAAGGGACGGGTATGGATTCGCCGGATGGGCGACAGAAAAGAATGCGCAGACAGCCGCTTTTTATCCAGGAGACTTATACAGAGAAGAAAGCGGCGCAACGCTGTATGCCATATGGAAAAAAGACCAGTACCGGGTAATTTACCTTGCCGGTACAGATGATACAGTAACCGGTTTGCCGGAACACATGGAACGAAGCGCCGGAGAAGAAGTCCAGATCAGCTCTGAAGCGCCAGTGCGTAAAGGATATACGTTTCAGGGATGGAAACGGATACAGGAAGATGGGAGTTCAGAATATTTTGCTCCGGGAGACGTCTATCATGAGGACGCTTCCCTGATCTTATATGCAGACTGGGATATTGAGAAATATCCGGTTACTTATTACAATATAGATGAAACTGGTAATTATAACCAGTGGAGGACACAGACAAAACCGTATGGTGAAGATATTACGCTTCTGGAAG